>JBFJQA010000255.1:0-4428 GCA_041616875.1 Nitrospiraceae bacterium | reverse complement strand
TATTGGTGTCTGGGTAGGGAAAAGTTGTGGCGGAATTGCCGCCAACCAATGAGGATGTGCTCAGTAGAACGACACTGATATGGAAAATCGAGGCGTCCTCATAGGAGCGATTATCTTTGTGTTCGCGTCCTTCATTCTGATGATTGTCAGCTTGGTGTATGAGTCCTACAAGGCCAAGGCGCAGCGGGAATTATTGGCGACCATGGAAGTCGAGCCAAGAACGATCACAAGGGTGGCGCAGCAGGATTTCTCTATGTATAAGACGATGGTTGGGGACGAGGGACGGGACATGGTCCAAATCCCAGAAGGTCCCTTCACCATGGGCAGCCTCGAAGGAGATCCGGATGAGGCGCCTGTACATCAGGTGTACCTCAAGTCATTTTACATGGACTTAAAAGAGGTGACTCAGGGAGAATACGAAAGGTTTGTGAAGATGACGAAAAAGGGCAAGCCCTTCGTTCCGGTCTTCGAGGAGGACATTTCGAACATCCAGCGGCCAGATCTTCCCGCAATGGGGATGTCTTGGATCGACGCAGCGGCGTATTGCCTGTGGGCCGGAAAACGCTTGCCCACGGAGGCCGAATGGGAAAAGGCCGCCAGGGGAGAAAGAGAGAGACGGTATGCCTGGGGGGATGACTTTGAGATAGGGCGCGCGAATCTTGAAGGAGCTGATGACGGATATCGTTACCTGGCCCCACCTGGGTCCTTTGAGTCCGGGCGAAGCCCCTACGGTCTCTATGACATGACCGGGAATGTGGCCGAGTGGGTGGCCGACAGCTATGAGGAAGACTATTATCAAAAATCGCCTTATCGCGATCCGCTTGGGCCGAAGGAAGAAGGGGAGCACAAGGTCATCCGCGGGGGGTCGTGGAGGGAATCTGCCCTAGGAGCCCGTGTAGCCAAACGGTTTCAGGCAAAACAGTGGAAACCATCAAGCACCATTGGCATCCGATGCGCGAAGGACGCGGACCAATAAACGGCCGGATAAATGTGGACGTGTTCACTTCCTGTCTCTGGAAGGGAATGACCGAGAAAGGATTCCTGCTTCATTACTGAGAGCCGCAGTCATGTTGGAAACAAAATTCAAAATTGCGTTCTTGATCGCCATACTGTTTCTCACCAGTTTACCCGTGGTGGGAATTCTCAAGGGCACGACCCCTACCCCCAAGGAGGATGTCATGGAGGAGGGCGAGGGGTCATCCCACAAGTCCTCGGAGGATTCCTTCACAGAAGAGCCGATTGCAGAACAAATGGTCTATATTCCAGGTGGCGCCTTTATACGGGGGACCACGGCTGGCGGGTACGACGAACGGCCGGAAGGCGTTGTTGAATTGGGTGGATACTGGATCGATAAGTACGAAGTGACCAATTATCAGTATAAGGAGTTCGTGGAGGCGACCAGCCATCGAAAGCCAGGACCTCCGTCTCGATACGCGAAAAACTTGGCTCGCATGCGCGGGCCAAACCAGCCCGTGGTGTATGTCTCTTGGGGAGACGCTCTCGCCTATTGCAGGTGGAAAGGCAAAAGACTTCCGACTGAAGCGGAATGGGAAAAGGCCATGCGGGGAACCGATGGCCGGCTATGGCCATGGGGAAACACCAATGATCCTCAGGCCGCCAACCATGCGCGGGTCAATGACAAATATGAGGTCACCGCGCCGGTGGGATCGTTCCCTCGAGACGTCAGTCCCTATGGCATAGCGGACGGAACGGGAAACGTCATGGAATGGGTGGCAGATTGGTATGGAGAGAAGGTGTACCGTGGAGCGGAACGGGATCCGCGTGGCCCAGAAGATGGGGTATTCAAGGTGCTCCGTGGAGGGGGCTACACCAGTACCGGATCAGACGTCAGGATCACCAGTAGGAGTAAAATGATTCCCAATTTCCGTGACGAAACGATCGGCTTTCGCTGCGCTCGTTCGGAGGGGGAAGCCCAGCACGTGCGGAGCCCACAAAAGGGAAAAGAGTCACAGAAAATCAAAGTAATAGAGAATCAGAAAGACCGCCAAAATGATGTTGACAACCATACCGGCCAAAACTATAATGTCGAACAATTTTGAGTCCCGAGCCATTATGTGCCTTCCTTTTCCTTAAAAAAATCAAGGAGATCATTAGCATAGGGGGTCCACGCTGTCAAGGTTCTGAAAGCGTCGCAAGGGTCAAATTCTTCCGAGGAAGAGAATTTTTCTTGAGACTAGAGGAGGGGTATGGAAGCCGCGGATAGCGAACTCAAAATAAAAATCGGAAAGATGATCTTTTATGGTACCTGCGCGGTCGGGCTGTGGTTCTTCTATTGGCTCGCCGGTATCCAATGCCCGTGCTGAGGGACGGTGCCTGGGTGAATAGGCTAGGGCCTGACGACGAAAACATCTGCATAGGCCAGTCATCATGAGTAAGGAGTAGCCATATGTCTCTTATCGTGACTGCAGGGTTCTGGGTCGGTCTGTTGGCCATTGGGGTTATCCTGTTGGTGCTCATTGTCATGGGGAAGAAAACGGAGCTGTTGAATAACACCGCGGTGGCGGTCACCATATCGATGCTCATCGCATTGGCCTATTTCACCATTGTGAATCACTACTTGATGGATGCTCAGGGTTTGGACTATTGGTACCTCTTCCGGGAGTAGGGAGTTGTTTGCTGTCGCGAGATCTGTGAAAAATTTTTCAAACATGAAGAAGACGGCTTGACTGATTCAAGGAGGTAAGCCATGGGCGGTATCATGAAGAAAAAGACAATGGCAGTCCTGGCACTTAGTGCCATGGTTGGCCTCCTCTTGCTGCCAATTATCCTGTCAGTCCCTGCTCTGGCTGGGGGAGCTGGTGGTCCTGCGGCAGGAGGTCCTCCCCCTGAAGTGGCCGCAGCCAAAGGGGCTGGGGGGGATGAAGCCGAAGGTGACGCAGACGAGAAAAAGGTCGAGAAGGCCCGCGATGTCTACTACAAAACCGAGGGGGTGGTCGTCGGAGCTCCTGCCCCAAAAACCGTAGACGGCCCTAAGGATTACCCTCGCTACAATTTCGAGAGCCGGGTATTGCTGTGGTTTGCGAACCAGCAGCACCTCTATTACGGAAGTTTTGTGCTGGCCGTTCCGATTTTCTGCATGATCATCGAATTTATGGGGGTGGTTTCGAAGGATCGGGCCATGGGGAAGAAGTATGACCAGCTGGCGTATGACTTCGTCAAAATCAGCCTGACGGCCTACTCCCTGACCGCCATTCTCGGTGGGATATTGATTTTCACCTTCCTGACTCTTTATCCAGCCTTCTTCGGGTACCTGTCCAGCATTTTCCGCCCTGTGATGCATATTTATGCGCTATTGTTTGTGGCGGAGAGCGGAACGCTCTATATCTATTATTATGGCTGGGACAAGATGAAAGAGGGGTTCCTGAAGTGGATCCACCTCAGCATGTCGGTGGTTCTGAATGTCATCGGGACGGTGCTCATGTTCCTGGCCAATTCCTGGATCGCGTTCATGATGTCCCCGGCGGGAGTCGATGAGCAGGGTCGATTTCTGGGGAATATCTGGCATGTCATTCACACGGCCTTGTGGAACCCCCTCAACGTCCACCGGATTCTTGGGAACATGGCCTTCGGGGGCGGTGTGGTCGCGGCCTATGCCGCCTATCGGTTTCTGGCCTCGAAGACCGAAGAAGAGCGGGCCCACTATGATTGGATGGGGTACATTGCCATGGCCATCGCCGTGGCCTTCCTCATTCCTCTTCCATTTGCCGGGTACTGGTTGATGCGAGAGGTCTATGCCTATCGGCAGCAGATGGGCATCACCTTGATGGGGGGGCTCCTGGCCTGGCTCTTCATTATCCAGGCAACCATGATCGGGATTCTGTTCCTCAGTTCAAACTATTACCTCTGGCAGGCTCTAGGGCGCATGCGAGGCGCCGAGAAGTATCAGCGCTATATCAAATACCTCGTGTTTATCCTCGTGTGCGGATTCTTGGTCTTCATTACCCCGCACACCATCGTGATGAGTCCCGCTGAGTTAAAGGCCATGGGTGGTCAACAGCACCCCGTCTTGGGGAATTACGGGGTGATGTCGGCGAAGAACGGTGGCATCAATGTGATCATCACCACCACCGTCTTGAGCTTTATTTGGTACCAGCGAGGCAATAAGGTGCCCCAGGTTTCCTGGTCCAAGTTTGGCGACATCTTCATGGGGATCTTTTTCTTCTGGGCCTATGTGAACATCATCTGGTTGGCCATTTACGGATACTATATACCGGCCAACGTCCGCATAGGGTTGTCCGTGCCACAAGTTGCGACCACTCTTTCCTGTTTATTCTTCATGACGGCGCTGAATCTGTTCATGCTGAAAGGTGCAAAGCAGAGCGGTCCCATTGAGTGGGGGAAGATATCGGTTCGCTCCCAATATGCCATCATCATGCTGGCGACCGCCTTCACCTGGATGATGGGGCT
>JBFJQA010000254.1:0-4444 GCA_041616875.1 Nitrospiraceae bacterium | reverse complement strand
GTTAGGTCTCCTCGAAAGCCTTCTTCAGAAGCGGCACAACCTCTCCCTTCTTCTCCATGGGGTCGAGGACGTCTGTATCCCCATAGAATTGCCCATCAATGAAGACCTTAGGAAGGGTTGGCCAGTTGGTCATCTTCGTCAGGGTTTCCCGCTTTGCAGGGTTTTGCAGCACATCGACAACTTGATACGGATACCCGTACCTGTCAAAAAACTGCACTGTTTCGCGAGTAAAGCCGCACATGGGCATCGCCTTCGTGCCTTTTCCGTAAATAAGAATCTTATGTGCCTTGATTTCTTGTTGAATTTCTTCTTCAATAGGGTCAGCCATCCTGTCCTCCTTATGATCCATCACTGGAAAGAGCCGTGATTTCAAGCGCATGAATACGTCCGTCCTTCATTGGTTCATCAAGCGCCTGGTAAATCATACGGTGCCGGTCCAGCAAGTTTTTCCCTTGAAACGAATCCGATACCACACGAACCATCAGATGATCCATCGTCCCTGTCTTGTCGATGACGGAGACGGTCGCATCCGGCAGGGCTCTACGAATATAGCTGGTCAGGGTCTCGTCACTGATCACACCGGCCTCCCCTCTTCAATGAACTCAAGCAACCCTGAGGGAAAATCATACCTCAGCCTTCGCTCCGAACGCAATTGGCCGAGGAGATTGTGTTTTCTCCCGGAATCGCTTCTCCTCCTCTTGGTCCTACACTGCCTCGTATCGACAAGAATCGCCTCAGCCAGCGAGACGATCTCGTTCAGTCTGACCATCCTGCACACCAGCGAGCACCACGGAACGGCGCTCCCCATTGAACGCATGGGCGAACCACGCGTCGGGGGCATGGCGGCGCGGGCAACCCTGATCGCGTCAGTCCGTCAGGAGAGCGAGGCTGTCTTACTCCTGGACTCCGGTGATATCCTGATTGGGTCAGCGCTCTCCTCATTCTTTCGAGGTGAACCTGATGTACAGGCGATGAACCTCATGGGCTACCACGCTATGGCGGCCGGCAATCATGAGTTTGATTTTGGCATCGACCATCTGCAACGGCTCCAGAAGCTCGCTGACTTCCCGTTCTTGTGTTCGAATATCACGGGCATCTTGCGGGAACTCCCATGCCGAGACTACACCCTGGCTCGAGTAGGGACCTTCACCATCGGTGTCATCGGCATCCTCGGTCAGCGAAACTTTCCCGACAGCTTCAATCGAGAGGTTGTCGATCTCCTGCAGTTTCAGGAGCCCATTCGCACGACAAGAACGTTGGCAGAAACCCTCAAGCGGGAGCACGGGGCCGACCTCGTCCTCGCAGTGACACACCAGGAAACGGATGAGGATCTGGCCCTTCTTGCGGGAGCGCCTGAGGTGGATGTGATCATCGGCGGCCATACGGTTGGCTTTGATGGATTGTATTCGCCCAAAGCTCCGGCTTCTGTTGAACGTCTGAGAGATCCTGGTCGAGTATTCGTAAAGACACATCGCCAAGGGCAGACACTGGGACGGCTCGATCTCAACCTCATCAAGAATCCCGACGGGTCGACGAGGATAAGTTTGGCCAAAGCCAGTAATCTGCCTGTGACAGAGAGGGTCCAGCCAAACCCTCCAGTCCAGGCCTTGATTGAGGGCTACAGCAGGAAACTGGAAGCCGAGTCGGCAACAGTGATCGGAAGGTCACTCGTCAAGTTAAACGGGGAGACCTCCGACGTTCGGTCTCGCGAAACAAACCTCGGCAACTTGCTGGCGGACCTTCTCCGACGGAAGTTCAGGACACAGATCGCCCTGGTAAACGGTGGGCAAATACGAGACAGCATTCCGCCCGGTCCTGTCGACTTTCAGCGTGTCCTCAGCGTGCTTCCATTTGATTCCGCCACGGTTACCTTCAGCCTCACCGGGGAACAACTTCTCCTTGCCCTGGAAAACAGCGCGAGCAGACTGCCGGCTTTTAACGGGAGGTTTCTTCAAATTTCCGGTCTGAGGGTGGCTTATGAGGTGAGTTCGCCTCCCGGGAAACGTGTACGCGAGGTTATGATTGGAGGAGAAGCGCTGAATCCGACCCAACACTACACCGTTGCAACCGATTCTTTCCTGGCCGATGGCGGTGATGGATACACCATGTTTGAGTCGGCCACACATCGGATAGATCGACAAGTCCCTATGAGAGACCTCCTTTTAGAAGCCCTTCGCGCTGGTCCGATAAAAGCCTCGCTGAGCGGACGCATGCACTTTGTTGTGCCATCCCGTTCAAGTCAGAATCCCGGCACAACTGGCTCAACACGCCTTGGGGAAGTGATTTCTAGGACAACGGATTCATCTGAGATGCTTGCCAAATGACCTATCCTTGAGTACTTCACACCTTATATAAAGCCCCCTCCTCTATGCACAGGTTACTCCGCCTGAGAATCACAGGGCTTTCACAGCGTTTCCACAAGCCGTTGTGGATGAGCGCATAAAATCATACCGCGGGTAGTGTTTTTCTCTTGACTTGAATACGAAGCAATAGTAGACAGAACCAGCCTGTGGAACCCCATTAACCTCCACGCTGTTTTTTCTGAAGGACAGAAAACCTTGGGGTAGCTCAGCAACAACGTACTCGCCGTAGTGAGCGGATCGCCCTGATCCGACCCTGTCCCTACGAACTGACTGAATCGCCCGACCCGCATACGTTTCTCCTACACCAAGGCGATGCCGTCTCCATCAACGTGAGCGCGAAGGGCATGTTGCTCCTCATGCCTCACAGCCCCGCAGTCCGGCACGTCTTTGAGATCTACGTGCCCAGGTACTCGAAAAGAAAGGGCGGGACATTGACCTTGGTGGAGGTGCGATGGACTCGAGCCGTACCCTTTCCAGCTGAGAGCGGCGGGTCTCTGGTCGGAGTGAAATTCTTGCTGTCCCCCAGCTCGCCTCTTCGCAAGAACCCCCTGCTTGCCAAAAGATAGCGCCCATTCCCGCTGCTGACTTCGTATGGTACGAGCGCTCCAAAGGAGCGCCCCACGACCTTGAGCGCCTTCCTTCCTCTATCACCCTCTCCATGTATGCCTGGCCTCAGCTGATACGGTCATATCGGTGTGACCCAAGTCGGTCCGCGACGGCACGACATATCGTTTCGCAAGCGAGTTGGCCGGTCACCAACCCCAACGGCTCCCGGCCGCACTGCCACCACTCTTTCAGCATCAGAGAGATCCCTTGGCCTGACACCTCTAACACCGGCACGCATTCAGTCTCTCGAGTATGAAAAAACCTACGACAGAGGAATCCTAGAAGTTTCAACGAACTGGTGAAGTCCCTACATGACTAAGACTTGATTTCTGATTTCAACTTCAAGACCTTGCACCAACTTGACCGTGTGAGCATCAACTGTTCATGAATTGCTCATATACGCAATGCGACTTTTCTGTTCCTTTTGATATCGTTGGATGCCGCGCGCTAGCGCACCAGAAAAATTGTCATTCGATTTTGCGCGCCTTTCTATTTCCTATTCCTTCAGTCACGCCCCCGAGCCCCGATCGGCACCGCATTTGCACCACGCCTGCGTCACACATGACGGATGGTGCAATACCAGAACACTCGAGCAGGCAACAGACGCTCTCCACGAGTTACCAAGTTCTCTTGCGGCGCGGAAGTCTCGGCCCGGAACAATGTCCGTTCCTCCGGCATGGTTGTGTTGGTCTCAGGGAGTTCTTTTTCGCTGACCAGATTTGTTGAGGAGGGCCCAGAGCATGCGGCACCTGCACTTTTCGAACAGTCCCTCAATGCTAGGTAAGTCCCTAGCCATAGTCCTCGGAGCCTGTGTGTGGACCACCGCGGGGACAGTCACCTGGGATGTCGAATCCCTCACGCGGCTCAACCACGCGTTTGCCGCTTCACCCGACCCTGCCGCGGAACAGATGCAATCTCCCAATCCGTCTCCAACGACGAGAAAACTGATTCGCCGCCCCTCACGAGGGCTGATCCCTGGCCAACCCGAAGAAGATCCGCGAACTTCCCCTGCCGCCTCTGACCAGAGGCCGCTGAATCAACGCACCTCGGCACCTTCGGGCGCCGGGAACCGCGACACCGTTGCAGGGAACCCAAAGACAGAGAGTCAGCCATTCGCCCAGGATGGGCCGACCGCTGCGATGTCCCAGGCTGTTCGGGAAACCCCTCACATGAATGATGGCCAGGGCCAGAACGCGCCAGTGGAGTCCACTAGGGAAGAAGATGATGAAGAGGACTTCATCGATAAAGTCATGGGAAAGGTTCGGGCGGCGCTGGCTTCAATTGGTCTCGTTGAGTCCGCAAGGCCGGCAGTCCAGCACGCATCTCCCTCCTCACCGATGACACCTACTGGACAGACGCCTTCCTCGCTATCAGCTGGCACGGTTACCGGGACTTCGGTGCCAAGCTCGGTCACTAAATCGAAGCCCCTGCCACGCAAGCTGACTCATAGTGAGGCCCTGAAGCGCATCAACACC
>JBFJQA010000253.1:0-4455 GCA_041616875.1 Nitrospiraceae bacterium | reverse complement strand
TTGGGGGACCATCATGGAGGCCGAACGTAATGGAAATCTTCGCTTTTTCCACCGGCAGGAGCTGTCAAATTTGCTGAAGTCGAGTGGCGCTGCAAAGCCCCGCGTGTACCCTACCCTGGCCAATCAGGCCTACGTCGCTGTGGCTGAAAAGCCTGACTGACAGTCGAAAGGCCGTTGAATTTCAGGGCCTTGCCATTACCGTCCAAATAGTTTAAAAGAGGGATCCGGGTATATCTGCTCGGATTAACTAGGAATTGTGCGCGAGACGTTATGGTGGAGCGCTTGAAGCCATGGCGGTGCGATCGCAAGGATGGTGAGCATAAGGATTTTTTTACGCTGAGTCACGTTCTGCGAAAAATCTCCCATCTACGCCTTTTTTGCATCACGCAGCTAGGAGGTTAGGGAATGAAGAGGGCTCCAAGAAGCTTTGAAGCGGTAGCTAGAGAGCAGCCGGGAGGACAGACGGCTGCACGGACCGACATGGGTGACGGCTCCGCCACTCGGCTTAATCGCGAGCGAAGACAGCAATCGCGGTACAGTCTTACTCTCAAGGTATTTCTGAGAGTCCCTGGCAAGGAAATCCTGGGGACCAGTTCTGATTTAAGCGCGGGCGGCATCCGAGTCTGCTCACCGGTGCGTTTGCGGGGCGGTGCGCCTGTTTCTCTCAACCTATCCTTTGGGGAACTCTGCTTCTTGAAGCTCGCAGGGCAAGTGACCCACTATACCCCGCTCGAGGATGGTCTGAGCGCTGCAGGCATCAAGTTTTGCGCGTTAAAAGATTGGAACGTCGAGATCCTTGATTCCGTGCTTCAAGAGCTGCGCCAGAACGAGTCGACCCTGGACAATTCCTTTGCTACCGTTCATGTCTCCGAGGACCAGCTTGCATTGGAGGCTGCTGGTATCGCTCGGGCAGTTGCCCATCAGAACAGAATCATCCAGCCGGCGGAGTTTAGCCCAGATTCCGAGCGCGATGGGGCCGTGAGAAAAGGTCGTTTCGCCCTGAAAAGAATGCGTAAGTTCACACCTGATCCTCCCTGGGTCCAAGAAATGAATCATTATCTCACCCCCTACAGGCAGGCGATCTGGGATTCAAAACTTGTCCAAGAGACCTCGACTGGAGAACTATCTCTCGCTCAGGTGCGTGGTTGGAGCAGCCAGTTCTATCCATTCATCGAAAGTTTTCCTCAGTTCATGGGTACATATCTTGCGAAAGCGCCCGACAACACTGGCCGCTCGTTTCTGATCGACAATCTGAGAGTTGAGAAACGTCACGCTGACCAGTGGATTGATATGGCGCTTGGCTTCGGTGTGCCCAGAGCTGAGCTTCTTGAGACCCGTATCCTTCCAGAGGTGGAGGCGCTCACTCACTGGATGTGGTCGATATCCAATCGTGGAACGTTCGTCGAGGCAGTTTCGGCGGCGAACTTCGCGATTGAGGGGGTGACCCAGGGAATTGCCGCACGAATGGTCAAAGGATTTGCAAGGTATCATGGAGCTGAAGGTGTGCACCTCGCAAAGAAGGCCTACTACTGGATGGAGACTCATGCGCAGTACGACGACCTTCACCCCTACGAGGCACTGGAGATCCTTAAGATGCACGCCACCACAAAGGAAAGCCAACAAAGCGTAACTCACGCCGCTCAGCGCAGCCTCGAGTATCTTTTCCGAGCTCTAGAGGCGTGCTACTGGGCCTACGCTCCCCATCCTGCTCATGCTCGGTAACAAAATTGTGGCGTCGAGTGTCGATTCCTGATAAATTGTCGCCCAGCTTGAGTGTTATGCGGTCTCTCCGGGCAAGAGCCTCACGATTGCGGACGACGGGCCCGTGGCGGTCTGCTGTGCCTGCTCGCTGTTCATCATACTATTGTTAAAACTGAGAGCAAGAGCAGCTCCGTACCTAGGCTCAGCCTCGCGGCAATAACAGGAGATCCGTGAAGTCTTGCTGTTGCCTTTTCAGCCAACTCGCCGGGCCGGTGCTTGCCTTCCTCACAACCTCCGCAAGTGGTGTTCAATAGATTTTGCTGTGCCATCTCTCGAAGCCGCGTGCTCGGTTTTTCTTAAAAACTGAGCGGATACGGGAGACCCCCTCGTGAACGCGTTCGCACTGTCGGGTCTTTTGACTGGGATCAGCTCGCTGGCGATGGGGCTCTTTGTCCTGTCAAAGAACCCAGCTGGCAAGCTCAATCGCCTTTGGTTCCTTTTCACCGCATCGGTGGCAGTCTGGGGATTTGGCGGTCTTTGGATCGCCGTAGAATCGCAGGAGTGGACGGCTCTGCTTGCATGGCGCATCGCATTCGCCACAGGTGTAGTTTGGATTCCCGTACTTTTTTATCACTTTGTGAACGTCTTCTGCGATCTTAGACAAAAACGTTCATTGATCATTAACTATTTTATCGCAGCAGCATTTTTTCCTTTCATCCTGACCTCACCCCTCTTCTTTGGTGGAGTGCGCAATGTCTTTTCGTCATTCTATTACTCGCAACCAGGTTCCCCACTATTTCACCTATTCTTCGTTTGGTGGGCTTGGTTGGTGGTTTATACCCACTATCAGGTCTTCAAAGTTTACCGTCACACTTCAGGGTTCAAGCGTAACCAGTATAAATACTTTTTCATCGCGTTCGTGCTCGCATACGCCAGCGGGTCGTTGGACTATCTTCCGATTTATCAGATCGATCTCTACCCATACGGCAACTTCGGGATCGTCTTATATCCGATCATCATGACGTACGCCATCGTTAAGTATCGGGTTATGGACATCACGGTGGTGATGCACAAGGGGCTCACCTACGCCATCTTGTTAGCTGCAATTCTGATCCCCGTTCATGCTGCGGTTTTGATTAGCCATCGGGCTACGCCATTTTCAATCCCGCCTCTGTTAGCTGGAAGTCTCATTCTCGCGTCGGGGTTGTATATCGTCCTTAAAAGTCCACGCGCAACGGCAAACCTGACTTTCGGACTGCTCTGCGTAAGCGCATCGGTGTGGCTCTTTGGCTTCTTCGTTATATACTCCACCACAGATTCAGACAGTGCAATGCTTTGGGGGAAACTTCTGCATGTCGGCGTCGTATACATACCGGCGATTTTCTACCATTTTTGCGTAAGCTTTCTGGAGGCACCACGCTCGGGGAAGCTCGTCGGTTTTTGCTATGCGGTGAGCACCGGCTTCCTTTTGCTCCTTTCCACTGATTATCTAATTTCTGGGCAGTATAAATTTTTCTGGGGCTACTACCCTAAAGCAGGTATTCTGCATCCTCTCTTCCTCGGATATTTCCTCGGCATTGGAACGGTGTCGCTACACAAGCTTTACAGGGGATACAAAGAGAGGGAAGCAACTGACGTTACTGAAGCCACACGAATCCGATTTGTCTACTGGGCTTTTCTGTTAGGGTACACATCCGCGATCGACTTCGCTCAAAGTTATGGACTCGAGCTTTATCCACTTGGCTTCATCTTCGCCAGCCTGTGGGTCATTCTCGTTTCATACGCCATCGCAAGGTATCAGCTTCTCGATATCTCTTTTATGCTCAGCAAGACCAATTTGCTCCCGTATGCGCAGGGTCTTGCGATCATGTTCTCTTTCTATGTAGTGACCGTGATTTTGATCAAGGCATTCACGGGATCAGCCCGATATCTCCTTGCCGCTATTCTGCTCGCATCTTTTGTGATCTGTGCGGAGTTGCTGGTGAGCATTCAGCGACGAATGGAACGAGCGGTGGGCAGGGCGCTTTTTAGAGAGAGGCACGATGCCTACGAAACACTTAGCGCCTTCTCCAAGGATCTGGTTACCATCCTCGACCTCACAAACTTAAACGAGCGGTTTCTCGGCGTACTAGCTAGAGTGCTGAACATCCGAGCCGTTTCCTTGTTCCTCCTCGACAAGGAAAAGCAGGTCTACGCTTTGGCGGCCGCTCAGGGCGTTAAGCCGGAAGCAATCAATTCGATTCGCCTGTCGTCATCGCATCCCCTGACCCGCAAGCTCGCCCTGACTAAAGCGCCGATCGTGCGCGAAGAGCTGGAGTACACCAGTTCCGCCGCAGACGAGGCCGTGGAGAGCCTGAAGTCCATGCACTCGGAAGCCTGCATTCCCTTGATCAACAAGGAACGGCTGGTCGGCTTCTGCAACCTCGGCCCGCGTGCCCGGCACCAAATGTACTCCACCGACGATCTCGATCTTCTGACGACTCTGGCGCAGAACGCTGCCATCGCGCTCGACAACGCGATGCTCTACGAGGATGTGAAGAACTCGCAGTTGCTCATGCGGAGAACGGACCGGCTTCGCTCGCTGGAGACCATTGCAGGGGGGTTCGCCCACGAAATACGCAATCCTTTGACCTCGATCAAGACCTTCATCCAGCTCGCGCCGGAGCGAAAGGATGATCCCGAATTTATCAGCGGCTTCAGCCGGGTCGTCAATGACGACGTCCATCGGATCGAGCGGTTGATCGAGGAGATCCT
>JBFJQA010000252.1:0-4469 GCA_041616875.1 Nitrospiraceae bacterium | reverse complement strand
GGTGGCAGTTACGATTCCATGGTGAATTATGCCACCTTCGGTATCGATTCCCTGTGGAAACGCCGGATGGTGAATCTGATTCCTTACGGCTCGAAACGCATTCTGGATCTGGCCTGTGGTACCGGCATCTCAACACGGACTATCGCCAAGCGCTTTCCCGATGCCCACGTGGTGGGGGTGGAACTGCGCGATGAATATCTGGGCATCGCCCGCAAAAAAGCACAGGAAATTGGCAATCCCAATATGGAGTTTATTTTGAGCCGTGCGGAAGACTATCGTTCGGGTGAGTCCTTCGATTGCGTGAGTTCCTCCTATCTGGCCAAATATGCCGATCTGAAAATACTTATTCCTTCTCTGAAAGACCTACTCAAACCCGATGGCCTGCTGATCATGCATGATTTTACTTTCCCACCCAAAACCTATCTGGTGTGGATCTTTCGATTGTATTTTAAAATTCTGCAGCGGGTGGGAAGCCCCATATTTCCGGCATGGCGGGAGATTTTTTACGGCCTGCCACGCCTGATCGAGGAGACACGGTGGGTTCCGGAATTGCGGGCAGAATTGGAGAACCACGGGTTCAGGGATCTTCACTTGGAATATCTGGCCATGTATGGCTCGGCTATTATGACAGCGAGGAAGTAGAGGGGTTTGCGTTTATCGGTATCAGGCCATGTAATTGCGTCAGGCCACATTACCGCATCTGATACTTCTACCTTGCCTACACCCCTCCGTCCAGAGAAGTAGGAGGAGAGATCATTTACAGAAGACCGCGCCAGAGAGAGAGGCCCACTCCCAACAGAATCACACCCAGACTGATACCCTTCAAGATCATCTCAAACTGTTGCATGTGCGAGAGATCCACCATCGTCAAGGTACCTGACGATGCACGCTTCAACGCTTTGTAGGGGCGGGAGGCTTTAATCTCCACCATGCTCAGCAACCCCATACTTGCGGCGACGATCAACACGGCCCACGACAGTAGATTAGTTTGAAGAACATACCCCGCCAGCACCGGAAGGCTTCCCCAGGAAAAAGCAAACCAGGCATCGGTATGAAAGCACCCCCGGAACCATTCCAGGTTATACGCCAACACAAAAAATCCTTCCAGAAGAGCGATCACTCCCAGCAGCGGCGTATACACAATGATGTAATAGATGCCAATGGAATAGGCCAGCACCAGTGAGGCAATGACCAATGTCCAAAGTTGAATCCTGGAAAATACTTCCCCCCACGGTTTGATGCCCTTGCTGCCCAGAGCATCCAGTGCGTGGCCGCCGATTCCCAATCCTAGAAAGTAAATAATGAGGATGGCCCCTACCCGATCCCAGAAAATCCGCTCAGCCATCATGGAGCCGATGACGGTATAAGCCAGTACCATTCCGGTGTAGGGAAGAAATAAAAACCCGATGAAGGTTCGAAATTTCAGTGGACCGAATGCGGGCACGAACCATTCTTTGGTGCGGTTAGTGTCTTGTTCAAAGTCCAACGTGCTTCCTCTCAGGCACACGTGCGGCTCTTAAACTGGAAAACGACCAGGTACGATGAGAGATCTTATGCTTTACGGGGCCAAAAGCCTAGAGGAAATGATAAAAGTTCTCGGAAACTTTCGGCAGAGAGTTCAGCCGTTTTTCTGTATTTTGTTGGCCGCAAAAGGCTTGCTGGGGAAAATGTGCACCAAAGACTTTGCATTCCTTGATTGAGTATAATTCCGACCATGCGACAAGAGGTGATATCGGCCATCCGACGCAACATTTCCATTGTGACACCTACGGCAGTCTTTGTGCCGTTTCTCACTGTTCTTTGTCTCATCGTGCTTCCGGTATCGGCGCTATCGATGCAGCCCGAGGCGGATCACGGCGTCTGGCGCACGGCAACGCCTGCACCGACGAAGCGGACTGAGGTAGCTGCCGCGACGTTGAACGACAAGATTTATGTCGTGGGCGGGTTCGAGGAGCCCGGCTTCGGCAATTTCATGAATTTTGCGATTACTCCATCTCTCGAAGAATACAATCCCGCCACAGACCGATGGACGTCCAAAGCTCCAATGCCGGTCGGCCTGCACCATGTGGGTATTGGAGTAGCAGGCGGTAAGCTGTATGTCATTGGCGGGTACAAACAGTCGGGACTCAGCGTCTGGCAGCCCGTTGCCACTGTGTACGCCTACAATCCATCTACGGACACCTGGGCCGAACGCGCACCCATGCCGACTCCTCGCGGCGCCTTATCCGTGACAGTGCATGACGGGAAGCTGTATGCCATCGGCGGCTACGACCGGAAGGCCAATAGCGCCGCAGTGGAGGTCTACGATCCGGAGCGCAACACCTGGGCTGAGGGGGCGCCCCTGCCGACTCCTCGCGATCATCTGGCCGCCGCCACCGTGTCCGGGAAGGTCTACGCAATCGGCGGACGCCTGAACGGTGACTATCGACAGAATCTCTCTGTTACGGAAGTGTATGATCCCCTCACCGACCGCTGGTCGCAGGCTGCGGATCTTCCAACTGCCCGGAGTGGAATCACCGCGTCCGAGGTTGGCGGACGGATCTACGTGTTCGGCGGCGAAGAGGGGGATGGTACATTCCGTGAAAATGAGGCGTATGATCCGGCGCATGATGTTTGGCAGGCCATGGCCCCGATGCCGACTGGACGTCATGGCCTCGGGTCGGCGGTGCTGGAAGGGCGCATTTACGTCATCAGTGGCGGGCCGACTCCAGGAGGCTCCTTTAGCGATCTCAACGAAGTCTTTACCCCGTCGGATTCTGAAACCTCCAAATCCTCCGAGCCATAAGGCGCGTCTCAGCCTGCCAGGTTTGCATCGTGTGGATACTTACGGAACGGAAAAATACAAGACACCCCTGCTGCCCTGCCTGAAAGAAGTTAGTTGGGGTTAGGTCTTGCAAGCACGCCTCTCCCCTGCCTTGCTTATGTAACCCAAGGTACTCTTCCTCACCCGGTTCTATTAGTGAGATAGGATCCTTTCGAGTGGAAGCGAATTTTTCTTTCAATGATCATCTTGGGGCTACTCAATCGCGGCCAGACCCTGTCCGTCATAGCTCGGGCTATCGCGTACACACCACGCGTGACCGTTGCCCTCCAAATCGATGACGAGCGCACCGCCAATGAAGAAGTTCACGATCCACGCGAACGTGGGAGAGCCCGCAGTCGTCGACGCCGACCAATAGTCGGCCGCCTGCACGTTTTGGAACGGATGACTATCCGGCAGACATAGCCCCCCTCCTATGCAAAGGACCGAATTAGTATCCACCAGACTCGCCAGTTGCTCCCGCATCGGCAGGGACCAGCCTTTCCGGCCCCCCACCTGGCGTGTGGCACAATGGCTGATGGCCCCGGCCCAGTTAAAGAACCCCGCCGCCGGGGAGACCTCCCACACGAGGCCCGTCTCTTGGTCACAGTACGCTACTCCATACAGGACGCCGACAAACCGGCCAGCACCGTAGAATTTCTTCCCCCCCACCGGTGGCACCTCACACGGACCGGTCGCGCCGAGTTCGGCACGAATCGTGGCGTCCACGTTAGCGATTGGCGAAAGAATTTCGTTAAACGATCGGACCGGATTTTTCTCCGGGGGTACGTTTTTGGCACAGGTCGCTCCTGGCAGGGCCACACACAATGCCAGGACCGCAGCAACGCCCACACGTGTAATGGTTGATAGTTGAGCAGACATTCCCCAGCACCTCCCCCTGTTGCGTAAAACCCGCGACCATTCTCCTTCGTCTTACTGCTTAAGAACAAGACTGATACATAAATTCTTCCTGAGATAATTTTAGCAAAATAAATACCTGCTGCGCCTATAAATATGAATGAAAAGGGCGAGAGTATTTGTACGGCTGAATACCCGCTACCTCCCCCCGCGTATGACTGAAGAAGGCAAGAAGGCTTCCCGCTTACTACTGGCGAGCATGACGACTACAGATGTATGGCCGCTACCTGGCTGCGGATGGGACGGGGAAGGATGGATCCCTGCCACTGCCAATGTCTGCTGGGGCAAGCTCAACGACCTGCGGGGATGACAGCAGGGGGGAGATGGATGCCCTGATTTTAACCAGCAAAAGAGGCGAAGACCTGTTTCTTCGATGTGTGCGGGAACGGATGTTTTCGGAATGGGAACGTTCGTGTAAATGGTTCTCTAGATTTAGCAGAACGCACTCCTCTGAGGCACATCTGCTCTGCTGCGCGGGTTGCAGACTTAGAGGGTGAGCACGTGAAAGACTACGGCGAAGAGCGAGACGGCGGATATGACTATGGCCGCAAGACTCAGTTGCCAGACCCGTTGATGCCTGGTTTTGGCGACTGAGGCAGCCTCTTCGATGGCGGCCACGGTGCGTTGCAATTGTTCGGCGAGTTCTTTGACGTGCGTGGCATTTTGAGAGGCGGCGGCTTGCAACTCGCTAATCTGTTGCTGCAATAGTTGTGTCTGATCGGTGGTGGGAGCCGCACCTTTTTTGGTAAAG
>JBFJQA010000251.1:0-4476 GCA_041616875.1 Nitrospiraceae bacterium | reverse complement strand
TCTTTCCAGCAAGTGCTCGGCGCAGGTGTGCCAGACCGTCAAAGCGAGTATAGCTGTTTAATCCCTGATCCACTGCGCGCTTGGCCGCTTCCTGCACAATGGCAGGAACTCCCGTATCGCCCACACCCTGCGCGAGGTTGATCCCATCCAGTCGCTCGCATTCGATGGACATCGAACGGATCTCAGCCTGAACGATCTGTTCACCTCTCTTACTCAATGAGAGTGACATTTACGCTGCCTTTGAGTAGAAATCGCGAATACAACGTACGACAGTGTCGACGTGGTCGGTTGTAGTTTCAGCGCTCATAGGGAGCGAGAGAACCTCTTTGCAAGCGACCTCGGTTATTGGAAGGCCGGGATCTTCTAGCCCGAGGCCCTTATGTGCCCACATGGGCTTCGGCCAGTGAATGAGTGTCTCAATGCCATTCACCTTTAAAAACGTTTGTAACTGATCACGCTGTTGCGTTCGAATCACATAATTCTGGTAAATGTCGAAGTGTCTATCGCCCTCGTAATGGGGCAGAGTTAATTGTGAGACATTCTGAAGACCACTTCGGTAGAGTGAGGCGATATACCTTCTATGGTCGATCCACTCGTGGAGATGGCGCAGCTTAGTATCGAGCACTGCTGCCTGGACGTTATCCAGCAAGGCCGTATACCCATGATAATGGTATTCTCCAGACTCACGATCCTCTCCGTTGTAGCGCAGCAGTCTTGCGATGCGGGCGATGTGAGGATCGTTGGTGGTGATGGCCCCTCCATCGCCAAACCCGCCCAGGATCTTAAAGGGGTAAAAGCTGAAACACCCCGCTGCGCCGAAGCTTCCCGCAAGCTGTTCCTTCAGAGTCGCTCCGAGCGCTTGGGCCGCATCCTCGACCACGGCGAGGCCGTGACGTGAAGCGATTTCCATGATCCGGCCCATGTCACAGACACGTCCGTTTAGATGTACGGGAAGGAGCGCCTTCGTCCGAGGTGTGATCGCTGGTTCGATCAAATCGGGATCCATGGTGTAATCATCACGTACGTCAATCAGGACTGGCTTCGCTCCGCAGTGGATAATGGCAGATACAGTGGCAACGAACGTGTGCGCCACCGTGATCACCTCATCGCCTGGTGCTATGCCAGCTCCCAGGAGCGAAAAGTGAAGAGCGTGGTAGCCGCTGTTCACGCCCACGGCGTATTTCACGCCGACGAAATCGGCCAAGTTCTGTTCGAAGTGCATAAGCTGCTGTCGGTAGACTAGATCTCCTCTCGACAGACATTCCATGATAGCCCCATCGATCTCCGGTTTAAGTCGGGCGTAATGTGTCCTTGGATCGACAAACGGAACTCTATAGGCCATAGACTCTCCTCAAACTACGCAACTGTTTTTTCAACCGCAGCGACAATATCGTCCACGCTGGGGTAGTACGTCTGTTCCAGGGCTCGGCTTGTGGGCGCCGGCACGTCCGGCAGGCACACGCGCTTGATCGGCGCTTTCAGCACTTGTAACAGTTCGCCCGCGACCGTCGCCGCGATCTCTGC
The DNA here is from genome assembly GCA_041616875.1 of Nitrospiraceae bacterium. GTDB lineage: Bacteria > Nitrospirota > Nitrospiria > Nitrospirales > Nitrospiraceae > JBFJQA01. Next base: position 2,952 of record JBFJQA010000251.1, on the reverse strand, counting down.
TGCAATCCCCCCTGTCGTCCAGGCTGCGTCTGTGACAACCAACCGGCCGGTCTTGCCGACCGATGACAGCACGAGCTCCCGATCCCATGGCTTAATAGACCGCAGGTCAATTAATTCGGCGTCGATGCCCCGCTGCTCCAAAGACTCTGCCGCACGGCATGCCTGCGCAACCATGTAGGACGTGGCAACGATCGTGACGTGTCGGCCAGGCCGCCGCACCGCCGCCTTGCCGATTGGCACGCGATAGGACTCCTCCGGTACTTCGCCGGTCTCTTCATATAGCCACCGGTCATCGATGTAGAGGACTGGATTCCCGTCGTAGACAGCAGCAATTAGGAGCCCCTTCGCATCATAGGGAGTACTCGGCATGACCACTTTCAAGCCCGGCACGTGCATGAACAGCGCCTGCAGAGCTTGCGAATGCTGGGCGCCCTGCTCGCCGCCTCGGTTGATCACGGATCGGATCACGACAGGGACGCCAACCTGCCCACCGAACAGGTAGGACCAGTTTGCAGCCTGGTTCACGATCGGATCGACGGCCAGCAACATGAAGTCCATCCTCGGATGAAACACGATCGGGCGCATGCCCGCGATCGCTGCACCGATTGCGGCGCCAGTCGTTGCATTCTCGGAGACCGGAGAATCAAGGACGCGGTCACGGCCAAAATCCTTGTCGATGGCCTGGAGGGTTGTGCCGGCATACCACGGGCTCCACAGGCCCTGACCCAGGAGGAATACGCGAGGATCGGTTCGCAACAGCTGGGCGTGTGCTTCCCGGATTGCCTGGGCGTAGGTCAACTGACGCATGCTACGGCCCTCCCTTCTCAGCCACGAACAGGTTCGATAGCAGCTCGCTTGCATCAGGGTAGGGAGTCTCCCTTGCGTAGATCACAGCCTCATCCACTTCCTTGTGAATGTCGCAATCGATACTCTCAAAGTATTCTGCTGAAACGCCCAGGGCTTCGAGTGAGGTGCGCAAGCGCTTGACCGGGTCCTTGGGCAGCCAATACCGGAGTTCATCCTTCCGCTTGACGCCGACATCCATGTTCCAGTCTGGCCCGACATGCCCCCTCCAACGATAGGTGCGACATTCCAGCAAGGTAGGGCCTTCTCCCTGCCTCGCCCGCCTGACGGCTTCCAACGAAGCCGAGTACACAGCGAGCACATCATTACCGTCGAGCGAGACACCCTCGATTCCGTGAGCCTCGGCCGAGCGGACGATATTGTCCTTGGCTCGACGCTCGAGCAGAGACATATGGCTGGCATAGAAGTTGTTTTCGCAGACAAAGATGAGTGGTAAATTGTAGACGGCAGCGAAGTTCATGGATTCGTGAAAATGGCCCTCTTCAGTGGCGCCATCTCCGAAGAATGAAACTGAAACGCGACCGTCCGCCCGAAGTTTCGATGCCAAGCCGGCTCCCACCGCCAGAGGGATCGTAGCAGCAACCAGCGGAACGGTCCCGAAGATACCGTGGTCCGGAGCCACCAGATGCATGGATCCACCACGACCCTTGGAGCAGCCGGTGGCCTTCCCGAAGATCTCCGCCATCATCGCATTCAAGTCCCCTCCCTTGGCCAGATAGTGGCCGTGTGACCTATGCCCACCCCAGACAGAGTCATGACGATCCAGGGCTGCACAGATACCCGTCGCCACGGCTTCCTGACCAATGTACAGATGGCACGGAGTCTTTATTTCTCCACCTTCAACTATCTCTGCGAGTCGCTCTTCGAACACCCGAAGTCTGACCATCGTGCGGTACAGAGTCCTGAGGAGGTCTATTGAAAATTCACTTTGATCGGCCATAGCGAACCCATCACCCTTTTTCCCCTAGTGCTTTCAATGCCCGCGGCTTGCATCGGAAGAGGGTGGCCGCCACGGTTTGCACGATTATTGTCACGTCGACCCAAAGATTCCTTCTCCGTACATATTCCAGCTGAAGCCTGACTTTCTCGGGCCGTATTCTTTCCAGATATGTTCTTTCCGGATCAGGGCTCCCTGCTAAGACCGCTCCCTCATCCGAGTTCCAGAGCGATGCCCAATCGGTTATACCGGGCTGAACGCTCAGGATCGCGCGCTCTTCCGAAGTGAACAGATCGACGTACTGGGGAACCTCGGGTCGGGGTCCAACGAGACTCATTTCGCCTTTGAGCACGTTGATGAGCTGTGGTAGCTCGTCGAGCTTGTAACGCCGCAAGGCTCTCCCAACGGGAGTGATGCGAGGGTCGTCGCCAGCCGTGGAAGGCCCTCCGATCCGGTCCGCGTTTACCACCATTGTGCGAAACTTGAAGATATGGAAGAGCTTCCCGTGCCGGCCGACTCGGCCGCCGCGATAAAAGATTGGGCCCCCATCGTGCAGCTTGATCGCAAGAGCTGTCGCAGCGATAAACGGAGACAACAGTACCAAGCCGGAAAAAGCAGCAATCAGGTCCAGGATGCGTTTTGTGGTATCAGCCATGAGCAGGAATGTGATCCGGCTCGGGAGCGGGGTATGGCTAAGCGTCGTGTGGCGATTTCTTCGGCTTGGGGAGTATGAACACGGTTTGCCACGCCTGCCATTTGAGCGCGGGTAGTCTCAGGAGCAGGTTATCAATCGCCTCGAGTGACCGGAGTGCGACCCTAAACATAGGTAATCTGCGCAAAGGAACAGCTGCAAGCGTCGCGAGGTGGAAGAAGCGCATCTCCATCTGTTCAAAATACTTGCCGATTGTCAGAAAGTCGCGACGTTTCAGGATATGTTCCGCTTCCCACTCTGTTCGTAGATGGGGCGTGAGTTTTCTGTAAAGATGAATAGCCATATTGTGTCCAAGTGTCTCAGTGCAGATCATCTGTCCTTCAGGCTTCAACACTCTGGCAATCTGCAACATGGCAGCGTCAAGGTCAACGTGGTGCAAGACTCCATACTCCATAGCCAGGTCGAAATGTTTGTCTGGGAGGTCGAGCTTCTCGCCGTC
>JBFJQA010000250.1:0-4479 GCA_041616875.1 Nitrospiraceae bacterium | reverse complement strand
GACCAAGCGAAACCTCGGAGCCAGGATCTCCTGGCATCAACCAGTTCCCCGTTGATTCCGGGAAAGGCCCGTGACCTCTTTTACGGGAAGGCGGCGCGAGCCCCCTCTGTGGAGGAACACACGCGGCAAGAATCACCGACCCGACCAATCGAGCCTGAGAGACCGGCGCGTGCACAAGAGTCACAAGCAGAAGCACAGCCTGAGGCTGGCCGCTTTTCGGGATCGGCCCTGGTGGGCAGCGCTCTGAGGACGCCTGGCGCTTTTCCATTCGGGCTCAGGTACAGCATCCTAAAGCTGGCGCCAGACGGAACCTATGCCGAGGTTGATGCGGCCGGGCCATTCAGTGCGCATGACGCCCTGCGTCTCACGCTGGAAACGAACAAGGATGGATACCTCTATGTGATAGCACAACTGAAGAAGGAGGGCGGCTGGACCTGGCTCTTTCCAACGAGAGGGAGTGGAGACGCAACCACGGTGACCGCCCGAGTGGTCAGCCGAACTCGGTACACCATTCCAGAAGTGGGAACATCGGCGCCCTCCAGTCTGACCTCTCCGCTAACCACCTTCGTCATCTTTTCCGGTGAGCCGATCCCTGAATTTCAAAACCTTATGACTGGGAAAAGGGCAGAGAAAGGGCTTGGGGGGCAGGTGGACAGGGCCACGACCGCATTCCTTTCCCGCACAGGCAACAAAGTAAAAACCCAGCGGGTTATCATCGAAAAGGTGGAAGCGTCGGCCCCAGACACGTCCGGTGAACATGCGACGTATATCGTGGCGGCAGAGCCTGCCTCAACCTCGCCGATCCTCTTTGAAATTCACCTAGCGGCCGACGAGCCGTAAGGTAGGAGACCCAATTCTCTACTGTGTGCCTACAAGCCGGGATGATCGAGGTAGGGCCGTGCGTCAATGCCGCGTAACGCCGCTCTCTCCCGGCTTCATGCACAGGGAGAGCCACATCACAAATCCTGCTGCGCCCAGCAAGGAGAACGCCAATAAGGGTGTGGTCGAAGTCAGGGTGGCGCAAATACGGCCAGCACAATGACCAGATTATAGGCGAAGTGAAGTGCGACGGCCGGTCCGAGTGATTGCGCCCGAATGCGGAGAATGAGTGCGAAAAGGCCGACCGACGTGATGGCCACGGCAGCAGGCCAGTAGTGGATGGTTTCGGGAAGGTGCAGGAGCGTGAAGAGCGCCGTAACCAGGATCGAAGCCGCCGTCAGTCCGAATGATCGGGAAAACCCTGCGAACAGGACACCCCGGAACAGAAATTCTTCTAAAGGCGGCGCCACGACGAGCGCGAGAAACATCCAAGCCAGGCGTGGGATCCCAGGCCGGTTGGCTATTTGCGTTAACGGTCCAAGGGAGGTTGTGGGGTCGGGAGGTACCAGAAACAGGGCTACAAGCAAGTAAATCAGGCCGAGAACCCCCCCAGCCAGCATTCCCAGCGTGTAAGAAGAATAGGTGCAACGTGTCCACCCGAGTCCATGAATAAATGAGTCACTAGAATAATCTCCGACAAAATACCTTGCCAGCCTGAGCACCACAATCCCACTAAACAGCATCCCGACGACCATCCCTGAAGCGGCAACCGAATGACTCATGAACGCCCAGGTCTCTGGGTCGCGAAGTTCAGGTCCAGCCGTTCCAGCCCCAAGCCCGGCCCCTATTCCAGCGACCAGTCCTGCGACGGCGCCACCCAAACCTTGCGCCAGGAAGAAACACAGCAAAACAAACAGCGCGCTCCACGTCCCGAAGCGGATCGCCACGGACCCCCTGGCAAGGTCAATGTCTGGCTGGGATGTCGCGTCGGGAATGGGAAAAGACGCTGACGCAGACGGCTCTGCCATAACGGCGCTCTCCGATTGTCCTGTGTCCCATACACCCATCGGGAAAGCCTACCGCACACCACCCGGCGTTGGGAGAATGAGAAACTCCCACGCCCCGGCCACCACCACCCCAAGCACAATGGCAAGGGTGGATACCAACGCGCTCAGGCCATATCTCGATATCCTGCTGCCTCCGCTCTGGAGAATCCAGGCGTTCGTCCCAATGGCCAAGCTCCCAACCACAAGGCCCCAGAGGCCAGCTGAATACACCAATCCAATCGGAACCCCCATCCAGAGATACTCCGCCCAAGTGAAGCGAACTCCTTCTAGGGGTTTACTCAGTTCCATACCGTCTTCTCAAAAGTCCCCGTGCGACCTGACTCTTCCGACAGGACTGGGATCAGCAGAACCTCATTGTTCCTATGCTTCAAGGATAGCAGAGCGGTACACCTCTCCCCGGTAAGGGCATCTCCTGCCTATCTCCATTGTTGTCCACCGCTAACGTATTGAAATGTAAAGGTAGATTCCAGGCTCCCACGAGGCGCCTGAGAGAGCTTGAGATCGAGATCCTTCTGTACCGGCACACAGGGAGGGCCCCAGGTGGCAGGATCGGGATCGAGGACGTTGTCGCATCGGGAGGAATCGAGGGACTGTGCGGCTTCGCCCCCAATGCTCATCAACATGGAAGCGCTTAACCAAACACACCAGGGCCAGCTTCGCTGGCTCCTGCACGAGACACATGTTCTGAAACTCAACCTCTTAGAGGATTATTGAAGGTTCAGGTTCGCCTGAACCGTACGGGAATCCTGAACGGTCACGCCGCGAGAACTTTCGGCCCCAGCGCCCACCAATCGTGCTGACGATGCCGACTGAACCGCGTTGAGAAGATTGTGGGTTCCTTTCAGATCAGGATCGTTCCGCAAGTCGTGTCGGACAGACTGACCAGGGGCAACAACGGATCACCGCCAATTCCGCCATGGGTGTATGGGTCAAGGTCATACTGCTTTCTCTGCCCAAGGATTTATGTTAAGAGGGTTCACTCGGCTTCCCAGTTTCTCTACTCCCCCAAAGGCGATACAAAATCCTTAGGGAGCCAGCACACCTGATTATTGAGGGACTTGGGTTTCTTTTGACTGCCGAAAACTCTAGGAGACTCGATCTGACAGGACCTTATGTTGCTCATTCATCCTGATAATCTCCCAGACACTATCCCCGAGGCCTTCGCCGCCGTGGCTCGTGAAGCCACTGACAAGATTGCGCTGCAGACCAAGCAAGGAGACACCTATCGGCAGTACAGCTATCGAGAGGTGCTGAAACAGGTCCAGGCTTTGGCAGGCGGGCTTTTGGACATGGGCCTGCGCCCCGGTGAGCGCGTGGCGATCGTCGCGGAAAACCGGCCGGAATGGGCCATCACCTATCTCGGCATCGTCACAGCGGGTGGGACCGCGGTCCCGTTAGATATCCAGATACCCCCCGCTGAGCTGGCCGTAGTTCTCGCAGAATCTGAGAGTCGGATTGTGGTCGCGAGCGCCCAGACCCTCCCCCTCATCGCAACTCCTCCGGCAGATCTCCCTGTGGTGAGCATGGATACACAAGCTGAACCCTCCCGGCTCACACTCCATGGCCTCATTCTGCAAGGACTGCATAAGAGTTTGGTCCAGGTCCACACCAAGCCGGACGATGTCGCCTCGCTTGTGTACACCTCGGGAACAACGAAGAGACCGAAAGGGGTCCTTCTCACTCACCAAAACTTGATCGCCAACGCCAAAGCCATGATGAGCTCAGGGTTGGCTGGCCCTGAGGACAACTTCCTCGTCATGCTTCCACTTCATCATACCTATCCGTTCATGATCGCGTTCCTCGTGCCTCTCCTTCTGGGGGCCAGGATGACGTTTTTGCAGTCACTCAAGCCTCCTGACCTGGTGCAGTGTCTTCGCGAAACAGACATCACGATGCTGATCGGGGTCCCACAGGTGTTTGCGCTGATCAGGAGAGCGATCTTTGACGAACTTGGGCGACGACCGCGATGGGTCCGCCTTGCGCTTTCCGTCTTGCTCAGCCTATCAGGTGTGCTCAGGAAGCACACGGCGTGGAACGTGGGCCGAGCGTTCTTTGCACCACTCCACAAGCAGTTCGGAGCATCCCTGCGTCTCCTGTGTAGCGGGGGCGCCAAACTGGATCCCCAGGTCGCCAAAGACCTCACCCGTCTGGGATTTACAATTCTCGAGGGCTATGGCTTGACCGAGACTTCCCCCGTTGTGACCTTCACCCCCCTCGGTCGCACCAAGATTGGCTCCGTCGGCCCCCCGCTTTCCAATGTGGAGATCCGGATCATCAGTCCGGATGAAAGCGGAATCGGGGAAGTGGCTGTGCGAGGACCAAGTGTGATGAAAGGATATGACCGGAACCCGGAGGCCACTGGTCAGGCAATTCGTGAGGGGTGGTTTCACACCGGAGACCTGGGCTACTTGGACCACGAGAGATACTTGTTCGTGACCGGACGGCTCAAGGAGCTCATTGTCACGCCGGGTGGAAAGAATATCGTTCCCGAAGAACTCGAAGCCGAATATCAGGTGAGTCCAGCCATCAAGGAGCTGTGCCTGATCGGAAGAAAGCAAGAAGGTCAAGTGGGTGAAACTCTTCACGCCGTCGT
>JBFJQA010000249.1:0-4486 GCA_041616875.1 Nitrospiraceae bacterium | reverse complement strand
CGGTCACCGATTGGGAGCGCAAACGCTACTTCGAGCGCATTTAATAGATCGATTTGGCCGCCAAGGGTGTAATTATGCTGGCGAGGCAAGTTTAGTGGTCATCCGAGCAAGCGGCTGCATATCGGCGGCGTCAGAACAGCCTTGTTTAATTGGCTCTTTGCGCGACATGAGGGAGGAAAATTCATTCTTCGCATTGAGGATACTGACCAGAGTCGATCAACGGAGGAGGCTATTCAGGCCATTCTCGATGGTCTGCGATGGGTGGGATTGGACTGGGATGAAGGACCGTTTCGCCAAACTGACCGTATAGAGGTATACCGTGCGCAGGCATTGCGACTGTTGGATCAGGGGAATGCCTACTGGTGTGTGTGTTCGGCGGAAGAACTAGACGCTCGAAGAAAGGAAGCACAAGCCAAGGGACTTGCCTTGAAATATGACGGCCGATGTCGTGAGCGCGGCATCACCAATCCAACTGGAGAAGCGGCGCTTCGCTTCAGGGCTCCCCAAGATGGAGAGACTGTCATCGAGGATCTGGTGAAAGGGCGGGTCGTATTCGACAACAGCGTGCTTGACGACCTTATCATCCTCAGGTCCAATGGGTATCCCACGTATAACTTTTCTGTGGTGGTTGATGATGCTTCGATGGGCATCACGCACGTCATTCGGGGTGATGACCATCTGAACAACACTCCCCGCCAGATAGCCATGTTTCAAGCCCTTGGCTTTACGCTTCCCCGGTTTGGCCACCTTTCGATGATTATGGGGGCAGACAAAACCAGGTTGTCGAAGCGCCATGGTGCCACGTCTGTGACGGCCTATAGAGAGATGGGGTACCTGCCCGAAGCCATGATCAATTATCTGGTTCGATTAGGATGGTCCTTCGGCGATCAGGAGGTCTTCTCCATCGAGGAACTGGTTCAAAAGTTCTCGCTCGATCACGTCCAAAAGTCTGCCGCCGTGTTCAATCCCGACAAGCTACTCTGGTTGAACGCCCATTACCTTCGTAGCGGTGAGCCCAAACGTTTGGCAAGCCTGGTGGAACCCTTCCTGGCGCAGGCAGGATTGGGCGAGCCGGTCAAGAAATTCCCCCAGACCTGGAAAGAGGGGCTGGTGATGGCCTTGCAGGGTCGGTCGCAGACCCTGATAGAAATGGCCGAAAAGGCCAAGCCCTATGTGGCGGACAACATTATCCTTGATGAATCCGCGGCAAGAAAATTTCTCGTCCCGGCGGTCGCCCCTGTTTTGGAGCAGTTAGCTGATCAGCTTGAGGCCTTACCGGAGTTTTCAAAGACGGCCGCGGAAGAGGTATTCAAGACGATATTGGAGTCGGCAGGAATGAAGATGGGGCAGTTTGCGCAGCCGGTACGGGTTGCGTTGACCGGAGGCACTGCGAGCCCGGGGCTTTTTGACGTGATGGATCTCCTCGGTCGGGAAAGGACCGTGAGCCGGATTCGTCAGGGCGCCGCCAGGGCCCTTGAGGCTCGCCCTTGACTCTCCCAGGGGCTTGTATTAGGTTAAAAATTTGGTTGGGGGATCGTCTAGTGGTAGGACATCAGACTCTGGATCTGATTACCTAGGTTCGAATCCTAGTCCCCCAGCCACTATTCTGCTGCCAGTGAAAGCCTCAGTGATCTTCGTCCCCCCGATAGGTTGAGGCTGCTTTCGCAACGGGCTTCAAACCGGTAGAATCTCCCCTCGGCCCACGTCCAGAGATCCATTGGAGCGGTGGGTTCTATTTTTAAGATACCAGGAGTCTCAGAATGAGTTCAGCAGAAACCGGACCATCGGACTTCATACGCACACTCGTCAGAGAAGATGTGGCGGCAGGGAAGAACGGCGGTCGGGTCGCGACGCGCTTTCCTCCCGAACCAAATGGCTATCTCCATATCGGCCATGCCAAGTCGATGTGTATAAATTTTGGGATGGCGTCGGAATTTCCGGGAGGAACGTGTAATTTACGATTTGACGATACCAATCCGACCACGGAGAGCATGGAATACGTCGAATCTATCAAGGAAGATGTCCGTTGGCTTGGCTTCGATTGGGCGGACCGCGAGTACTATGCATCGGAGTATTTTGAGCAGCTCTACCAATACGCTCAGGTGCTCATCAAAAAAGGAAAAGCCTACGTTGATAGCTTGAACGCGGAGGACATTCGGTCATATCGGGGAACGTTGACAGAACCGGGGAAAGACAGTCCCTATCGGACCCGCTCCGTGGACGAAAATCTGGAGCTCTTTGCACGCATGCGCGCCGGGGAATTCCCCGATGGAGCCCACGTCCTCCGTGCCAAGATTGACATGGCTTCGCCCAACCTCAATCTACGTGATCCCATCCTCTATCGTATTCGCCATGTGTCCCATTACCGAACCGGCGACGCCTGGCGCGTGTATCCGACCTACGACTATGCACATCCCGTATCCGATGCGATTGAAGGCATCACCCATTCAGTCTGTACGCTGGAGTTTGAGGATCACCGACCCCTCTACGAGTGGGTGGTGGGGGAGACGGAAGTGTCCTCGCGCCCTCGACAGATCGAGTTTGCACGGCTCAACCTCAGCCACACCATCATGAGCAAGCGTAAGCTTCTCGCATTGGTTGAGGGAAAGCATGTGCACGGGTGGGACGATCCGAGACTGCCGACGCTAAAGGGCTTGCGGCGACGAGGGTATTCCCCGGAGGCGATTCGGAATTTCTGCGACCATATCGGCGTGGCCAAGCGGGATGCCACCGTCGAGATGGCCCTGCTGGAGCACGTTGTTCGAGAGGATCTGAATAAGCGCGCCCCTCGGGTCATGGCGGTGCTGAATCCGTTAAAAATCGTGATCACGAATTATGCGGAGGACCAGGTCGAAGAATTGGAGGCGGTCAACAACCCGGAGGATCCCGGCATGGGGACGAGGAAAATCCCCTTCTCGCGCGTGCTTTATATCGAACGAGACGATTTTCGAGAAGTGCCCCCCAAGAAGTTTTACCGGTTGTTTCCGGGACAGGAAGTCCGGCTCCGGTACGCGTTCATTATTAAGTGCGTCGAGGTTTTAAAGGATTTGGCCACCGGGGAGATCACGGAGCTGCACTGTACCTACGATCCGGAGACCAGGAGCGGCTCATCTCAAGCCTCACGAAAGGTGAAAAGCACCATTCACTGGGTGTCGGCACCCCACGCCGTTGAGGCCGAGGTGCGCCTGTACGACAGCCTCTTCACCGATCCCAATCCTGGTCGGGCGAAAGAGGGTGAAGACTTTACGCATTGGCTGAATCCGGCCTCTCTGACGGTGATGACTGGCTGTCGGGTAGAACCGAGCTTGCTCCAGGCTCGAATCGGAAGCGGCTATCAGTTTGAACGGCAGGGCTATTTCTGCGTAGACCCCGATTCTTCAGAGGGGAAGATGGTCTTTAATCGGACGGTGGCGTTGCGGGATACCTGGGCCAAGATCGAGAAAGGACAAAGAACTCAAAAGGAAGGGGCCACCTGAGAAAAGGCTCGAATTGCCGATCGCTTTGCTAATTTTTGCCAACAGATTGTTGCTTTTTAACAACATATGCGGGAGGTCCTTCTTTCTTGTTACTTGCCGTAACGCAAACATAGAGTTTTTCAGTATGGGGAGGAATGGGGACATGTGTCATTTCAATGTGAGTCCCCCCGTTTTGGCTTCCAGCACCTATCACAATTGCCTCCGTTGGCTTGGCGCCGAGAGGACCGTAATAAATAGTCGTGTGGTCCAGATTAGTCAGCTTTTTCCCGTCTACGAGTGTCTTAGGTTCATTGTAGGAGATATTCATGGTGTCGTTGGGAAGCTCAGGGGGTGAAACAGTGGATGCGGAAATGCACTCATTGGGAAAGATATTGGGGAAATGAAATTTCTTATCTTGGTCGTATTCGTCATAATTGAAAACAATTTTGAGGTTGTCCCCAGCCAGAGCTTGCGGGTCGACTGAGGTACAGGCAACGAATGCAGGGGGGCTCAGAAGCATGCCGGTGATTGTCAGCGCCTGGCTGAACTTTGATTTTGCATTTCTCGAGCGAGTTTGTTCTTTGAAAATTTTTGATTCGCTGCAAAATACTGGTTTCATACAAGCTGTCTCCTGGTTGTTTCCCATGAGCACAGTTTTCATACTAATGAGTGAAGAATAAGTGTGGCCATTTTTCTTAAGAGTCCCTTCTCCACATTTGCGCTAACATTTACAAGAAGATAGTTGAAACAGCCATAACCAGGTAGTATCTGTACCCCTACGAAAGTAGGTCAGGCTTGGAGGGCATGATGACCGAGGGGGTTCCAGACCCATCCAATTGGTGACTAGATAAGAACATTGAAACGCCAACATGTCTGTGATAGTTTCGCGATTCACTGCAACCGAGGGCCCTACGGAATTGCCGCCTGGGCCGAAGAGTGATGCAGTGCTCGAATGATCTGTTCGGAGATTCCTGCTGGTCCCATCGTCTAGTCTGGCCTAGGACGGAGCCCTCTCAAGGCTCAGACACGGG
>JBFJQA010000248.1:0-4497 GCA_041616875.1 Nitrospiraceae bacterium | reverse complement strand
TTCCTGAATTAACTGCTTCCGCCTCAGCATGAAACTTGTCTCTCCTCTAGTAACCAGCCAACGCTGAGAGATTCGGGGACCGCTCATCACGGTGGCAGAGACAGGGGGACTATACACTTCTGAATCCTTTGAGAAAAGTGGCACGGCTTCCAGCCTGGTTAATACCTCGCCAGATCGAGCCGCCAACTTCAGATGAGAAGGGCACGCCTGATCGGGAACTATAACGGTGGCTGGTCGGAACCAAAGATAAAAGGAGAACAGAAAACCAGAACCAGACACAACGGAGCGTACCTTTATATTGACGAATCCAGTCTATGTTGGTATAGAACAACCCGACCAGACGAATACCTCCAAGGTTTTTGGACCACCATGAATCCTTCAACCCTTCTTTTTTCCGGTCCGCAAACTAGGCTTTTTCGGAAAACCGGCCATCGGTGAATTTGGAAGCTGGTCTAATGAGGTCTGTAAAAAGACTGCAGGGACTTCCTGCGTGCACGGAAAATCCACGGGACCAATTAGTTGGTGCAAGGAATCACCCATCCTGATACCTTCAGGCAATATAATTCCCTCGCCTGGCTCCTTAGAAGGAAGTGTTTTATGCCCATTGCGGATAATGTTCGACTTGGGGAAAATGTCACAATTCCCCATCCAAGTTTGGTCAACCTATATGGCTGCACAATCGGAGATGACACCAAAATCGGGGCCTTTGTGGAAATTCAGAAAAACGCCAAAGTTGGAGCCCGGTGCAAAATTTCTTCTCACACATTTATCTGCGAGGGGGTCGCCATCGAGGACGAAGTGCTAATCGGTCACGGGGTGATTTTTATTAACGACCCCTTTCCGCGCGCAACTGTCGGTCGCAGGCTCCAGACGGAGGTCGACTGGAAGGTCGTTCCCACCCATATCAAACGCGGCGCCTCGGTGGGGAGTGGAGCGGTAATCATGTGTGGAGTGACCGTTGGTCGAAAGGCACTTGTTGGCGCAGGAGCGGTCATTACCCACAACGTTCCCGATTATGCCATTGTAGCAGGAGTGCCCGGCCGAGTTACGGCTAGTCTTCGTAAACGAAAGGTGAAGCGGTGATCGCCATTGGCGTAATCGGCTATGGCTATTGGGGGCCCAACCTCGTTCGAAATTTGATGGAGGTACCTGGAGCACAGGTTGTTGCGATTAGCGACCTGCGGCCCGATAGGCTTGCCCTAGCCAAAAAACGTTATCCCTCGGTCACGACCACAATTGACCATCGTGAAATAATCAAGGCCAACAACATCGACGCTGTGGTTATTGCCACTCCGGTCACAACCCACTTTGAACTGGCTCTGGGATCTCTTCAGGCAGGAAAACACGTCCTGGTTGAGAAACCGCTCGCGGCCACTTCGGCACAGGCGACCAAACTCGTCGAGGAGGCAGAACGATGCAATCGAATTTTGATGGTCGACCACACGTTCGTGTACACCGGCGCAGTTGGAAAAATTAAAGGCCTCCTGGAAAAGGGAGATTTGGGACAGATCTATTATTACGACTCGGTCCGGGTTAATCTCGGACTGTTTCAGCATGATGTAAATGTGATTTGGGATCTTGCCGTTCACGACCTGTCCATCATGAACTATGTGTTGCCTCTGCGTCCGTGCGCCGTCTCCACGACGGGACTGAATCACCTCCCTGGCCAACCCGAAAATATTGCCTATCTCACCCTCTTCTTCAATGAAGGCTTGATTGCACACATCCACGTGAACTGGCTGGCTCCGGTCAAGGTCCGTCGAACGCTGATCGGCGGGAGCCAGAAGATGATTGTATACGACGATCTGGAGCCGAGCGAAAAGATCAAGGTCTATGATAAGGGAATCACGGTGAGCAACAATTCAGAAGAAACTGTATACCAGATGCTGATTGGCTACCGGACTGGTGACATGTGGGCTCCCCGTCTTGATATGGCCGAAGCATTACACACCGAAATTCTGCACTTCCTACACTGTATCGAGCAAAACCAACGTCCGACCACTGATGGACTTGTGGGACTCCAAGTCGTAAGAGTATTGGAGGCCGCAACTGAATCAATGAACAAGCGGGGCCATCCCGTTGAGCTGCCTCAAGGAAGCGCGCAATAATGATTCCGTTTGTTGATTTAAAAGCTCAGTATCAAAGTATCAAGAAGGACGTCGACACGGCCGTGGGAGCCGTACTAGAGAGTGGACAGTATGTACTGGGCCAAGAAGTAACAGCATTTGAAAACGAATTTGCATCATATTGCCAGAGTCGCGAGGCCATCGCCGTTAATTCGGGCACGAGCGCACTTCACCTGGCCTTGCTTGCGGCCGGGGTCAAGCCGGGAGATGAGGTGATTACCGTCCCTTTTACCTTTGTCGCCACGGTTGCGGCGATCTGCTACACGGGGGCGCGACCGATTTTTGTCGACATTGATCCGCAGTCTTACACCATCAATGTTGATCAGATCGAGGCTAAAGTCACCAAGCAGACCAAGGCCATTCTACCGGTGCACCTCTACGGACAGCCGGCGGATATGGACTCGATTTTGGAGATTGCTGGGCGCCACCAATTAATGGTTATCGAGGATGCCGCCCAGGCCCATGGGGCGTTGTACAAAGGGCGCCGTGTGGGAAGCCTCGGTGACCTCGGCTGTTTCAGCTTCTATCCGGGCAAGAACCTCGGAGCCTGCGGCGAAGCAGGGATGGTCGTCACCAACAATCCGGCCTTCGCTCGGACCATCCGGATGCTTCGTGACTGGGGACAGGAAACCAAGTACTGCCATATTCTGCAAGGCTACAACTACCGTATGGAAAGTATACAAGGTGCGGTGTTGCGCGTTAAGCTACGCTATTTGGAAGGCTGGATTGAGGCTAGGCGGGCCCATGCCGCCCAATATAATAAGCAACTGGGGGATTGTACCCTCGGAACGCCGACTCGGATGCCGTACGGTGAGCATGTATACCACATTTACGCGATCCGCACCCCTTATCGAGACGACCTCCAACAACTTCTTCTGTCCAAAAACATTCAAACCGGCATCCACTATCCAATTCCTGTCCATTTGCAGAAGGCCTACGAAGGATTAGGCTATCACATAGGGGACTTTCCGGTCTCTGAACAAACTACTCGCGAAATCCTCTCCCTCCCCATGTTTGCAGAACTGAGTCAGCCACAAATCACAACGATCGTAGAGGAGATCAAGGGATGGCTGTGTTCGGTCCAACACCTGACATCCTAGAAGTTACTCTCCGAGACGGCTCATACCTTGTAGACTTTCAGTTCACGGCGGAAGATACCATCATCGTGGCCGGCGCACTGGGGGCTGCCGGGTTCCGCTGGATTGAACTGGGGCACGGCTTGGGATTAAATGCCACGGCGTCGGGAAAAGGCGAGGCCGCAGCTACAGACGAAGAATACCTGGAAGCCGCGGCTGAGACTCTCAAGGTAGCCCGATGGGGCATGTTCTTCATTCCGGGCATCGGAAGAGCCGAGGATTTGCGCTTGGCGGCCCGATACAAGATGTCTTTCGTTCGCATCGGTACAAACATCGCCGAAATTGATCAAGCCCAGCCTTTCATTACTCTTGCCAAGGAATTGGGCCTAATAGTCTCCTACAACGCGATGAAATCGTATGCGGTATCTCCTTCCGAATTCGGGAAGTATGCTGCCAAATCCCGAAAATGGGGTGCGGATATCATATATTTGGTCGACTCCGCCGGCGGAATGTATCCGGAGGATATCAGCGCGTACCTAACTGCCGCACAGGGAGAGAGTGACATCGCCCTGGGGTTCCACGGTCATGACAACCTATCGCTGGCGATGGCGAATACTCTGCGAGCCCTGGACTGTGGGGCCGTACTCGTGGATTCATCGTTGCAAGGAATGGGCCGCTCGGCCGGCAACGCCGTTACCGAAAGTCTCGTTGCCATCCTGACACGTCGGGGAGTCCTTCCACATATTGATCTCAAAAAAGTAATGGACATCGGACAAGGTTTGATACGTCCTTTGATCCGTCGGTGCGGTGTGGATTCTCTGGCCATTACAGCCGGCTACGCTCGGTTTCACTCATCCCTATTCGATAATGTGAAACGGTACGCGGAGAAATATCGTGTTGATGTCCGTGATTTGATCGTCCGTCTGTGCCAAGAGGACCAAACCGCGGCACCGGATGAGCTGCTTGAACATTTAAGTCAAGATTTGGCCAAAGAGAAGCTTCAGGGCATTGTTACCATCCCAGCCACCGCCCTGCGACACCCACGGATCTCGAAGGGATCTACGGAGTTGCCCTCTCTCATAAAGGAGCTCAGATCACGGGCGATTAAGGCCGGCAAATATTCGACCCTTAATGTAGTCATCGGTCAAGGTCCCCAACCTGACACAAGAGTTTCCGGAAACATTCAGAGCACACAAGCACATATGGTAGGGTCTGTCTCAGTCACCAATGAAGAACAGTTGAGGTCAGTCTTAACGGCAGTTGATGGAAAACTTGACTTAATTTACCTTGACGTG
>JBFJQA010000247.1:0-4521 GCA_041616875.1 Nitrospiraceae bacterium | reverse complement strand
GGGTTGGTGAGCCCCAGAAAGGAACTGTGGGCGATTTTTTTGAGTTGGGTTCTAGCGGCCCTATCGAGAGCGGGATGTCGATGGCCGTGGAGGTTCACCCAGATGGAAGACACCCCGTCCAGGTATTTCCGTCCGAGGGTGTCAATCAGGTAGGGGCCCTGGCCTTGCTCGATGATGACGGGGGTGTCCTGTTCCCACTCCTGCATTTGGGTGAAGGGGTGCCACAGGAATTCATGGTCCCACCGGACTAACTGGTTGGTTCGGGAGCGGGCGTTCATGGCATGCGTGTTCCCTCGAAAGTGATGTGCTGAAATCTTTCCCGTCAAGGGCCGGAATGGATTATAATGGGGGAGAGAATTCTTTGACAACCAGGGGATGCGTTAATATAATGACACGTTTTTGAGGGGGAATGAGCCAAGATTCACAAAGCCGGATCAGGAATTTTTGCATCATCGCGCATATTGACCACGGGAAATCGACTCTCGCCGACCGGTTTTTGGAAGTGACCGGCGCCATCACAGCCCGGGAAGCCAAAGACCAAATCCTTGATGCTATGGACCTTGAGCGTGAGCGGGGCATCACCATCAAGGCTCACGCGGTTGCCATTCGCTACCATGCGAAGGACGGACAGGACTACGCCCTGAACTTGATCGACACGCCAGGGCACGTGGACTTCACCTATGAGGTCTCTCGTAGCCTTGCCGCCTGTGAAGGGGCAGTTCTCTTGGTCGATGCCAGTCAGGGGGTTGAGGCACAGACGATTGCCAATGTCCACCTGGCCATGGCCAATGACCTGGTCATCATCCCCGTCATAAACAAAATTGATCTCCCCAGCGCAGATGTGGAGACCGTGATACAACAAATACAGGACGTGCTGGGCCTCGACATGGAAAATGCCTTACTCGTCAGTGCGAAGGAGGGGCGGGGGGTGGTCGATGTCCTGGAGTCCATCATTCAGCGTATTCCTGCGCCTTCCGGGGATCTGCATAAACCGCTCAAGGCTCTTGTCTTCGACTCCTGGTATGACAATTATCAGGGGGTCGTCGTGTTGACGCGCATCGTGGACGGTGAGATTCGACCGGGCATGAAAATTCGCGTCATGTCGAATCAGAAAGTCTTCGAAGTGACCGCGGTGGGGATCTTCACGCCGAAACGTATGAAAACCGATGTTCTCTGTGCCGGTGAAGTCGGCTATGTGTGCGCGGGGATGAGGGAAGTCGCAGATACGAAAATCGGGGATACCATCACCGATGTGAGCCGGCCGACGGACTCTCCTTTTCCAGGCTACAAGGAAGTCAAGCCTCTTGTCTTTTGCGGACTGTATTCAACCGACACCGCCAGATTCGAAGACTTGCGAGAGGCCCTGCAGAAGTTACGGCTCAATGACTCCTCGTTCGTCTATGAACCGGAGACCTCCTTGGCCCTCGGCTTCGGGTTTCGCTGTGGGTTCTTAGGACTCCTCCACATGGAAATTATCCAGGAACGGCTCGAGCGGGAATACCAATTAGACCTGATCACGACCGCTCCGACCGTGGTCTACCGGGTGCTGACGTCAAAAGGCGAGGTGCTTGATATCGATAATCCAGCCAAGCTCCCTCCGCCCTCGGATATCGAGGGCTTTGAAGAACCGTTTATCCGGGCCACGATTATCGTCCCGGAGCGATATGTGGGCAACGTGCTGCAACTGTGCCAGGAGCGTCGGGGGGTTCAACAGAGCCTTCAGTATCTGGATCCGACCAGGGCCATGCTGACCTATGAACTCCCGTTAAATGAAGTCATGTTGGATTTCTTCGATCGCTTGAAGTCCAGGACCCAGGGCTATGCCTCACTGGATTACGAGCTGATCGGGTATCGTGAGTCGAATTTAGTCAAACTCGATATTCTCTTGAACGGCGAAATCGTCGATGCCCTCTCCTTTATCACCCACCGGGACAAGGCACATGCGAAAGGGCGCCAACTGGCTGAGAAGATGAAGGAAGTGATTCACAAGCAAATGTTTGAAGTGGCCATTCAAGCGGCCATTGGGAGCAAGGTCATTGCCAGGGAAACCGTAGGGGCCCTGAAGAAAAATGTCACTGCCAAGTGCTACGGGGGAGATATTACCCGAAAACGAAAACTCTGGGCGAAACAAAAAGAGGGTAAGAAGCGAATGAAGCAGGTGGGGCGCGTGGAAGTGCCGCAGGAAGCCTTCTTGGCCTTGCTGAAGGTCACGGGTGATTGATGGTCGACAGGGACCAACCCGACATCAAGGAGAGAACGGGAGTGTCAGCCGAAGCGGCGTCGTCCCCACCTGGAACGGACAGTGTCTTGCCTTCTGCCTCTCAGCCAGACGCTGCCCCAGCTCTCCGTAGGCGAAAATCGATTGTTCGGGAGTATGCGGAGGCGATCGTCGTCGCGATGCTGTTGGCTTTTGCCATTCGCGTGTTCGTGGTACAAGCCTTCAAAATTCCCTCCGGGTCAATGATTCCGACCTTGCAGATTGGCGATCATATTTTGGTCAGCAAGTTCTCCTATGGCCTGCAATGGCCGGCGGACTGCCAGTTTAAAGTGAGTTTTCCTCCAGCCACCTGTTATACGTCGAAGACGTTGATTGAATTCAGCGAGCCGGAACGGGGGGATGTGATCGTCTTTCGATACCCCGAAGACGAGGAAAAGGATTTTATCAAGCGCATCATCGGCCTTCCCGGCGATCGCATCGAAATTCGCAACAAGGTGGTCTACGTCAACGATCAAGTGCTTGATGACAGCCCCTTCACTCAACGGATTGACCCTGGTCTGATCGATGGCGCGATTAATCCGCGCGATAACTTCGGGCCGATTAATGTCCCCGACGAGTCCTATTTTGTGATGGGGGATAACCGAGATCAGAGTTTGGATAGTCGATTTTGGGGATATGTCAGTCGCAAGAAGATCAGGGGCAAGGCGTTTAGGATTTATTGGTCTTGGAGTGGACAGGGATCGTGGTCGGAGTGGGTGCGATGGGGTCGGCTCGGCAAGGCCATCGAATGAAAGTCAGAAATTCCGGCAACTCAAGGGGTTCAGGTCGGAGAGGGGCTAAGAATCCTACTCCCCGTACCAGGCTGCAGGGACTGCGTGCTCACATTCAACGGTTTCCCCAGGCTGGGGTCCTGGTCGTTGGGGACCTTATTCTCGACCATTATATCTGGGGTCAGGTCAGCCGCATCTCTCCTGAGGCACCCGTTCCGATCGTGCACGTCCATTCCGAATCCTTACAACTCGGGGGGGCCGCCAATGTCTACAACAATATCGTCGCCCTCGGCGGACAGGCGGACCTCTGTGGCGTGGTGGGATCGGATGAGGGGGGCCGCCGCCTTCTCAAGGAGCTTGGTGTCCGAAGGTCAGGGAGAGGGGGAGTCGTCATCGACCCCGATCGCCCCACAACAAGGAAAACACGCGTCATCGCCCATAACCAGCAGGTGGTCCGTTTTGATGTCGAGGGTCGGAACGAGATCAAGGGGCAGGTTCAGAAACGCATTCTCCGATATGTCGAATCCCGGATTCGCGACATCTCCTGTCTTGTGGTGTCGGATTATGCCAAGGGGGTGGTGACAGCACCGCTCATGGCTGACCTGACTCGTTTGGCCATACTTCGGCGAATCCCGATTCTCGTTGATCCGAAGGTCGAGCATTTTTCATACTATAAGGGTGTCACCGTTGTGACGCCCAATCATCATGAAGCAGCCCAAGCCGCTGGAGTGCACGGGGATGATGACCGATCGATTAGCGACGCCGGAGAAATGCTTCGGCAGCGACTCGGGTGTCAATGCGTGCTTATCACCCGTGGGGAAAAGGGTATGACCCTTTTCGAAGCGGATGGCGGGCAGTGGCATATTCCGACGACAGCCCAGCAGATCTACGATGTCACCGGCGCGGGTGATACGGTCGTCGGGACACTTGCCCTGGCGCTGGCCACGGGCGCTTCCTATCGAGATAGCGCCGTCATCGCCAACCATGCGGCCGGGGTCGTGGTGGGGAGGATTGGAACCGCCACGGTGACAGCCAAGCAGTTGGAAGAGGCCTTGGGGGATGGCCTCTGAACCTTGTGTCACGTTGGTGATTCCCGCCCGCTTTGGCTCTTCGCGGTTTCCTGGGAAACCGCTGGTGGTCCTGGCAGGGAAGCCACTGATTCAACATGTCTATTCCCGAGCGTTGGCGGTTCGCAACGTCGACCACGTGTGGGTGGCTACCGATGACGATCGGATTTGCAAGGTCGTGGAAGGATTCGGAGGCAAGGCCATGATGACTGAAGAATCCTTTCGCACCGGTACCGACAGGGTTGCAGCGGTGGCACAGCAGCTTCCGGGAGAGATCTTTGTCAACCTGCAGGGTGACGAAATTCCGCTGCACCCGGGATTACTCACTGACCTGATCACAGCCTTCCAAACGAGTGGGGCGGGGATGGGCACGCTGAAGAGGCCGCTGCAATGCGAGAGTGAACTCCACAACTCACACAACGTGAAGGTCGTGACTGACCAACAGGGCCAGGCGCTCTATTTTTCC
>JBFJQA010000246.1:0-4521 GCA_041616875.1 Nitrospiraceae bacterium | reverse complement strand
TTTCGTGATCCTCAAACGAGTGCCAATAGGTCACGATCACATAGTGTTCCCCTTCGGTCCTCGACTTTGTCAGAGAACCCTCGTCGGAAACGAAGCCGGAGAACTTGAACACCTGCCCCGCTATAAATCCGCCTTTCTGATCACCGTAGGTTTGCCTGACGACCATGCATAGCTCGCCAAACGCCAGCTCCACTTGATCAAAGCTAACGTTGGGCTTGAGCGTGATGGTGTTGAACAGCATTTTGGCCCCGTATGGGATGGTAATCGGACCGAACATGTTGTCCTCCTTAAGAGTTAAGCGAGCGTCACTCTGCCTCGGTCAATTGGATCTTTGTACACCAGGTCCCACTTAGGCACGTGGGTCATGAGAGCCCTCCCTAGGAAGCGCTATCCTTGTCGTGTATCGCGGCGCGAAGCAGATCAAAAAACACTCCCTACTCCGTAAATCCGACCCGTTAATTTGGAGCAAAGGTTGCTGGCGTAGGGAAAACTGGCGCCCGCTATTGACTTACGACCAGGGCGTCTGGGGCTTCTCCTGCTGCTTACCGTCAACGTATAATTCGTCTACACGTTCGTTATAAAAACACACCAGGTTTTCGATTCTCGGGCATTCAGGAACCGGATAGGGGTAATACCAGGCAATGTCTTTGAGCAGCTTCTCTCCAACCTTGATCGAATAGTAGTGCGAAAGGCCCTTGTAAGGGCAACGGCTCGTGGTCTCGCTCGGCACCAACAGATCCATCTGCACGTCAACCTTGGGGATGTAGTATCGCGTCGGCAAACCCGTTTCGAAAAGGAGGGTGGGCCGGCTGCTTTCGGCGACAGTCTCACCAGCAATGACGACTCTGACCCGCCTGGAGCTACGAAGCGCATCAACGCGCCGGTATGGGTCACGAGCATGGACATATACTTCTTCGTCTTCCTCAAACCATGCACCCATTTTGTCCCAGTAAAACGCAATATAGTCTTTGATTCCGACAACCTCGGGGATCGGCTGGGGATACGCCCACGCGGCATTTCTCGAGACATTCTCCTTAACCTGAACAGTCCAGTATACTGCATCGCCCTTGTACGGACAGTGCGTGCGTTTGTCTGTAGGAATCAGTAGGTCCATGCGGACATCTTCCAGCGGGAAGTAGTAAACGGGGAGATGGCCGTTTTCCAGCAACAACATCACTTGTTTGCTGTCGGCCACCACCTGACCGCCAAACATGACCCGAATCCACCTGGGGCTCTGCTCGCAGTGGATCCGTTGGACTCCCCGTCCGGCGATTGATCCAGTCTCATTATCTCTCATTGGACACCCCACGCCTGCCTGCCACATCTCCCTTTTCCACCTGAACTACCTACCTTCCAGCTTTTTAGTTCTTGTCGTACTTGAAGTGTTCTTAATGACTCCCGTCACAAGGGCCGAAGAAACTGGGTCATGGCCTGAGTGTATCATTGCCTGCCAATTCGAGGGCTTTGCGCCCGGGGCTTCGGGCCGTCAGATGGTAGACGCCGCCGGCACACCTGCGTCGAAGGGGGCGGGCCATGAGCTGGTATCCTGGTCTCCATATTTGTCAAAGTCAAGACTCGAGGGACCCGCCTTCTATGAAGCCTCGTCGTTGGGAAGTCTTCAGTACGGGTCTGCTTCATTTGTGAGTATATATACGTATGTATGCGTTCGGGAAAAGACTCCCGACTTCTCTTGCCAGGCACAAGGCCTCAACCCGATATAGGGTTTGCAGCGTGTGCATTTCGGAGTAAGCTGGTACTGAGACATTGGAGGATTATGGCATCCAGGTCACACACCCGAGCTGTCAGGCGCACTCGACGCAGGCCGTCGAAGCGGCGGTTCGCGCCAACCGTCCGGCGGATGTGGCGGGCGGGGCGACATGCGCTCAGCGCTTTCCTGGCCGCCCCGCTGTCGATGCAGATCTTTGTCGCTGCGGGCATTATCGTAGTGGGCTGGTTTGCGCTCAACTGGGCGTATCAGACGATGCGCAAGCCGACCGAGCTCTTCTTTCCGGTTAGCGGCAGGCTCGCTAAGATCCCCTCCGAGACGTGGCGGCAGTATGAACCGCTCTTCAAGAAGCATTCGAGCGCCGTCATCACCCCCGAGTTGCTCGCCGCCCTCGCCCAGATCGAAGGGGGTGGCGACCCGCTGGCGCGGACGTACTGGGAGTGGCGTCCGGCGTCCAATCCTTTCGAGGTCTATCGGCCTGCGTCGAGCGCAGTCGGCATGTACCAGATTACCGATGGAACGTTCCGGGAGGCGAGCCGCCTCTGCATCCACAACCACGTGGTGGTTGAGGATGGGCCCTGGCACGACTTCCAATCTTGCTGGTTCAACAAACTGTACACCCGCACCCTGCCGAGTCACGCAATCGAGCTGACGGCCGCCTGGCTGGATCGTAATGTCGCCATCGCCACCGAGCACCACCGGCGCACCACCGCCTCCCTCCGGCAGAAGCAGAATCTCGCCACTGTGATCCACCTGTGCGGAGCCGGAGCGGGCAAGGCCTACGCAAGACGTGGGTTCCGGCTGAGCACCCACCAGCAGTGTGGCAATCACGACGTCAGGGCCTACCTCGCGCGGGTCAACGCGATGAAGCAGCGATTCGCCCAACTGGCGGCTGCCAACTAGCTGCCCGGGTTAATCCGAGGAAAGGGGGTCAAAAGCCGCTTCTCAGGAGCCTTTGGCTGGAAGATTTGTCACAGATTCTTGGGGATGTGCGTCTCCCCCGGCTGAGGGAGTCGGCGTCAGGCCTCACCGACGAGCCTCGCTCCATGCGGCCCTGTTCGACTGTACCGTCCGTTTCTACGTGTGGCGCGAGTCGAGAAGAGACTCCGCCCAGCGATCTCGACTAGTGTGGCAACTGGAGTAAATCCGGGGCCAATTGTCAAATACGAGAGGTGCCTCCTCCCCGTTACTCACTGGATTACCCGAGCATTTACGGAAAGCCGTCTGGCCAGCACGAAGAGGGCCACGCACAGAATGGTAAGCAAGACATCCTCGGCGACGGTTGCCCAGGTCATCGGCCGGGCCAAGAAGACACCAAAACACCCGCAGTTCGGAATATCCAATCCCCGAAGATTGGCGCTCACTGCGACCGCTGTGAATTGAACGTGCAGCACGATCGCCGCCAGCGCTGCAAACTTGAGCTTGACACCCGAGAAGAGCCAGAGCGACAGACCCAATTCAAGAAGAGAGAGCCCGAGCGCGACCGGCAGTGCCGTCCCTTCTGGAAGCGAGTCGTAGGTAAGGAGGACCCGCGCAAAGCCGCGCACGTCTAACAGTTTTCCTACAGACGTCGCTAAGAGAAACGTCGCGATAAAGAACTGCAGTGCCTTCAAGCCCAGCATCATAACGCCGACGCCTCCTTGATTGCAGAAAGGTTTGGCAGCATAGGTGCCTAGACAGGAGAAACAGCCAGTGAGGCGTGTGCGAGCCTAGGAGGCCACGGCGAAAAAAGATTTCTGATACCTTTTTTGGGTCCTTTATGTTCGACCTGTTGTGTTTGCCAAATCCTCATCATTCCCAAGATCTTTTGAGAGTAAGTCTTTATAGACAGACCAAGGTATGCCCGACAATACTAAATCACCTAAGGTGATGTTAGGCTTGTTGTCAGAGTTGTGAGGATCGGAAGAATTGTCAGAATGAATGCCAGGTGAATCTTAATGAAAGGGCTAGGGCAAAAGATACCGAATAAGATCTGCACGGGTAATCTTGGAACATGATTGGTTTGCATTACGTGGTGTCATTGCACGTACGATCCATATAGCAGGTTAACGATCAACTGTACGATTTGCAACTCCTAGAGGTCGGCTCGGACTGTTCGGATCATGGGCATTGGCGGCACGGAGAGACGCTGGCCGGGTCAGCGGTCACGAAAAGCCTTCCGCTCAAAGCTTCGCGAGTTTACAGGTGCCTGCCTGGTGGAGGAAGTCGGCGTCAGGCCTCACCGACGGGTATCGTTCCGTGCGGCCCTGTTCGACTGTACCCCCCATTTCGTCGTGCGGGGCGAGTTTAGAAAAGACTCCCGCACCCTTAAAGCCCACCCCAGTCGTCCAGAAAGGTCTCGCGACTCCTTCATTTGTCCTCGGCAAAAGTGATCGCGTTCCCCTTTTCCATTGTTCTTGTTACTGGGTTTTTCGATTGGCGAGGAATTCTATAGGCGGATTTCCTCTGTCATCTTGCATGACGAACCGGATCTCGTTTCCAGTGATTACACCCGTGTAGAGGTTTTTGTAACTCCTCTTCTCAGTTCCCAATAATTCTTCCAATGGGATGACGAACGAGATCCGATCGCCTGTTATCGTGCCTTCCAAAACACCGCGCGGGTGTCCCAGATAGGATGCGGAACCTGAAAATGAGTTTTGGGAAGCCGTAAATTTAAAGGCCTCTTGGTAGGTGTCCCCCCAGCTATAGGTAACTTGCGCGTCCCACTTGCCGCTAATATCAGTCCCGCTGGGAGTGGAATCAGTAGTTGCATCAACAATTGCTGTCGTTCGATAGGTTGCCGCACCAAAGGATAC
>JBFJQA010000245.1:0-4535 GCA_041616875.1 Nitrospiraceae bacterium | reverse complement strand
CGGTCGCTCGGGATCGGCAATGGTTTCGCCGATGCTGATTTCCGGAATGCCCGCGACGGCCACGATCTCTCCGGCCTCAGCGGACTCGACTTCAACGCGCTCCAAGCCGGAGAATACAGCCAGCTCGCTCACCTTCCCACTCACGTGTTCACCGTCTCGGGTAATCCGAGTGATGGGCTGGCGCTTTGAAATCGCTCCGGCCCGAATTTTGCCGATACCCATCTTGCCTTTGTAAGGGTCATAGGCGAGAGCCAGGACCAGAATTTGCAGCGGAGAGTCTAGCTCCACCAGAGGAGCGGGAATGTGATTAAGGATCGTATCCAGAAGAGGGGTGATCTCTGTGCCCGGTTTGTTGACGTCGAGCGTGGCGGTTCCGTTAATCGCCGAGGTATAGACTGCAGGGAAGTCCAGCTGATCATCGGTGGCTCCGAGTTGGACGAAGAGATCAAAGGTTCGGTTCAGGACATCATCCACGACGGCGTCGTGGCGGTCGATTTTGTTGATCACCACAATAGCCCGATGTCCGAGGGAGAGTGCTTTTCGCAGCACGAAGGTCGTTTGGGGCATGGGCCCTTCTTTCGCGTCCACCAACAGAAGTACCCCGTCAACCATTCGGAGAATTCGCTCCACTTCTCCCCCGAAGTCGGCATGGCCCGGCGTATCGACCAAGTTGATCTTGACCCCCTGGTAGATCATGCTGGCATTCTTGGCCCTGATCGTGATCCCGCGTTCACGTTCTTGGTCCATCGAATCGAGAATTCGTTCACCCATGTCCGCAATCTTGCGGTGCACGCGTGTTTGCCGGAGGAGCGCGTCCACGAGCGTGGTCTTCCCATGATCCACGTGCGCGACCAGCGCAATATTACGGACGTCCTCTCGCCGCTTGGACGGGTGTGTAGAGGAGGTCGTCTTTGAAGGCGCGGTTGTGTGTTCTCCCATGGGCCCCAATCTAGGTTGGCTCAGCCAAAAAAAAGACGCCCGGTCTCACGGCGTCCAAGACCAGTATAACGTATGAGGCAGGGGATCACAAGGGAAGTTAGTGGAGATCAATCAGGCGTGCAGGCTTGAGTTTTCCGGAAGGGCGTTGTAAGGTGATTTCACAATTCCTCCCACGACTCATCTCAACCCCTCATTGAGGGAACCCATCGATGTCGTTCAGTGACCGATTCGTAGAGTTGCGTGCGCCCTCGAGCCGGTGGCGCCGGTGGCACTTCATTCTGCTGGCGGTGATCGTCCTCGGGTTGCTATCGGCCGGCGGTGGCGTGTGGATCCTGTGGTCTTTCTCTCAGGATCTCCCTGATTTGGAAGCAATCGGTGAACACCGGCCGAGTCTCGTCACACGAGTCTACGCCGACGACCGAAACGTACTCGGCCAGTTCTACATCGAGCGGCGGTTCCTCACTCCCTTCGCTGAAATCCCGGATTCCTTGAGTCAAGCGGTGATCTCAGTTGAAGATGCTCGCTTCTTCGAACATCCGGGACTGGATGTCATTGGAATCTTTCGCGCGGCTTGGACGAACCTGCGGCGAGGCGGCCGGGTAGAAGGTGCGAGCACCATCACCCAGCAATTGGCACGATCCTTGTTCCTCTCCCCCGAGCGGACGTACTCGAGAAAGCTCCGGGAGGTCCTCCTCGCGTACAGAATTGAAAAACGATTGAGTAAAGAGCAGATCCTTGAGATGTATCTCAACCAGATTTATTTTGGTCATGGGGCGTATGGTGTCCGCGCGGCAGCGCAAACCTTCTTCGGGAAATCACTGCCCGACCTGACCCTGGAGGAGTCGGCCCTTCTGGCCGGGCTTCCGAAATCCCCAAACAATTATTCGCCCTTCCGAAATCCAGAGCGGGCCAAGCGGCGGCAGGAGCATGTTCTGGCACGGATGGAGGAGGCGGGATTCATCACTGCGACTGAGCGGCAGGAGGCTGTTGACCGACCTCTCCTCTATGAACGCCCGGAGGCAGAAAACCTTGCCCCTTATTTCCTCGAATATGTGCGTCAACAGCTCGTGGCGAAACATGGTGAAACAGCGGTGTATAAAGGCGGACTCGAGGTCTTCAGCACCCTGAACACAGACATGCAGCGGGCGGCCGAGGCGGCCGTCAAGCAAGGCCTCCGCGATCTGGATAAACGGCAGGGCTGGCGTGGGCCGCTGAAGACGTTGAGCCCGGATGAATTGGTGAGTTTGGCGGCTGCCACCGAGGACACGACCGATATGTCTCCTGACGAGGGTGAGATTGTGGAAGGGGTGGTAACCAAAGTAGCCAGAGATTACGTGGAGGTGCGGGTTGGTTCAACCGCTGGTCGGCTCTCCTACGAAGACATGGAATGGGCCCTGAGGCGTTTGACCGGACCGGATCCACGCAAGGATGCCGTCATGCTTCCCTCGGTCAAGCGCCTGGTGAAAAAGGGCGATGTCATTGAGGTGGCGATCAAGCAGACCGAAGACAAGGTCGTCCATTGGCAACTGGAACAATCTCCGGCTGTGGAAGGGGCTCTCGTCGCGCTCGATCCGAGGACGGGCGCCATGCGAGCCATGGTCGGTGGGTATGACTTTCTCCGAAGCGAGTACAACCGGGCCATGATGGCGGAGCGTCAGCCTGGATCGGCATTCAAGCCTGTCATTTACTGCGCGGCCATCAACCAAGGGTTAGGGCCAGGTTCCATTGTTCTGGATGCTCCGGTCGTCTACGAGGAGGAACAGACGGGAAAGATCTGGAAGCCGGAGAATTACGAACAGCGATTCTATGGGGTCGTCAGCTTGCGTGATGCCTTGATCCATTCGAGGAATCTGGCCACGGTCCGATTGCTCGACCGAATCGGGATCAAGCCGGTCTCCGAGCTCTCCAGAGCCTTGGGCGTATCGAGTCCGCTGAACTATGACTTGTCGCTGGCTCTGGGCTCTTCCAGTGTGACCCTGGTCGAACTGACCTCGGCGTATGGGGTCTTCGCCAACCAGGGGATTCGTCTCAAGCCCTATTGGCTTACCTCGGTGCATGATCCCAATGG
Organism: Nitrospiraceae bacterium; assembly: GCA_041616875.1. Lineage (GTDB taxonomy): Bacteria > Nitrospirota > Nitrospiria > Nitrospirales > Nitrospiraceae > JBFJQA01. The sequence continues at coordinate 1,528 of JBFJQA010000245.1, read as the reverse complement.
GGAGGTATTGGAACAGACTGTTTTTGAGCCGGAACAGGTCTTGTCGAAGGAAACAGCCTACTTAGTGACGAATATGTTGGAAGACGTCGTGCAGCGAGGAACCGGGCAGAGAGCTAAGAAGATCAGGAGGCCAATTGCGGGAAAAACGGGAACGACGAATGATTTCACCGATGCCTGGTTTATTGGCTACACGCCCAATCTTGCCGTCGGGGTCTGGGTGGGGTTCGATGACCGTCGGTCTTTGGGGAACAGGGAGTCGGGCGCCCATGCGGCCTTGCCCATTTGGATCGCATTTATGCAGGAGGCCCTCAAGCAACTTCCGACGATGCCATTCGAGATTCCAGATGACATCCTGTTCGTCAGAATCGACCCGGCTACTGGTCTGCTACCCCCCGAGGATGGCTCCCAAGGAACCGTCGAGATTTTTTCACGCGGCACCGAACCGAAGGAAACGGCGCCGCAGCGTCTAGACCCGTCAGAGTTTTACAAGCTTGACCGGTTTCAGGAGGCTCCCGTCGGCGGGTCTATCTTGTCCTCTCAAGAAATGGCTACGTTTTGAGAGGCTTGTAGTTCTGTACACAAGCCAGGGATGAGGGATTGGTCAGGAGCGGGCATCCTTATATTCTTCGAGCCAGGCCATCTGAATAGCTTCCAGGATCTTTTCGTTGGACTTTTTGGGGTCGTCTCTAAATTCCGGCAAGGCCGTAATCCAGCCGTGCATTTCAGTGAACCGAACTGTCACGGGGTCAGTGTCCGGATGTTGCTCTAGTAACTGGATAGCGATTTCTTCCGTATCCTGCCAGGTTAAGTCCATCGAACCATCCTCCTCGTTGCCTCCTCGTGCATGCGTGGCTGGCTGCACTGTGTAGTCTTTAGGTAAGCTCAGACAGTTTCTTGCTTTGCAGAGCTTCTTTCAAAGAGGAATCCATCAACACTTCCGCAAGGTGGTGAGTCACCTTTTCCAGGTCAGCCATGCGCTCTCGAATAGCCCGGTGATCGTCGTTTCCCTTGGCGGTTTCTAGTTCGGCGAGCGAGGCTCGAATGCTGGACGTCTCCTCCGCGCCAATCAGGTGCCCACCAAGCTGCAATGCTTTTTGGGTCGCCTTGATGATCGCCTCAGCCTCCGTCCGTGCTTCGATCAATTGCCGTGCCTTGAGGTCCTCTCCGGCAAATTTAAACGACTCCGCAATCATGCGCTCCACTTCATCGTCCGTGAGTCCGTAGGAAGGTTTCACTTCGATCGACTGAACTTCCCCTGTTCTAATGTCTTTCGCGCTGACATTCAGAATCCCGTTGGCGTCGATCAAGAAGGTGATCTCGATACGTGGGACACCAGCCGGGAGAGGGGGGACCTTGAGCTGAAAACGAGCGAGGCTTCTATTGTCGCTGACCAGTTCCCGCTCGCCTTGCAAGATGTGGATGTCGACCGACGTTTGGCCGTCCACATAGGTGGTAAACATTTCCTTGGCTGACGTCGGAATAGTCGTATTTCGCCTGATCAGGTGGCTCATCACCCCCCCCATCGTCT
>JBFJQA010000244.1:0-4594 GCA_041616875.1 Nitrospiraceae bacterium | reverse complement strand
TTTTGATCCAGGATAAAGACGGGAAAAAACGCCTGCGTGCCTATGCCTTGGGTGAGGAGGACGCTGATGAGCCTTCTCCCTCCGTCTAATCTTTACCCTCGCTATCTAGCCCTTCATTGCCGTCCCGCATGATCCGGAAAGGCTCCGCTGGTCGAGAACGCTTGGATCGAGCCCTCGTCTCTCGTGGGTTAGCTGCGAGTCGGGAACAGGCCGGCCGCCTTATTTTGGCCGGCGCGGTAAGAGTGAACGGCCAAATGGCCGATAAGCAGGCAAGGCTGATACCTTCTGAAGCACATGTCGAAGTCCTCGCGCGCGGGCTTCCCTTCGTGAGCCGAGGTGGTGAGAAGCTTGATGCCGCCATGGAAGCTTTCGGGATTGACGCCACGGGAGTAGTAGCCCTCGATGTGGGGGCATCAACGGGAGGATTTACGGATTGCCTGCTTCAGCGAGAAGCCGGTCGAGTTTATGCCGTAGATGTGGGCTATGGTCAATTGGATTGGCGGCTTCGAAACGATTCGCGGGTGGTTGTCCTGGAGCGAGAAAATATTCGCTATCTTGATCCCGCATCGATCGCTGAGCCGGTGGACCTCGCCGTCATTGATGTGTCCTTTATTTCGCTCATGATAGTCCTGCCCTGTGTCGTTCGCTTCTTGGCCGACGAGGCTAACGTGGTGGCTCTCGTCAAGCCACAGTTCGAAGTCGGGCGAGGTCAGGTCGGACGCGGGGGCATCGTCCGGGAGGAGAGGCTACGTCGAGCGGCTACAGACAGAGTGTTGGCCTGTGCGGAAAGACTGGGATTCAGTCGAATAGGAGTCCTCGACTCTCCTGTTCTGGGACAGAAGGGCAACCGAGAGATCTTGGTTGGATTCCGGTGGGCAACCCACCGAGCTTCATCGTGCCGAGAGGTGTGAATAGGAGGGGGAGGCCGGAGTGAGGCCCATGGTCCTTCCCCTGAGAAAGGTTGCCTCGCCTCACAAAGACCGGTGATTGGATGTTTGCGCGAGGAGGACAATGAAAATTTTAGTGACAGGCGGCGCCGGGTTTATCGGGTCCCACCTCGTGGACCGCTTACTACTCGAGGGGCATGAGGTAACGGTGGTGGACAACCTCTCCACCGGCAAGCGGAAAAATCTCAACAAAGCAGCAGGATTCTACAAAATGGATATCCAGAATCGGCGTTTGGAACGGGTGTTCCGTAATGAACGCCCCTCAATGGTGATGCACCTTGCTGCGCAAATGGACGTCCGACGCTCCGTTGAGGATCCTGTGTTTGATGCTCAGGTCAATATCCTTGGCACATTGAATCTTCTCGAGCAGGCTTTCAGGCATGGGACCAGAAAAGTGGTGTTCTCCTCTTCTGGAGGGGCGATTTACGGGGAGCAGGATGCATTTCCTGCCCCTGAGACCCATCCAACGAGGCCCCTCTCTCCCTATGGAATCAGTAAATTGAGCGGCGAGCATTACTTGGCCTATTACGAACGTGTGAGCGGGGTACAATTCGTCAGTGTCAGGTATGCCAATGTCTACGGACCGCGGCAGGATCCCGAGGGGGAGGCCGGAGTGGTCGCCATCTTTATTCAGAAACTGCTCAAGGGTGAGCAACCCGTTATCAATGGAAACGGGCGCCAGACAAGGGACTTCATCTTTGTGGAAGACGTTGTCGAAGCCAATCTTGCCGTGATGGGCCAAGAAGTTCACGGTATCTATAACGTCGGGACCGGAGAGGAAACGACGATCAACAGCCTGTTTTCTTTACTCAAGGAACTGACCAACGCCGACTGTCAGGAAATTCATGGCCCGGCGAAAAAGGGAGAACAGAGCCGCAGTGTAGTGGACAGTACCAAGATCCGCCAGGAGCTAGGCTGGGACCCAAGAGTACCCCTTAAGGAAGGGCTCAGGCGGACCGTCGCCTTCTTTCGGGGACAGAAATCCTGAGGAAGGTAAGAAAGAGCGACTGACGGGCACCGCCTCTGGAAATCTAACGATAGCGGGGCACAGATGGGTCCACCTGTAATGACCAGGCGTCGATCCCCCCGATTAAATTTTTCACGTTGGGGTAACCCTGCTGAAGCAAGAATCCGGTGGCATCTGCGCTCCGCATGCCATGATGGCAATAGGCGATGATTTCTGCACTCTGATCCACCTGCTCCATTGACTGAGGGAGTGTTCCTAATGGAATGAGGACGCAGCCCTCGATTTTGGCAAGCGAGTGTTCCCAGGGCTCCCGTACATCAAGGAGAAACAGTTTTTCGCCATTATCCAATCGTTCCTTAAGTTCTTTCGGGGTAATCGTGAAACTCATAGGCGGCCTCCTTTTACCATGGGCTATGATATGCGACCTTTTTCAGGGCTGTCAACGTAGGTCTTGGAAGAACCTTGACTGACAACCGGCAATGTCGGAGATGCAGCATAGCAGGAGTGAATGTCGCTGTACCTCAGGAGGTGTAGGGTGGAGGGGTGGACAGCCTACATGGCTGGGTCACGCCAGAATGAAGAAGGGATGGATGCTCTCCCTCATCGAAGACCCAGTGAGATCAAAAAAACAGTTACTCGAGCCAGACTTTGTCGTTGGCGTAGGGTCATTTCCTGCGCTGAAACACAGTGTTGCCCGATGATTTGTAAAAGACTTTGATTTATTAAGGAAAATAAGTCGTTAGTAGGAGGCTGCAAGGCATGGATGTTGCTTGTACCTATTTATACGGTTTTCGATTTGGTGGGGTCGGGTGGTGGCAGAAATCGTAGTGCTTATCACCACTCCCTCTCAAGACGAGGCAACGAAGATTGCCAGGGCGCTCGTTGAGGCTAGGGTCGCGGCCTGCGCCAATATCCTGCCGCGTATCCGCTCCATCTTCCGGTGGGAGGGAAAAACCCAGGAAGAGGATGAGTCGCTCATCGTCGTGAAGTCTCAGTCTCAGCTGTTTGAGAAATTATCACAGACAATCAAGGGTTTGCACAGTTACACCGTACCGGAAATCATTGCCTTACGGATCACAGATGGTCTTCCGGAGTATCTGCAGTGGCTGAGGGACGAAACAAACACCGACGCGAGTTGAGAGAAATAGAAAATATTTCAATGGCTTCGAGAACATTAAAATTGATTGACCGGCGGGCTGTGAATTGGGTAAGCTGCGATTACAATTGAATGCTATACTTGTGTTTTATTGGGTCCGTTCAGAATTCGAGGTGACATGAGAAGCGCCCAGCCAACCCCAGGAAATGACGCCTATACCATCGTGATCTTCCGTGGGTCCACCGCCAAACCCCTGCGGTTGAGTATTCCCCGGCACATCGTGCGGAAGGCCTTCATCGCGGCAATAATTTTGATTTTGGTCGATCTTGCGGTGATCTCCCATTACGTGATCCGAACTGGGGAAGTATGGGAGCTCCAATCGCTGAGAACAGAGGTGCTCAGTGCTCGTCAGCAGACTGCTGCGTTCTCCACTGCCGTGGGTGATCTCAAGCGGAGGATGCTGTCGATGAAGGAAATGAACCAGCGGATGCGGGTGATGCTCGGTATCGATGTCCAGAAATCGGAGGGGGATCTTCTTAATGGTCGAGGAGGAGAAGAGACACCGATCGAAGGTGGCGGAATGGAGCAAGGACCCTTGCCCGGTGTAGAGGGAACCGAGACTTCAGATTCCATAAGACGGGCTGCTGATATCTTCAACGGCAGTCTTCCAGATGAGGATATTGACGAAGCGCAGGCCGAAGCCTTGAAGCAACATCTAAAAAGAGAAATTTCCTTACTAGAGGGGCAGATTGGGTTTCAGGAGAAGGCGACTGAGAGGCTTTTGGCAGAGGCTGAGAAGCGATCGGCCCGCTGGGATTCGACCCCCTCTATTTGGCCCGTTAAAGGATGGGTCACCTCGGGGTTTGGTGCCAGGGTTTCGCCGTTCACGGGAAGACCAGCCCTTCATGATGGGCTCGACATCGGCGCATCTCCTAATACACCTGTCCGTGCACCAGCCGCCGGGAGGGTGAGATTTGTAGGTTTTTTCCCTAAGTTGGGGCATATTGTGAAGCTTGATCATGGATACGGAATCGAGACCCTCTACGGCCATCTGAACAAATACCTGGTGAAGAATGGGCAGCGCGTCCAGCGTGGGGATGTGATTGCCTTGGTGGGAAGTACAGGGCTCTCTACAGGGCCCCATTTACACTATGCAGTGAAGGTCAGAGGACGTGCGGTGAATCCCAACCAATATATTCTGGAGTAAATCCTTCTTCCTTTTTCCCCTGGCTTTCGTTAGTCCACGTACCGCCCTCGATGAGTCCCTGCACCATCCGTCTTTATTCTTCTTCTCAAGTTTCAATGAGCGATGCCACGTGGCCGAGGCTGCCCAGGCTCCTCCCACTCTTGGCAGGAGCTAGGATTACAAGGTCGGCGTGAGGTGAGGTGGGTCCCCGAAGCACCCTGCCTGTTGAGGTTCCGGGTGGGCTTGGTGGGAAATTTCGCGTCGATCTGCTGGCGGGCAGGACCTCGGTGGCAAACTGTCTTGATGATGGAAAGGTCAGGAGCGGTGTCAGCGCTGTTTGAGGAACCTGAAAAACTCCGAGTCAGGCCCCATGACAATGGTCGAATTATCCTTAAAAG
>JBFJQA010000243.1:0-4611 GCA_041616875.1 Nitrospiraceae bacterium | reverse complement strand
CGCATGGCACCATCGAGTCGGTGAAGATCATCACCGATAAGTTTACGGGGCAGTCACGGGGCTTTGGCTTCGTTGAGATGGCCACGTCCGAAGAGGCCAATGCGGCGATACAGGCGCTGAACGGCACTCAACTTGAGGGCCGGACCTTGACCGTGAATGAGGCACGGCCTCAGGAATCGCGACCGGGTCGTGGTGGAGGCGGCGGTGGCGGTGGTTTTGGCGGTGGCAAACGTAACCGGTGGTAGGGGAAGTTCCTCCTCCTGAACTCATCCTCAGCGAGGATGAGGCAAACGCCTAGACAAAGGCAGGGATGCCGGAAGACGGCGTCCCTGCCCCCTCTGAGCGGCACCACATCAACGTCCACGAAGACGGCGGTCTCCGGCCGCGAGCGCCAGTCACCCTTCCGATAGCGACGAGACCCGGCTTTGCCTCCCAACCCGTCTGCTCGCGCTGCTGAAGCGCCCCAACCTGCCTCGCCGTATCGGGTTCACAACCCGGGAGTGGTTCGATTCATTCCTTTCTCAAGGTTCCTTCGCTGTGAAGACCGTTTTTGCGCATCCACCACAGAATCCTTTACTAAAGAAGCGATCTGTCCTTGGAGTGAGCCTACCAACGAATGGTCATGGGAGGGCGCACACCTCAGACCCTGAGTGCTTCGATCTCCATCCTGAGAAGAGGAAGGGATGTCGGTGAAGCACTCGAAAATGTTTGAGAGGCTTCAGCCCGTCATCAGGGCGCAGCGGGCGGGTCCCGGTCCGTGGGAAGGCCGGCGAGATACCGATAGACGGCGACCGCGCGATTGATGAAGGAGTTTTCGTGGCCGCTGATGAGAGAGCTGGCTTGGGCGCCGGCCCGGAACAAGCTATAGTAGCGCCAACTCTCGCTGGACTCGCGTTCGAGAAAATACAGAAACTGGTACTCTCCCGGTTCGAACAGGGTCATAAAGGCAAAGGTCACTCGCTCGGTGTTCTCGATGTCGAACGTAATGCGATCTGGGTCCCGTTCCAGAATCCGCAATCGATAGACCACCGCACCGGCTGGGCTACTCTCGTCCTGCCAAAAGTACAGGCTACGCCCGGGGCGCAACTCTTCAAGATCAAAATCTAGACGGCGTGCCTCACGGTTGGGGGCGGAAAGGGCGAACGCCTCAGAAATGAGTTTATGCCAACGCCCGCGTGTCACCGACCAATACCAGATTTCGGTCAAATTCGAGATTGCAGCAATCCGCTGGAGTATCTCGTCGGCTTTCCCCTCATGTCTGAAACGCCCGGCGGCGGCGACCAGAATCGTGAAGTCCCGCGCCTTCCACCCGGTACAGGCCGGAGGGGACCAGCCATCGGCAAAGTCTTCGTCCGACCACACCCGCACATTGATCGGCATCTCCACGTCTGCGTAGGGAGGCCACGGCGCATCGTTGCAAGGCGGGTTGGGACCTCGCCCGATCGCCGGTGAGGCAAGCACGTGTCCAAGGCTGAGAAACAAGACCGCGACACAGGTGAACCAGGTACCCTGATGATACCTAGCCAATATCGGAGCCAACCTCCGGCCCCAATGGGAAACTATTTTCGTTCGGGTCGTCATCTTGGCTATCGTGTCCACAGCAAGGAATTCGAGCGAGCGAGTTCTTTGGGATTGTTCATCGATTACGACGAATCTCTGAAGAAATCAAGGGCATGGGTCTGAAGCTCGCGAAGGTCGTGAGACAAAATGGCACATGATGTCTACCAGCCACAAAATCCGACTCTCGGTCAGGTCTGGCATGTTGAATGCACCCGTCCGCAGTACCAAGAAACATCCTTGAACCGGAACCGGAATCCCCTCACCTCTGGTCATCCGTGTTACCATAAAAGGCCGATATGAAAATTCCTGACGAACGATTGACGAAAGCGCAGCAGCACTCCGAAACAGCCCTACGCCTGCATCCTTTCTATAAGGGGAAGATCCAGGTCATTCCCAAGTGCCCGATCCGAAGCCCGGCCGACTTTGCCATTTGGTACACACCCGGGGTGGCTGCCCCCTGTCGAGCCATCGCTGCATCGCCCGACTTAGTCTACGAACACACGAACAAAGCGAACTGCATCGCCATTGTCTCAGATGGGACCCGCGTACTCGGGCTGGGGGACATTGGCCCGGAGGCCGGCTTGCCGGTCATGGAGGGGAAAGCTCTGCTCTTCAAATACCTTGGTGGCGTCGATGCGGTTCCCCTGTGTCTCGGCACAAAGGACCCAAGTGAGTTGGTGCGCGTCGTGAAGATTCTGGAGCCAAACTTCGGCGGAATCAATTTAGAAGACATCGCGCAACCGAAATGCTTTCGGATTCTGGATGCTTTGAGGAAGGAGTTGCAGATTCCCGTTTGGCACGATGACCAGCAGGGGTCTGCGACGGTTCTTCTTGCGGCGTTGGAGAACGCACTGGCGGTTGTGGGAAAACAGATTCAGGATATCCGGATTGCAATGATTGGCATGGGGGCAGCCAATGTGGCGACCTATCGGCTGTTGAAAACCTACGGGGTGAATCCCGGCCAGATCGTGGCCTGTGACAGTACGGGGGTCCTGTCAAAAGCTCGGAAGGACATTGAAGCAACCCAGTCTGAGTACACCGACAAGTGGAACGTCTGCCTAGAAACGAATGGAGAGGGGGTGATGGGCGGCATCGCCGATGCCCTGCATGGGGCTGATGTGTGCATCGCCTTTTCCCGCGGGAATCTCATCAAGCCAACCTGGATTTCGGAAATGCGCAGGGACGCGATCGTCTTCGCCTGTGCGAATCCCGTCCCGGAAATCTGGCCCTGGGAGGCAAAGGAAGCAGGGGCGAGCATTGTGGCGACAGGCAGAAGTGATTTTCCCAATCAGGTCAATAACTCCTTGGTCTTTCCCGGCCTGTTCCGGGGCGCACTGGATGTTCGGGCCACCAGCATCACCGACGAGATGGCCCTTGCCGCGGCGCGGGAGTTGGCGGAATTCGCCAGGGCCAGAGGTATCCATCACGAAGATATTTTGCCTCGCATGGAGGAGTGGGAAGTCTATCCGCGTTTGGCCGTGGCCGCGGGTATGAAAGCCCAACAGCAAGGGGTGGCCAAACTCCAAAAAGATTCCGTACAGCTTCACCTGATGGCCACCGCTATAATCAAGAACGCGCGAGATGCAACCGCCTTGCTCTCCAAGCATGGCCTGATCCCAAAGGCCCCCGACGAGGGTCATCCACACCCCTAGACCTCTCAGGAGAAGGCTGGGAGGTTGTAGCGTTTTGACACAGAATGGCTCTTCTCCCTGCCCCCAAATGCACCAACGCAGAGGGCCACTGTGTAATCGCTCATCCTCTCTTCTCAGGTAAGTCCTTCTCGAAACATCGTAGTTTGGGAGTCTGAATGGTGACAGCCCCCTGGCACCTCTGATGCTAGATCAGGGTATGCTCTCCTGCATATGTAGATTGTCATAGGTGGAAGGACACCCATGCCGAGGCGGAGGAACTTTCCTCCTCATGTGTTTCCTTTGCACGTTGTCCTTGCGTGAGTGATGGCCCCCGATGAAGGATCTTACGTTTTTCAGTGGAACCGCAAATCCCGATTTGGCCGCCCAAGTTGCGGCCACGCTTGATATCCCGCTTGGCGCGCGGATCGTCGAACGTTTCCCCGACGGCGAACTTTCGATCCAACTCCAGGAGCCGGTGCGAAGGAAGGATGTGTTCATCCTTCAGTCCATTGCGCCGCCGGTCAACGACCACCTGGTCGAGCTCCTGATCTTCGCCGACGCCTGCCGACGGGCCGCAGCCGGACGAATAACGGCGATCATTCCTTACTTGGGGTATTCGCGGTCTGATAAACGGCACGGGCGGAGAGAAGCGATTACGGCGAGCATGGTGGCCAGTTTGTGCAGGACTGTCGGCATTCACCACGTTTTGACGGTGGATCTCCATGCTGCACAGATAGAAGGCTTCTTTCATCTTCCCGTTGACAATTTGACGGCGGTCCCGCTCTTGTGTGAGAACCTACGCGGGAAGGTGAAGGAGGGAACTGTGATCGTCGCACCGGATGCCGGGGCCGTGCATCTCGCCGGCGAATACGCCCATCGCTTTGGCACGTCGGTCGTCGTGATGCATAAACGGCGCGAGACCGGAACCACGACCCGCGTGACTCATCTGGTGGGTGAGGTACGTGACCGGCCCTGCCTAATCGTCGATGACATGATCTCGACCGGGGGAACTGTCGCAGAGAGTATCGAGGTGTTGCTCAAGGCTGGAGCCAAACCCGATATCACGATCGCTGCCACCCATGGCCTGTTCGTACGAGACGCGAGGCAGAAGCTGAATGTTCCCGAAGTGAGAGAGGTCTATGTCACTGACAGCCTGTCTATGTCTCAAGCCGGCTGGTCGCGATTGCACATTGTCTCGCTTGCTCCACTGATTGCTGAGGCGCTCAACCGGCTTGTGGGGCACAAATCATTCGGTGATCTGTACTGACGAGCGCCCAACGTCCATCTTCTTACCCCTTAGCGCGAGGAGGAAATGAATCTCGCCCTCACGGGAGACATCATGCTTGGCCGGCAAGTGGATCAGTGTATGATCCAAAATTCCTCGGTGCGACCTGCGAGTCTATGGGGTGATGTGATCTCG
>JBFJQA010000242.1:0-4611 GCA_041616875.1 Nitrospiraceae bacterium | reverse complement strand
GATATGCTTTGAGTTTCTTGAAATCTTCACGCAGTGGCTCGAGGAGGCTGTTTTGATGAAGGGCCGCGGCGGGATGAAACAGTGGGAAGAGGACAAACTCCTTGAGGCGGATGGCCTGCCCGCGGACCTTGGTAATACCGATCTTTTTTTCTAACAGGGTCTGTGTGGCCCAGTTGCCAAGCGAGCAGACCAAGGTCGGCTTGATCAATTGAATCTGTTGCATGAGGAAGGGCTTGCAGGTCTCGACCTCGTCCGGCTCGGGGTCGCGGTTGTTCGGCGGCCGGCATTTGATCACATTCGCGATGTACACCTCGGAACGGGACAGGCCCGCTGATTGGAGGAGGTCATTCAATAACTTTCCGGTCGCGCCCACAAACGGCTCTCCCTGCCGATCCTCATGAAATCCCGGCCCCTCGCCGACAAACATGATAGATGCCTCTGGACTCCCCACCCCAAAGACGACCTGGGTGCGGCCCAACGTGGAGAGTTTGCAGCGTTGGCAATCGTGAAGACTGTCTCGAAGTTCGTGGAGGGTCATAGCGTGAAGGGAATTCGGGCGCATCTTAGGGACGAGCGCCTGAAATGTCAATGCCGGAACTCCGAGCTGGCGAAGAGAGAGCTGTCTTCATCGAGGGAAGAGCCGAGTATATGATCGAGACAGCGAAGACCGCTGAGTATTACCGGTTCGGGGAGTAACGCTCAGTGATTGCGAGCTTAAGGAGCTGTCCAGCCGTCAGGCGGCTCGTCGTGTGCAGCCCATTCGCAACCGCTGCCGCCTCCGGTGACCATGTACTGTTCGTACGCTCGATCACTTGAGCAAGGGTTTCGCCTTCACGTGCGGAGATCACGCGGAGCCGATTAACTGTGACGGCTGAACGCTCGCTTGCGGTGAGAGGACGAAAGCTCTGCGCGATCGTGGCGAAGGTGCTCTCATACCGACTGTACTCCTTGACTGGTGTGACGCCGGTGAGCTGGTAGATGAGCCCCTTATGCGCGATCCACGTTAGGTGAATCGTCGTCGGTCCTGCCTTGGTTCGAGTCTGCAAGACCGCCCGCGCCGCGGGCAGGTCGCCAATTCGAATGCGTTGAACCTTGTCCATCAGGCTGGCCTTAGGGTCTCTCTTCTTGAGAGACTGTTCGACAGCACGTGGAACATCCAGGGGATCGTTTCCCTCGGCGGCGGCCCGGAGGAGGGAGAGCGCCTTGCCCTCCACCTCGGCGCCCACCACGGCCTGGCGGGAATTATCGGTCTTCCAACCGCCGGGGAATTCAAAGGTGAAGTCCAGATCCGGCTGGACAAAGCGATTATCGTTCAACAAGCCATCTGCGGGGTTTGGCCCGACGACGAGTCCGTCCAGTTTTCGTAGGAACGCCGCATGGTCGGCGGCGATGGGTTGCCCAGGTCCGCGCGTGATCTTCTTGGCGTGCTTGGCCGTATCCTCCACACGTTCCGGGGTGGCGGGATGGGAATCGAAAAAGCTGGGTTTCCGGGGAGCCCCTTGCTGGAGCTCTTCCTCACGCTCCAATGTGTAGAGAAAGGAAGACAAGGCCGCCGGATCCCAACCTGCGCGGCCTGCGATGTCAATGCCAACGGTATCCGCTTCTCGTTCCTGGTCACGGCTGTAGGGGGACAGCACAATGCCTCCCGCGAATGACGTGATGCCGGTGACGGCACTGCTGAGTTGATCACTCACGATCCCGGTTACGGCGCCGGTGATTCCGCCCACGATCGCAAACGGCGCCGCGGCTGAGAGGCGCTTGACCGAGTGCCGGGCGGCCACGTGCCCAATCTCGTGACCCATGACGCCGGCGAGCTCGTCCTCGGAGTTGGTCAGGGTCAGGAGACCACGCGACACATAAACAAACCCGCCAGGCAAAGCGAAGGCGTTGGGCTCAACCATTTCAACCACATAGAAGTGATAATCGACGTTGGTGCGGGGGGACTGTGCCGCGAGGCGCTGTCCCAGCGCCTCGACATAGGCCGCAAGCTGAGGATCCTGGGTCAGACCCATGGATCCCTCGACCTTCTTAGCCTCCTCTTCACCAATTTGGCGTTCATCCTTTTCGGAAAGGAGGACCAAATCCGGTCGGCCAGTGACCGGGTTCATTGCACACCCGAGGAAGAAGATCGTTGTCATCACGAGGGTGGCTAAGTGGTAAGGGAGAGGACGAAGTAGTCCGAATCGAAGGCATTCGAGTCGTCTCTGGTCCAGCGATGCCTCGGAGTTGCTCAGGTGTCGGTCCCACTCTCTCATGAACGTGTCCTCTCTAATGTGGATGGTCGATCTGGTGCCTGACCGGCAGTGACATGTCTAAGGCCTCATTGTGCCGATCCAACGTCCTACAATCAAGTCCCCGGGAAGTGTATCCGTCAATTTTGCCAAGCGGGCGAAAGTTCGTTAGGCACGTTGAGCAACGGTTCTCGTTTGGAACTTGCCAGACGGTTGGTGGACGCAAGACTGGGGGCACGCACTGGAGGCAAACTAGCACAGGAGAGTGTGAACCGTGGTTGACTCATAGTCACGGAGTGAGCTAAGAGTGGGCATCTACTCTCCAAAGCGCTCTGTCAGTGTGGCGGAGCCCGGATCTGAATCTCAACGACCGACGGAGGAGATTGACCAGCAACGGGATGATCTGACTCCTGGCTCGTGGGGTCTTAAAGAAAGGTGGTTGTAATATGACAGGATGTCATAATTTGCTCTCCCTCGCTCTGGTAGTGATCCTCGCCGCGTGCGCGGACACGAACCAAGCGAGAGATGTCAAGACCTCCGGGTTCCTCAGCGATTATTCGAAGCTGCGAAAGGGCGAGGACAACGAGCCGTTGCTGATTTACCAAAATCCTAACGCGAAGCTCACCGACTATAACACGGTGCTCGTTGATCCTGTGACGGTCTTGCGACATGCGAATTCCGGTGGAGACGAAGTACCGGAAAAAGATCTGAAACGGTTAGCCACTCTGCTTGAGGCCAAGATCATTCAGGCCTTCAAGAAGGAGGACTACGCCATCGCGAGGAAATCGGGGTTCCGCATCATGAGGGTACGCGCGGCCATCACTGAAGCCGAACAGGCCAGCGATACGATGAACGCCATGACCGCCGTGGTGCCGCTGCCGAGCGTATCCAAGCTCACGACGGGTACACGTGCTTTCGCCGGCAAAGCAAGTATTGAGGCGGAGGTGACAGACAGCCTGACGGGGGAGGTCGTTGCGGCCATGGTGGATCGCCGTGCGGGGGGGAGGAAGCTGCAAGGAAAGACCAATTCCTGGAATGACGTCGAACAGGCGTTTGAGTTTTGGGCGAATCGCCTAGCCTACCGGCTCTGTCTCGAGCGCGGCAAGTATGCCTGTGTTGAACCATAGGCTGGGAGCAGGGTGGCACGGTGAGCCCTTCGGGATAGCGGAGGACGACGTTCAGCTGGTGTAGGGGATATATGAGACGATTGAATAAGAACCACAAGAGAGCAAGTCGCACCAGCAAAGGGCCTCGACATGGCCTGTGCCTCCTCGCCACGTTCGTAGCGACTATGGTCTTTTCCCTCGGACTGTCTGTAGCCAAGGCAGATGAATTGATGGAAGTGCAAGCGCTCGTGGATGAGGCGCGGTTAACCTTTGCGCGGTTTGTGGGTCACCCCGAAATGACCTGGCTCCGTGAAAACGTCAAGGAGGCGAAAGGAGTCTTCATCGCGCCGAACCTTGTGGAGGCGGGGTATGTGATTACCGGGTCGTTAGGGAGAGGCGTGTTGCTCGTGCAGGATGAGCGCACGGGTCAGTGGAGTGACCCGGCGTTTTACTCTGCCGTTGGGGCAGGTGTTGGCTTGCAAATTGGGGCCAAGCGATCCGAAATCGTGGCGCTCGTGATGACCCCGAAGGGTGTGGAATCCATGCTGAGCTCAACCGTGGTATTTGGGACGGGTGTCGACGTGGCGGCTGGAACGATTGGTGGCGGCCTGAGCGGGGCGATGACCCCGGGTTTGACGGCGGATATTATTGTGTTCGCACGCTCCAAAGGGGGATTTCTGAGTCTGTCTTTGGCTGGGACCGTGCTAGCTGTCAGGGACAGATGGCATGCCGTGTATTATGGGAAGTCAGTCGAGCCCACGGATATTCTCTTGGCAAGGGACGCGACTAATTGGTATTCCGATCGGCTTCGGGCCACGCTAGCCCGAACTGGGGCAAGAGAATCGCAGCCTGCGAGTCAGGCAGACTGAACTGGTGGACTCCAGCGGCACCCCTCTAGAACAGGACCGTGAGGACACATGAAAGCGATGCGGGTGGGTTGGTCCATAATCGAGGCATTGTGTTCTCGGGCGACGACCTCTGTCATCGTCTTGGTGATGATGTGTTTGGCCCTGTCGGTGTGCTCGAAGCCTTCAACTCAGACGAGAGTAGAGGATGAGAGAGGGACATTAGGCGACGGCTTCCCCCGGCCGTTCAAGGTCGTGACCTACAATGCGTGGCATGGACTCCACGCCGGTGAGGTTTCGGTGACTCCGGGAGAGTCTCCTGAGCGCAATGAAGAACGGCTGGGCATGCTGGTCAGGCAAATAGCGGAAGAAAGGCCGGACGTTGTTCTCCTTCAGGAAGTGAACCCCTTGCCGAAGAGAGCAGAGGCG
>JBFJQA010000241.1:0-4624 GCA_041616875.1 Nitrospiraceae bacterium | reverse complement strand
GGCGAAAGTGAACTCAATGTGAAGGTCACCGAACGAAGTCCCTATCGACTATGGGCCGAATATAACAACTTTCAAACGCCGACCGTCGGCGAGAATCGAGGGCTCGGAACCTTCTCTCATGAAAACCTCTTTGGCCTTGGTGATCCGTTCAGGTTTACCTACGCACGTTCTGAGGGGGTGGATCCTCTTATCGATACCTCGTATGCGCTCCCCCTCACCCCCTACGATACGATCCTGACCAGTTCCTTCCGGCTGAACGATTTCACGGTCGTCGAGGAGCCTTTCGATTTTCTAGACATCGAGAGTCAAACCCAGGTCATTGGTTTCACGCTCCGTCACCCTGTCATACGGTCATTGAACCAGGAACTGGGCCTGGCTCTCACGGGAGAATGGGAATACAATAAGACGCAATCCAAATTCTTGGTCTCGGTGAGGGACCAGGGAATTCCTGTTAATCCCAACCTCATCCCCGGATCGACGGACACGGGGGTCAACATTGTAAGCGCGCTGCGCTTCACTCCCGATTGGATCTACCGGACGCAGGATGCAGTCCTGGCCCTTCGGTCCAGGTTCTCCTTTGGCCTGGATGTATTGGACGCGACGGTCAATTCCGGTGTTGATGCAAATGGGTTCCAGATTCCCGATGCACAATTCTTTTCCTGGCTCGGGAGCGTTCAGGCCGTGAAGCGTTTTGATAACCTGGCCGGCATACAGCTTCTGGGTCGGTTCGACATGCAATTGGCCAATGACGCATTGTTTCCTTTGGAACAGTATCCAGTCGGCGGGCGGTATACGGTGCGTGGCTATCGTGAGAACACCTTCGTGCGGGACAATGCGATCGTGACATCAGTGGAGGCCCGTCTCCCGGTCTGGCGGTATGCGAGTGGGGAAGATATGTTCCAGCTGGCGCCCTTTTTTGACTACGGTAGCGCGTGGAACAATGGCGATGAACCACCGCTGAGTGGTGGAGGAGCCGCGGACCTTGGATACCTTGCCAGCGTGGGGATCGGCCTCAGGTGGACGGTGCTCCCGCAAAACCGGGCCTACTACGAAATTTATTGGGGTCACAAGATCAACGACATCGATCAGGGGAGTGGGACGCTACAAGATGAGGGTATCCATATGCAGTTCGTCCTCCAAATCTTTTAGGTAAAGGGGGGTTGTTATGTCAGCCAAAATTTACCGTCGGCTGGTCGTTCACCTGCGCACCCCTCGCCTAGGTTGGTCTTGCTCTCGCCGGGCGCTCTGGTTTTCCAGACTGGTCCTCATTCCGATTGTCTGTGGCCTCATGGCTCTCGTGGTCGTTCCACAAGTTTGGTCCGAATCCGAAGCCGGCTCTGTACCCATGGCAAACATTGATGCCTTTGAGGATGGGCTGCGCCTGTATCAGCAAGGTGCGCTGGAGGAAGCGGCCGCGCGTTTTCAGCAGGCGGCGGATACCTCTGACCAACAAGGACGGCCCCTTCAGCAAAGTGATGCCCTCACAGCGCTCGCTCACGTGTATGTCGCGTTGGGCTATCACACGAAAGCGGCGCAGAGTCTCGAATTGGCACTGACTCTCGTGCAGCAGTCAGGAGATCCAGCCCGGCAAGCTGCCGTGATGGGTGCCATTGGACAGGTGTACCTGGCCGCCGGCCAGTTGGAGGCCGCCTCTGAATACCTCACCGATGGCCTCACTCTGGCGAGGGAATTGGAGGATTTGGGTCGTGCCGCCACGATTCTCAATGAGATGGGTCGTCTCCACGCCATACAGAAGAACGATGTTGCGGCACTCGAGGCGTTTACCGAAAGTCAGTCGCTCGCCGAGAAGGCAAAGCTTCCAGCCTTGTCCATCACGGCGACGCTCAATGCGGGACAGGCGAGTCTGCGATTGGGCCGTCATGTGGACGCGCAACAGTGGTTGGATCAGGCCTTGCCGAAGCTTCGAGGGCTTCCCAATTCGCATGACAAGGCCTATGGGATGATTACCCTAGGGTTGGCCTATGGACGGCTTGGCGCAGCTGTTCAGGAAGATGGCGGTCGGTTTATCCTACAAGCCGTTGAGGTCTTGGGCGAAGCTGGACAGGTGGCTCAATCGATTGGAGATCAGCGGGCTATGTCGTATGCCTTTGGGCACCAAGGACATTTCTACGAGCAACATGGTCGGACTGAAGACGCTCTCCTGCTGACGCGCTTGGCCGTGACGGCTGCCCAGCAAGTGCGCGCACCGGAGTCCTTGTATCAATGGCAGTGGCAAACCGGCCGGCTCCTCAGGACCACGGGCCAGCCCAAGGAGGCCATTGTCGCCTATCAACAGGCGGTTGATACGGTGCAGTCGATTCGCCCGGAAATGGCCTTTACCGTCGATGGGTCGGCCACCTCTTTCAGGGAATCGGGAGGGCGGCTCTTTTTCGAATTGGCTGATTTACTCTTGGAACGGGCGGCTGCCACGCCCGATGATGGAGAGGCTAAGCCCTATCTGGTCGAGGCTCGCGAAGCGGTTGAGCTTTTCAAGTCCGCCGAGCTGAGAGACTACTTTCGCGACGACTGCGTCGACGCGCTGCAGAAACGAATTACAAAAATCGATGACCTCCCGAAGATCTCACCCAATACGGCCGTGGTCTATCCCATCGTGCTTGTCGATCGCACGGAACTGCTCGTGAGTTTGCCTCAGGGAATCAAGCGCTTTTCGGTTCAAGTCAGTGCGGATCGCCTGACGGAGGAGGTTCGGGCCTTCCGTCGGTTCCTGGAAAAACGGACGACGCGACAATTTTTGCCCCATGCTCAACAGCTATATGAGTGGCTCATTCGTCCCATGGAAGCCGACCTGGCGGATTTATCCATCGATACCCTCGTGATGGTGCCGGATGGGCCGCTGCGGACCATTCCCATGGCTTCGCTTCACGATGGGGAGCGGTTCCTCATTCAGAGGTTCGCTGTTGCGACTACGCCAGGTCTCAACCTCACAGATCCACATCCTCTCCAACGAGAAAATGTAAGGGTGCTGTCGGCTGGCCTGACCGAGGGAGTGCAAGGGTTTGCGCCGCTTCCTAATGTCATGACCGAACTCCAGGCCCTTGAGGACATTTATGGCAGCCGTCCTCTGTTGAATAAGACCTTTCTGACCTCGACGCTGGAGAAAGAGATGCGGGGTCAGGAGTTTACGATTGTGCATATCGCCTCGCATGGCAAGTTTGAAAGCCAGGTTGGGAATTCCTTTGTTCTCACGTTTGACGATAAACTCACCATGGATCGGTTGAGTCAGGTGGTCGGATTTTTCCGGTTCCGGGATGAGCCGCTCGAGCTGCTGACCTTGAGTGCTTGTGAGACCGCGGCGGGGGATGATCGTGCCGCCCTGGGGTTAGCTGGTGTGGCGATTAAGGCTGGGGCGCGGAGTGCCCTAGCTACCCTCTGGTTTATTAACGACCAAGCCTCCTCCGCCCTTGTTGCGGAATTTTATCGACAACTTCAAAACCCCGCCCTTTCCAAAGCCAAAGCCCTTCAACAAGCCCAGTTGACACTCCTGGACAATCCAGTGTACGAGCATCCCAGCTACTGGGCGCCATTCCTCCTCCTCAATAACTGGTTATAACCTCGTGGGGTCACATTGGGCGCTTTGCCCAGGCTTTACCGCGCCGTACCATTTGCGAGTTTACTCGTAGGGCTTCTGGTCACCGTCGCCGTTCTCCTTCTGCGGGGTGCGGGTGTCCTCCAGCCTGTGGAACTTACCATCTTCGACTGGCTCATCCGATCGCAGCCTGCTGGCGGTCAACCGGATGGACGGATTGTCCTGATCACCGTTTCGGAACAGGACATTCGTGAGGAAGGGCGATACCCGATCACGGATGCAACCTTAGCCGCGGCGTTGGAGCGCCTTGCTGAGGATGGTGCCCGTGCCATCGGCTTGGACATTTATCGTGATTTCGAAGTCCCTCCGGGCCGGAACCGACTCAACACGGTTCTTACCACGTATCCAAATATTGTTGCTGCGATGAAGGTTGGGAATGAGAAGGAACTTGGCACTCCTCCGCCCAAGGGCGCCCCTCATGTTGGATTCACGGATTTCGTCGTAGATTCTGACGGAACGGTACGGCGTGGGCTCTTGTTTTTGACTTCTGGGGATCAGGTTGTTCCGTCGCTCGGCCTTCAAGTCGCCACGATGTTCTTGAAGCATGAAGGCGTGACCCCTGCCCCTGATCCTGATAATCCTGAGCACCTTCGGCTTGGGGAAGTCACCTTCCCGCCTTTTGAACCATCAGACGGTGGCTATGTGACGGCGGATGCGGGCGGATACCAAGTCTTGCTCGATTTCAAAGGCATAGGGACCGTTCCCTCCTTCTCGCTAAGCCAGCTCCTTTCGGGCAAGATTGCGCCTCAGGTGATCCAAGACAAGGTTGTCCTGATCGGCGTCATTGCTGAGAGTGTCCCGGATCTGTTTCATGTTCCGGGCGGTCAGGTCATCCCAGGGGTCGCGTTACATGCTCAGGTGGTCGGTCAATTGCTCAGGGCCGGCTTGGATAACGAATCTCCCATTGCGACAGTGAATGACACGCAGGAGGTTTTGTGGATCTTACTGTGGAGTCTGTTGGGTGCACTCGTGGGCCTGTGGGTGCGTTCCGCTTGGCATCTCTCTCTGGGTCTGGTC
>JBFJQA010000240.1:0-4638 GCA_041616875.1 Nitrospiraceae bacterium | reverse complement strand
GTTGAAACGCACCAAAACGACCGCTCTTCTGGTCACGCACGACCACGAGGAAGCCTTTGCCATGGCCGATCGGGTCGCGGTCCTGAACAACGGTCGGCTGGAACAAGTTGACACCCCGGAAGCGATGTACCACACACCCGCCACCCCCTTCGTGGCGGACTTCGTGGGTCAAGCCGACTTCATATCGGGGACGGTGCAGAAGGGCAGGGTGATCACGGAAATTGGAGAATTTCCAAATTTCGAAGGATATCGGGACGACACACAGGTGAGAGTCATGATCAGGCCGGATGATATTCACGCCGTGCCTGTGGAGGAAAGCCCCGCAAGGATTCTGGCTCGGCAATTCAGAGGGTCAGAGAACCTCTATACGATCAGCCTTCCTTCAGGCCAGGTCGTCCATAGCAGTGAGTCTTCAACGAGCATCTTTCCCGTGGGCACACCAGTCGAGCTGCGGGTCATTGCCACCCACACCGTGCTGTTTGACGATACCCAGCCAGCATCCCAGAGTCCCTCAATCTCAGAAGTCCACCCGCCCACAAAACCCTCAGAATGACTTATTCGCAACTACCACGCTGTCGCTCCCGCAAGATCTTCTCTCGATCAAATCGCAGCCGGTTCTCCCAACAGTGAGTGGTCCCAGCCATCGCTGTTCCGCGGATTGTCGAGTAGGAATACCGATATACCCAAACGGACTCCCCGTCTTGAAGTGCGCGAGTCGCATCCGGAGGCCCAAAGAGCTGCACAACCTCCTCTTGGCTCAAGCGATTGATCCCTCTGTCGATGTGGTCAGCTTTCCATTGCGTCGAGGTACACGCCCCGAGCAGAACAACCCAAGCGAGGAGCCACATCACCCTACCCGTTAATTCTTGAAACCCTGCTCGCAACGCACCACCCCGCAGTCTTGAGAACGAGTATGACAGTCTCGTGCCCCTCATTCCGGGACTTCCAAAAGAACGAGCCTCGATTTCAACCCAGATGACACCACAACACGCCCGGCCTGGTCCACCATCACGGCCTCGACATCTGGCAAACGCTCCACAAGGGCCATGCCCCGCTCGGGCCCCATGACAAAGATGCCCGTATCCAGGCCATCGGCCCAGACTCCGTCTTTGGCAACGACCGTCACACTCTGACAGAAGCGAGCCGGCACCAGGGTCACAGGGTCGAGAATGTGGTGATATCGAACCCCATCCTGCACAAAATAACGTTGATAGTCTCCGGCCGTCGACACCGCTTCATCCTCCAACTCCAGGCGCCCTAACAATTCTCCTTCAACCCGGGGATGCTGAATTCCAAAAAGAAAACGCTCGCCATCCGGCATCCTCCCAAACGTCTTAATGTCTCCCGAGATCGCAATCACGCCCGATGTCGCTCCAGCCTGACGCATCACGTCGGCCGCCATGTCTGCGGCAAACCCCTTCCCGATGCCACCTACGTCCACCCGCATCCCTTCTCTTCTCAGATAGACGGTGCCGGCGTCTGGATTCAACTCCAGTTGAGACAAATCCACCAGTGGACGCATACTGTCCAGCCTGGCCTGTCGAGGGAGACGCGGATGTTCTGGAAATCCCCAGGCCTCTACCGCGGGACCTATCACCACATTAAATGCGCCTTCTGTGAGCCGGGCAATCTCCAGCGACACCGTGAGCAGATCAAGGGTTTCAACGCTCACGGCCACCCCCGCGCGACCGGCTTCGGCATTGGCTCGCGATAGGTCACTGGTCGGGATCCACGTACTCAACAATTCTTCCAGCCGACGGATCTCTGCCAACCCAGCCCCCGCCGCTTCTTGTGCTATCTGCTCATTGGGAGCTCCCGCGGTCACGAAAGCCAGGGTGCCCATGAGCATCTGGCTGCGTTTGACCATCACGTGCTGTGGAGACTGAACGGCGACCGAGGCTGGAGGAACGACAGCCGGCTCCCCATGACAGCCGCCGAACATAACCGCGAGCGCCATGCCCAGAGGCAGAGTCACATCCCGTGCTGGAGCGTTCATGATGTGTGATGTCGACGGAACCACCAAATAAGAGGATACGGGTCGACTTCATGCAGGCGAGCGACGGAGGAGCCCGGCTTGAGTGGAAGTGCGTGCACGTGGGCCGCGGAGAGTTTGGGGTACCGAGCGCGTAAGTCCTGTATCGCTTTGTCGAGGTTCATGACCGCAGAGAGTTGCACTTTGCGATCGTAGGTTGGCGAGCTGACCTTGAACTGCCATGTGCCAAGATAATTCAGTCTATTCGGACGAACTAAAAAAGTCGGACCCGGATTGGCCATCGCCTGAAAGGCTCCTTCATTGATCATGATCCGGGTGAGTTCATATTTCCCGGGAGGTAGACTGAGATACATCGGAGCATCCGCCGAACCGATATCGATCCGATATCGGTTTCCCGTTTCCTGACTGACCAACTCGAAAAATCGCATCTCCGGCAGAAAAGCTCGCGTCGTTGGTCCCGTGAGAAACACCCGAACTCGACCAAACGCGACCGTGTCATCTTGATGAAGTTCCAGGGGGACGGAGGCAATCGGCGTGGCGCACCCAGCATTGAGCAGGCACACGACTGCCACAATACCTGAGGCGAGACTTCTTAAGATCTGGGACATCCTGTTGCCCTCCAAAGGAACACCGTTATCTCACCTCGTCCAAAGAGCAGCCCCCGCGACGAACCGCCGGCTGGCCCGGCCAGCCCTTCCAGGCCATTGTCCTACCCCCTTGACAGAGTCTGGAGAGATAGGATATTAATAATCGTTCTCAATTTCATTTAGACCCAGCATAGCCTTTTTTGGCGCCTGAACGCAATAGGAACAGAAAGTGGGTACATGGCACGGGACCGATACCACCATCAACGGCGAATCAGGCCCTCACGTGCTTAACTGAAGGAGCAGTAGATGTTCACCTGCACTGAAGAACATTGTCAAGAGTCTCGCTGTGAGTGCGGGCAACTCGTGGCCAAGCTGCGACCTGACGGGGTTGAACTGAAATGCAAGCGATGCAAGCGCATCGTCCTGATTCCCTACTCAGCTGTCGTGACACCTCCGAATCAGCAGGTGGACACCATGATCCCCGGGACTACCTAGGCACGAGTGAGGTTGAAACCCTTATGAGGACCACAAGAGTCCCGCAGTTTTCGTCACCCATTGAGGACCCGCGAGTCCCTGCGCATTCAATGGGAGGAACGTGCGATGAAGAAAAAGCTTTTGGCGTGGGCACTTGCCCCCTGTTTTCTTTTGGCAATCGTCTGGCCAATGCCGGCAGTGTTGGCTGAGGAAGCTCAACTCTCCGAAGAGGAGCTGAAGACACTTCGAAACATGTTGCAGGAGCGCGGACAGTTTCAGGGCGGAATGACCCAGGTCCCCCCGCCGAGTGGGGAGCTCCAACCATCGGAGAAAAAGCGCTTGTCCGAGCTCTCTAAGCCACGGGATGTTGGAGGCAAGTATGACTCCACCATGGAAGGATCCGGAAAGTTGATTTACGCCAGGCCCTTCGTGGCCTCTCCCAAGGCAATTGTCGGCGGCTATGTGGATTTTGAGTACATCAACAAAGCGAACGATGGTACGCCACAGAATTTCGACGTCCACCGTCTCGTGCCATTCATCTATGCGGATGTGAGCGAACATGTGAAATTCGCCACGGAAATTGAATTTGAGCACGGCGCTCAGTCATCGAGCGGCGGTACGGACATAAAAGTGGAATTTGCCACAGTTGACTACCTCATCAATGACCCCCTCAACCTTCGAGGGGGAATTCTTCTCCTTCCCCTCGGCAAGTTCAACCTCTTGCACGACTCCCCGCTGAGGGACCTCACGGAACGGCCGATCGTGGCCCAGAGGATCATTCCGACGACCCTCCATCAGCCGGGCGTCGGTTCTTACGGAACGTTTTACCCCACCAGGCTCTCACAACTGAACTACGAGGCCTACGTCACGACTGGATTCACGAATGCCTATGGAGGTCCGGCCAATGCTAATAACCAGGGGGGGACGTGCGCCGCACCTTGCTCCAACATCACGAATACCAATGGAAACCGGTCTGCACGCTCCAATAGCACGAGTTTCAACAATAACAACAGCCTGGCCTTCGTGGGACGCCTGGCTTTTAGTCCCATCCTGGGTGTCGAGATTGGCGGATCCGGTTTCTGGGGAAACTACGACCCGAGGAGCGCACGGCCACTCTCCATTTTGGCTGTCGACTGGACCTTGCAACGCGGTCCATTTGAACTGATTGGGGAGAGCGCGTGGGGCTATGCGCGTGACAACCACAAGGATATCAATGACAATTACATCAATGACCAGAGACATGCGCGCCGCCAGACGGGGTACTACATCCAGGGCAACTATCACTTTCTGCCTCCGTTCTTAACCCGATTGGCCCCGACACACTTCCGGCCAGAGGTCTCCACCTTCACGGCGGTGGTACGATGGGAGGCTGGGAATCTGGGTCAGGACCTGCCGGATACTGAGATTGGGCAGCTTGGGGCCTATCAACGCGCAACGTTTGGCCTGAATTTCCGCCCAACGGAGGACACGGTGTTCAAGTTCGATTATCAGTACAGTCCTGAGACCAGGCGCGGCGACGAACGGATTCATGATCACGGGTTTCTCGCCCAAGTCGCGACCTATTTTTAGGGCGACGAACGGGCG
>JBFJQA010000239.1:0-4671 GCA_041616875.1 Nitrospiraceae bacterium | reverse complement strand
TGAGGAGCCGGCACCCGTGGGACCTTAGGCCTGGTCTGGGGTTGCCCTTTCTCGCTGGGAGGCTCGAGGACCTCCTTTACGGTGGGTTGCTCTCCTGGTTCCTGAGCCAGGGCGTGCGCCGGCAAGAGCAGGGCTACGGCCAAAACCAGCAGTAGCCAACGCCGGCTGCTCAGTGCTACCTTGGGGAAAAATGTTCCGTACATGACTGTCGCCTCCCTGCTTGAGTGATCTCACGCCACCCGGGTTGTGCACGCTGGAATGGCGTAGGTTACACAGATCGGGGCAGGAGTCAACGGTGGCCAGGAGTGGGCATGTATCCTCACCAAGGGCTTCGTGATTCTACCCATTGACAGCGCGGTGGAAACACGCAACACTCTCACCCTATCGCCAGACATGGCGCTGCTTCGCCGCAGGGACGGTCAACGCCGGACAAGGCGGGCCATCGAAAGGAACTCTTGTATCAGGCCGAATCAAAGGAGGGATCGCATGGGGCCAACTAAAGCCATTGTGAAGGATCAAGGACTGTATGACGCCAAAACTGGAAAGTTACTCAAGGACGGTCTGAAGACCCATAAGGAATGTGAAGATTATGCCGCCCATCATTATATTGCCTTACCCGTCGTGGATAAGAAGTGCCAAGCGTGGCAACTTGACGGAAAGCCGGTCTATTGTTTTAGAGGAACGCGGTACGAAACGCTGGATGACCAAGTCGTGCACCTCGCCCGATGCCCGGAGTGTGGCGGCATGGGGATACGAGATGATGAACCAATGGTCGAGTCAGACTGCATTCGCTGTGTCCAGTGCGAACACGAATTCGATACGCGGCTGGAGATGATGGAAAGCTAGGCCGCCCCCCCTTGCCACTCGCCCACCGCCTCACTGTAGAGAGGATTAAGGGAAGGGGAGTGAGAGGCACGGTCGCCAAGGGGCTGGCCCGGTGGCGTCAGGAGTGGGCGGACGGCTCTTCAATCTCTTGAAGAGTTGCCTGGGCCAGATCCGCGTCGAAGAGATCAAAAAACGGGTTCGTCGCGAGGGCCAAGGTCAAATAGTCCCTCGCCTGGTCAGTGTCTCCGATACTGAGATAGATCATCCCGGCGTGAAAGAACAGGCGGGCATCACGTGTGCCCAACTTGAGGACCTCCTTCATCGAGGCGAGAGCTTCCTGTAAGCGCCCATTCTTATAGAGGGTCCACGCCAGGGCGTCATAGGTGTAAATATCCTGTCTGATCTTCAATTCCTTCCTCGCTAGCACCAGCGATTCTAGAAGCTGCATGTCGTGATCGGCCAAGAAGTACGCGAATTGCCGATTGTAAAGGCGCTCGTTGAGGGGCGTCCGCCGGACGAGCTCCCCGACGAGGTGATAGTGCTGTGTTGCGTCCTCCCTACGTCCAAGCTTCCGGTAGATGTCCCCAAGGGCAGCGGCATAGTGGGGCAGCTCGTTGCTGTCAAGAGCATCTCGGTAGAGCTCGATCGCTTCTTCATAGCGCGACTGAGCCAATCGCACCCGAGCGAGTCCTGCGATGGCGAGGTGATACCCTGCACTTGCCTTCAGCGAAGCCGAGTACTGCTTCTGAGCCTCCCCGAGATCGCCCGCGTTGAAATGAACGTCACCCAGCTGCTTGCGGGCCCAGGCAATGTGCTCCTTGGGAAGATCACGCTCGATCCCCAAGGTGATGGCCATGCCTATGTGCCGAACTGCTCCCTCCACATTGCCATGCAACCATTGGGACTGCGCGATCCGGGCGTGTGAAAACAGGCTGGGGTCAAGGTCAAGCATCTTGTGATAGGTCGCGGCCGCCCGGGCATACTCACCTCGTTGTTGATAGACGTCACCCAGGATCCCATAGGGGTAACTGTCGGCCGGTGCCATCGCGATGGCACGTTCAGCATAGCCGCCGGCTTTCCCGAACTGGTGCGTGGCATAAAGGACTGCCGCCAGGAAGGTCGACGCCTGGGGATTCTGCTTAGGGCCAATTTCCAGAGACTTGCGGAAAGCCTTTTCGGCGAGAGCATAGTAGCGCGTATCCCCGGTTTCCCTGGCGTTGAGCAGGTAGAGAGATCCCAATTTGGTGTAGACTGCGTAATCCCCCGGTTGGTGCAGCAGCATCTGCTCGTACCGACGGATCGCGTCCTCTGTTGCGGTAGCGGCACCCAGAGTCCCGCCCCAGAGACAGACCAGGACAAATGCCAGAGACGCGGACGCGCGACTGGTTTGACGTATCTCGAACCCGAGAGACATAGGCCTACATGATGCCTGATTTTCCGGCCGTGTGGAATGGCCACAATGTCTACCCGGAGGGTCCACCAAAGAACACCAGGTATTCATATACTAGCTCGCGGTGCGGCCCTCGACGGCGGAGATTCCACAACATCAGGATTGAAATAAGCGGGACGAAGCGGTAAGCTCGACTCGTGATACTAGCGGGCAAGACATTCAGGGTGGGTGAAACATCATGGCATTGACGACCTATAACAACGTGCCCATGCCGTCCTTCATGTATGGAACCGCGTGGAAGAAGGACGCCACCGCACACCTGGTGGAATTAGCCGTTGCGTCGGGCTTTACGGCCATTGATACGGCCAATCAGCTCATCCATTACAATGAGGCCTCGGTGGGGGAGGCCCTGCGTACACTCGATACCAAGGGCATCAAGCGGGACACGCTGTTTCTGCAAACCAAATTCACACCGGTCGGCGGGCAAGACCATCGCACGCCCTACGATGCCTCAGCAGATATCACCACGCAGGTCAGTCAGTCCTTTGACAGCTCGCTGAAACACCTCCAGACGGACTACGTAGACTCCTATGTGTTACACGGACCGTATTCCCGGGTGGGACTGGGGAGGGAGGATTGGGAGGTGTGGGCCGCTCTTGAAGGCATCTATCAGACGGGTCGAACCAACATGATCGGCATCAGCAATGTCACGGCGGAACAGCTCACACAGCTCTGTGAGAAAGCCACCATCAAACCCATGGTGGTGCAGAATCGGTGTTATGCGATGCTTGCATGGGATATAGAAGTCAGAGGGATCTGCCAAGCCCATGGCATGATTTATCAGGGCTTTTCCCTACTCACCGCAAACCGGCAAGTTATTGGAGATCCTGAAATAGGGGCGATCGCGAAGCGCTTGGGGACGGGGCCTCAGCAGGTCATCTTTCGCTTTGCCATGCAGATCGGCATGCTGCCCTTGACCGGCACGACCAACGAACAGCATATGAAAGAGGATTTACAGGCCGAACGGGTGGAACTCTCTGCCGAGGAAATGCGGCACATTGAAATGATGGCGGTCTAACGCGAACGAACCGCCCGGAGTCTCGGTCCACCAACAACCAGCCGCAGAGACCTTCTAGGTCCCTCGCCAGCGACGCAACTCCTGGGGAAGACGTCGCTGGCCCTTGAGTAACCTCAACGGAGCGGGGAGCGCTCAGTTCCTGACACCGCTCCACACCAAATTGTCATCAATCTGCTTGTCCGGATTCAGCTTCCGAGCCTTCTCGAGCAGCACCTCCGTGGTCTCAGGATAGGCCGGATCCGAGATGCAGCAGTCATCAACCGGACAGACCGCCGCACATTGTGGCTCGTCAAAGTGGCCCACGCATTCCGTGCAGCGATCGTGCGTAATTATGTAGATATTATCGCCGACACCCTGGCCCTCGCCCACGTGATTCCCCTTGGATTCTGCATCGCTGCGAGTCTCGAAGATCGCCTCGTTGGGGCACTCCGGCAAGCAGGCGCCACAGTTGATGCATTCCTCAGTGATCAGTAATGCCATCTGTATGTCCCTCCCTTTGAGTGAAACCTCAATGATCCCTTCGACAGCGTGTCGTCAGGGTGTATCCGTTGTATCGTCCAATGCGATGATACTCGCCTTGCCACCACGAACTGCTGGTTCTCTACTATAGAAGAGGGGTAGCATGCAATACCCCCCGGGGCACCCACAGTATAACGTCTGCGAAAGAACTTTACCAAGGCCCGCGAGCAAAATGAGCCAAATGACCTGAGCATTCTCATCAAACGACCCATGTGACTGAGGCCCAGCAGTGCCCCTCCTCGCCCCATCATCTGCGAGGAAGCGGAAGCTCCTTCACGGGAACTTGAGGGGGGGCACGCCTTCGCAATGTGTCATGGGATCGGCTCGGTTGATTTCTTGAAGGATTCGGGGTATCCCAGGGACAATTGCATCGGGCTTCCGTGTGCCCCAGAGCGAGCCGAAGCGGTCAAGGGCGTAGAGCATGGACGGAAGCGAGAAAGAAAAACCAAGGTGGCCTCGGGGGAACCCCTCACCGCAATAGCCACGACAACCGTTGCAGCCCTCGGGACCTTAGCGACCTGTGTGCACAATGATCAGCAAACACGCTTCTGAAAAATTGAAACAGTCGAGAAATTCCTTCCGCACCCGGTGTCACCTGACCGCCGGCTCAGCAACATGGCCAAGTTGACGGTCAGAAGCCTGCTTTGCGACCCACAATTGGCAGATAAAATATTTCGACAATCACTTGAAGTTCATTCTTGTAAGTTAATGTATTAATGTATTGTTTAACGAGAACTCGCGCAGGGGATGACGCTGTTGAGAGCCGAGGCAACCGGGTGGGCCTATTTCGGGGATCATTCGAACAGGCACGGCCCCTGGCAGGCCCGATCCTTCGTGTTCGCGGGGGACAACCCTGAGG
>JBFJQA010000238.1:0-4680 GCA_041616875.1 Nitrospiraceae bacterium | reverse complement strand
GTTCAGTAGGTCAATGATACCGTCCTTCGCTTTCATGAAGACCTCCCCACGCCTAGAAGGTTGTCGTCTAATTCTTACCCTGCGAATTCCCACGGATGAATTTCGTGCGAGCTCATCAGGTAGAGAGTCTGTGAAGCCCGTCCCCTGTCATTATCGAAGATTCCGCTTCTGGGGTCAACGGCCGCACGAGGCCGTCCGAGCTATTTCAAAATGCTATTCTGACTATCGAGGCAATGGAGCCTTACATTCTTCACATAAGCTGACCATCCAAGGGCGAGATTCCTGCCCTGCCGTGGGACAAAATCACGATTCGAGGGAAAACCGTTCGGATTCTCAATCAGGAAGGATAAGGAGGGCGGGAGCAGAACGTTGAAGGAACATTCCGCTTTTGCTAGCTAGCCTCTCGATAGCCGCATTCTTCGTTTCGGCACTGCACTCGACTCCCCGCCTGTTTGCTCACTTTTTCGACCAGGAACGGAGCCTGGCACCGAGGGCATGGACGGTTGGTCGGTCGATCCCAGAGGGCAAACTTGCAGTTCGGATAATTCGAACACGCGTAAAAGTTTCTTCCTTTCCTGGTACGCTTTTGAGCGAGGTTTCCCCCACATTCCGGACATTGGACCCCAAGAGGAATGGGCTTGGTCGTTTTGCAGCCAGGATAGGCGGAGCAAGCCATAAATCGGCCAAAGCGCCCAGTTTTGATCACCATGGGGGAGCCGCATTTCTCGCACTGTTCACCAGCCAGTTCTTCTTCTTTGGCTACAATCTTGATAGACCCGTCTGGCAATTTCTCAAAATTCTGGGTGTTCTTGCAGGGCGGTTTCTCTTTGTACCCTGGGCAGGCCAGAAACTTCCCGTTTCGACCCCATTTAATCTCCATCATACGCCCGCATTTCTCGCAGGGAATGTCGGTCGGTGGTTCGACGGTGTCCTTCGGTCCGGGAATGTTCTTGGCCTTTGCCATATCCTTGGTAAATGGCAAGTAGAAATCTCGTACGGCTTTTACCCAAGGTTTCTCGCCCTCCTCGACCTCGTCAAGCTCTTTTTCCATCAACGAGGTGAAATCTGCGTTGAGTATGTCTGGGAACCCTTTCACCAAGAAATCGTTCACGATGCGACCGGTTTCTGTCGGCGCGAAGCGGCCTTCGACCTTCTCCACATACCTTCGATCCTGTATGGTGGAGATAATCGTGGCATAGGTGGAGGGCCGGCCAATGCCATTCTCTTCAAGCTCCTTGATGAGCAAGGCCTCGTTATACCGTGGGGGTGGCTGAGTAAAGTGTTGCTTGGGAGTAATCCCCGGCACAGCTTGACCCTCCTGCGGCAACAGCCGAAGCTGTTCTCCCTCATTCAAGAGCGGCAAGTTCCGCTCTGCGTCTTCTTCCACCTCTTGGGCAGCTGGCGGAGGCTTTTGGGCAGGCTCGGCTTCTCGACCTTCCGCATACACGGCCAAATGCCCTGGAAATTTGACGACCGTCCCCGTGGCCCGAAACACATAGGTGTCAGAGGTGCCTTGGGGCACACAGTCCACTCGCGTCACTTCCATGATCGCCGAAGCCATCTGAGAGGCAAGAAAGCGGTTCCAAATGAGCTGATACAACTTAAATTGGTCTGGATCCAGGTAGGGTCTCACGGATTCGGGGTCCCTGCGCGCGGACGTGGGGCGTATGGCTTCATGTGCTTCCTGCGCCGCTTTTTGGGTTTTATAGACATTCGGGGTGGCGGGAAGGTATTCAGCCCCAAACCGCTCACGTACGACATCCCGAGCCTCGTCGGCCGCCTCCGTGGAAATCCTCGGGGAGTCTGTCCTCATGTAGGTAATCAGTCCCAGGGGTCCCTCTTTGCCGATCTCCAGTCCTTCATAGAGCTGCTGAGCCAGAGTCATGGTCTTTTTCGGCGTGAAACGAAGTTTTCGAGCGGCATCCTGCTGAAGTCGGCTGGTGATAAAGGGAGCCGCCGGATTCCGGCGTTTCTCTTTGCGTTCAAGGGATTGAACAACAAAGTCTTTGCCTTGGACGGCGGTGACAATGCCCTCCGCCTGATTACCGGAGGACAGCACTGCCTGCTCCCCGTTCACCGTGATCAGCTTGGCTTCAAACGGAGGAGGATTGGTCCCGGCTAAGGTGGCGATGATCGACCAATATTCCTCCGGACGGAAGGCCTCGCGTTCAGCCTCTCGATCGCAAATAAGCTTGACCGCAACCGATTGGACCCGTCCCATGCTCAAGCCCCTCCGAACCTTGGTCCAGAGGAGTTGGCTCCCCTGATAGCCAACGATTCGATCTAGGACGCGCCGAGCTTGCTGTGCATTTACCAACCTCATGTCAATCTGACCCGGGGAGCGCAGAGCTCGTTTGATAGCAGACTCGGTAATCTCGTTGAAGAGCACTCGAAAGACCTTCCCGTTCTTTCGTTTTGATTTTCCTTCGATTTCCTCAGCCAGGTGCCAAGCGATGGCCTCCCCTTCCCGATCAGGGTCTGGGGCCAAGAACACCTTCTCGGCCTGCTTGGCTTTCTTCTTAATATCCGCGAGTACGTTCGCCTTACCCTTAATGGTCACATATTGCGGAGCAAAGTCGTTGTCGACATCCACTCCCAACTTGCTTTTCGGCAGGTCCTTGATATGCCCAACAGAGGCCATGACGGTGTATCCGCGGCCCAAGTACTTGGTAATCGTCCGTGCCTTAGCAGGGGACTCAACAATGATTAACGACTTTGCCATATTGCTCTATCCCTCGGTTTCCTCTGCTTTTCTCCTACGCCACCTGTTATCCAGCCCCTTATCCTAGACCGAGACCCGTGAAAATTTCATCTTTTTTCTATTATACCCGAATCGAGCAATGGCCCGGCAACTGACGGATGAGCCCCTTCAGCTCCATGGACAATAACACACCGGTCACCGTACTGGCCGGGTATCCACTCCTGACAATGAGATCGTCGATGGAGGTGGGGTCGTGAGAAAGCAGATTGTAGACGACGACCTCTTCTTCCTTGAGAGCGGGTGTTGTCTCCTCGGTTCTTGAACAAGGCTCAGCCAGATGCCTCCTGAATTCGTCGTCTAGTTGAGGCAAGAGTTCCTCAATAATGTCATCCACTGTCTCGACCAATTTCGCCCCCTGCCTGATCAGGCCGTGAGGCCCTCGACTCTGTCCTTCCCGCACGGAGCCTGGCACGGCAAACACCTCGCGACCCTGTTCTGTCGCCAGCCTAGCCGTAATGAGGGAGCCGCTCCTGGCCGCGGCCTGAGTCACCACAACCCCCAAACTGAGCCCACTTATTATTCGGTTCCGTCTGGGAAAATGATAAGCGTGAGGACCGGCCCCCATGGGCAATTCTGACAACACTGCCCCATTGCCCTCAATGTGTTTTCTTAATCCTTGATGCTCAGGGGGATAGGTCCGGTCTATTCCACAACCCAAGACGGCCAGGGTGCGGCCGCTAGCCGCTATAGCCCCCTTATGAGCAGCGGCGTCAACCCCGCGTGCCATCCCGCTCACGATGGTGAAACCCTTCGCCGCCAGTTCCGTGCTCAACTGTTCCGTAATCAGCCGGCCAGCTGGGGTCGAATTTCTCGAGCCGACGATTGCCACCGCATTCTGGTCGGGGTCGGTCAATGTGCCCGTGAAATAGAGCACGAGCGGTGGATCATGAATCGTCTTCAGCCGCCGAGGATACTCTTGGTCCACACAGGTGACGACAGATACTCCCGCCCGTTCTCGCTGCCTCAATTCACGGTCAATGAGTTCCTGGGCCTCTGGGTCGGGGCCTCGCTGAATCATGGCCGCTTGGGCCGCGCTTACGCCGCTGACCTCCATCAGATGTTCGACTGGGGCTTGCAGCACCGCTTCGCCGGAGCCAAAGGACTGTAGAAGGCGAAATAGGGCGGCCTCAGGCACCCCACGAACCATCCGCAGACCCAGGATGTGCCGAAGACTCGTTGTATTCATGGTGAGGGTGAAGGTCCCAGGGCACGGTCGTTATCAGTGGTGGCCTCGTTGAATTCACTCACGAAGAGGTCGGCTACCCGACCGGGAACCTCGCTCACAAGACGACAAGATCATAGTGCTCAAGGTGGAGGCCAGGATCGGCCTTGATAATGATCTTGGTCTCGAATTCGCGTTCCAACCTTTCGACACCCGTATGCTCCTCGTCCTGAAGCGCCTCGGCGACATTCGGATGGGCTCCGACCACAATCCTTTGTTCACCCCCTAAATAGCCGATTCGCCGTATTTCCCGGAAGATCTCGTACGCCACACTTGTTGGAGACTTGGTATATCCGCGACCCTCACAATACAAGCAGGGTTCTGAAAGAGTTCGAAGCAAGTCTTCTCGCACACGCTCCCGAGACATTTCAATCAACCCAAGGTCCGAGATATGCGAAATTCTCGACCGCGCTTTATCTTGGGCGGTGGCATCCACCAGTGCCTGGTAGACCTTCTCCCGATTTTTTTCTCGCTCCATATCGATAAAATCAATCAGGATGATTCCCCCGATCCCACGCAATTTAATCTGGTAGGCAATCTCCTTCACGGCCTCGAGATTGTTGCGGAGTATCGTTTCCTCCTGATCACGTTTCCCCACAAACCGTCCCGTGTTGACATCGATCACCGTCATCGCCTCTGTATGGTCAACGACGATGGACCCTCCTGATTTCAACCATACTTTTCTGTTCAAGGCCCG
>JBFJQA010000237.1:0-4695 GCA_041616875.1 Nitrospiraceae bacterium | reverse complement strand
GAGGAGGTCACACTCCGGGTCTCAAACGCTCTG
This sequence comes from Nitrospiraceae bacterium, assembly GCA_041616875.1. Taxonomy (GTDB): domain Bacteria; phylum Nitrospirota; class Nitrospiria; order Nitrospirales; family Nitrospiraceae; genus JBFJQA01. The sequence continues at coordinate 4,662 of JBFJQA010000237.1, read as the reverse complement.
TACACTATAATGGATATTTGATCATTATCGGAACCAGAATGGGAGAGAGGAGCGGGCAGACGGAACGCTCACTCGCTCTTTGCTGCACGTGAATCAACGTAACGAACTCACAGATCGGAAAGGGGTGGCCCATGCGAGTTCTGCTAGCGGTAGACGGTTCTGAGCATTCACATCAGGCCGCCGAGGCAGTGCGCAAGTTGTCGTCAGTCAGAAGTCTGACTGTTCTGCATGTGATCGACCTGCCACGGTTGAGCTATCCCATGCTTGGTCCAGCGGTTGCCAAGGACTTCGCCATGACCGTCGAGCAAGCCATCCGAGAGGAAGGGGAGCACGTGCTGAAACGGACCATGTCCCACCTGTCTTACCATGCGGCCCCAGTGAACAAGCGTCTGGAGGAAGGCACACCTGCCGAGTTGATCCTCTCTGTGGCTCAGGAAGAACAGACCGATCTCATCATAGTCGGGGCACGCGGCGTGGGTGCGGTTCAGGAGCTGGTCTTGGGGAGTGTGTCGCATCGTGTCCTGACTCATGCCCCCTGCCCCGTGCTCATCATCAACTCTCCTTTGCAGGAGGTAAGAAACATTCTGCTGCCGGTGCAGGGGCCCGAGGATATAGAAGGTGCCAGGCAGGTCCTCGCGAAGCGTCCCTTTCATGGACAGGCGAAAGTCACCGTGTTCACGGTCGTTCCGCTTCCGCGGTCCATTTTACGCGCAGGAGTATCCGCCCCCGAGGGCAAGATCAAACAGGCCTTGGAAAGTGCAGAGACCTTCATCGACAAAGTGGTGGGTGATTTAAAGAAGTGTCCGTACCCTGTCGCGGGCCTAGTGGGAATGGGGGCTCCGGCAGAAGCGATTCTGGAGCAGGCAACAGAAACGAAGCCGGATCTCATCATGATGGGTGTGCATCACCCTTCAGCCGTCTTCCGCTTCTTGCTAGGAAGCGTATCCCACTCGGTCCTGCATCGGGCAAGCTGCCCATTGTTGATGACGCGCTGAGCCTCGAGAAGAATTGCGGTCATGTGCCAGGGGCCGTGGCCCCAGGGGCGGTAATGTGACCGGAGCCATGGTATATTCTTATCGCCGGCGGATGGAGACAGTGGATAAGAAGGTTGGAAGTCTTTGATGACCCCTGAGCGTAAACAAGAAAATCGGGCGGCCGCCAGGAAGCGGCGTACCTTCGCTATTATCAGTCACCCCGACGCTGGGAAAACCACGCTCACGGAAAAACTCCTGCTCTATTCTGGCATGGTCAGAACCGCGGGAATGGTAGGGTCGCGCAAAAGCGGGAAGTTAGCGACGTCCGATTGGATGGCCATGGAACAAGAGCGAGGCATTTCGATCACGGCGTCGGCCATGCAGTTCGTCTATAAGGGAGCCGTGATTAATGTGCTCGACACGCCCGGACACCAAGACTTCTGCGAAGATACCTACCGTACGCTCACGGCCGCCGACAGCGCCATTATGGTGATCGATGCGGCCAAGGGTGTGGAGAATCAGACCCGTAAGTTGTTTGAGGTCTGCCGGATGCGGCAAATCCCGGTGCTGACCTTTATTAACAAAATGGATTTGCCCGGGCGTCTCCCTCTCGATTTGATGACTGAGGTCGAAGAAATGTTAAAAATCCCTGCCAGCGCAATCAATTGGCCGGTGGGGACCGGAAGGGAATTCATGGGAGTTGTCAACCGAGAGCAGCGGCGTATGCTGTTATTTGCGAAAACCAGGTCGGCTGGCGCCGGGAAGCCATTGCTCACGGAATTCTCGTTAGATGATCCAGGCGTGAAAGAGCGAGTCCCCCATCTCCTTCGGGAACAGCTCGAGCACGATTTGGAATTGCTGGAAGTGGCGGGCAATTCTTTTTCGCGTGATGCCTTCCAAGATGGAAAAGTGACGCCTGTCTTTTTTGGGTCGGCCTTAACGAATTTTGGTGTTGAAACGTTTTTCGATGCCTTCGTGGAACTGGCGCCTTCAGCTCGAGGGCGGATGGCAGAGACTCCAGATGGTCAAGAAATCATGATCGATCCGGTGGACAATCCATTTAGTGCATACGTCTTTAAACTCCAGGCCAATATGAATCCACGCCACCGCGACAGTACGGCTTTCTTGCGCGTGTGCTCGGGCCGGTTCGAACGGGACATGGTCGTGAAGCATCACCGTGGAAAGAGCGAGGTGCGATTATCGCGTCCCCACAGTATGGTGGCCAAGGAACGCAATATGCTGGAAGTGGCGTATCCCGGTGACATCATCGGCGTCATCAACCCTGGCATTTTTCAGATCGGGGACACGCTGTCCCTGGCCGATGGGTTCAATTATAAACCCCTCCCCCAATTCCAGCCTGAAGTGTTTGCCCGTGTTCGGACGAAGGACACGGCTAAGCGCAAAGCCTTTGACAAAGGGATTGCCCAATTAGCCTTGGAGGGCGCGATTCAAATCCTGCGCAGCCTAGATGACCTTGAATTTTTTGTGGCCGCGGTGGGCCGCTTGCAATTTGATGTATTGGTGCACCGCTTACGGAGCGAATATGGGGTGGAGGTCACGCTCGAGGTCCTCCCCTACGAGACGAGTGCCTGGCTGCAGGGAAATGTGGAGGCCTTCCACGCGCCGTCTGATGCTCTGGTCCTAAAGGATAGTCGTGATCGCCCCGTGGTGTTATTCCGCACCGCGTGGTCAAAAGGCTTTGCACGCGAACAGAACCCCGACCATGCCCTGCTCGAGATGGGCTAACCGTTCTATCGCGCCAGGCGTCTGATCCTCACTTTTACGCTCGGCTTATTTCCCAAGGACCCCTCCCGCATCCATGGGCGAAATGAGTAGCTGCGACAATTTCCCGAGATTATGAGTGTTGTGACAAAGCGATGAACCATCCCGGGAAGTTTGACGGTTGTGATCTAACAGCGTCAGCGGCGAAGATAAGGACCATGTTCCGGCTTACACACCCACTCTCAAACATGGAGGTCATTCATGCCTGCTCGACGAGACCGATTTGAACGGATAAGACAAACCCTCAGCGGTTTGCCAATTCTCTTAGGCTCACTGGTGTTGGCGGTAGGCCTGATGGCCCCTTCACCATGGGCAGACGAGGGAGGCCGAACGTATCAATACGATCCAGAAGCCAAATTGGAAAAATTGACGAAGCGTCTCTCACTGACAAAGGAGCAACAGGCGAAGATCCGGCCGATCCTCCAGGAAAACACTAAGCAAATGCAGGCCCTACGGCAGCAAGTGAAGCAGTTAAGGGAACAAACCGCCAAAAGCATCGAAGCCGAACTCACGGAGGAGCAGGCGAAACAATTCCGGAACATGCGAGAGGAACGCAAGAAAAAGATGCGCAAGCACCGAGGGAAGAAGGGCAAGGGTAAGAAGAAACAGGATAATGATGACGATGATAAGGATGATTAGAACATGGCCGGACCTGCCGGCCGCCCGCATGGGGACGGCCCGGCTAGGGCGCGGCTAGGCGTAGTCGCGCGATTACTCGAGCGGGATGCGGTTCTTGTTCTGGGCGAGCCATCCCTCGAAGGTCTGTAGTTCAGGATTGAGGGCTCGGGCAACTTCAGGGTTACGCGCGCCGCAGAAGACGTGTTGAAAGTCGCGCTTGAACTGAAACATGTTGCCAATATCCTCAGCCCCCGGGAAGCCAAAGCCACGATACACCTCAGGTGGTACGTCGTTATAGCGCACCTGTTGATTGAGGGCCTTAGTAAGTGCAGCCGCCATCTGTGTCCCCGTCAAGTGTTCGCCGGCGACGCCGACAGTCTTTCCGATGAACTCGCGTCCCTTTTTGAAAATGGCATACGCGCATTTACCAATATCATCGGCGGCGATACCCGGAAGCTTCTTGTCGCCCATGGGCATGGTGATGGCTAGCTTGCCATCAGTGCCCTTTTTGGGGCCCATGCCGAAGTAGATCAGATTCTCCCAATAGAACGACGTCAACAAGAATGTGGCGGGCAGACCAAGCTCGCTGAACACTCGATCGGCTTCCCCTTTGGAGTCGAAGTGAGGCACCTTGTACTTGCCCATCAGGGTAGGCATGCGGTCATCGCTGAGCGGCACCCACTTGCGGGTATCTTCGAGAGTGGACCAGATAACATGGGCGAGGCCATGAGCCTTCGCCGCTGTAGCCATGGCCTTGGCCTGGGCAAACTCCTTCTCGGGAGAAAAGTGCTCCCAGAAGAACGTCACACAGAAGGCTCCATAGGCGCCCTGGAAAGCCTTTTTGAGACTCTCGACGTCGTCGACATCGGCGGCGACAACCTCGGCTCCAAGCTTGGCTAATTCTCTAGCCTTGTCGGAGTTGACGTTTCTCGTAAGTGCGCGCGCCGCAAATCCGCCCCCCGCATCGTTCAAGATGGCGCCAACCAAGCCCCCTCCTTGTGCGCCAGTTGCACCGACCACTGCGATGATCTTTTTGTCTGCCATGAAGGTCCTCCTTAGTTGAGTGGGAATGAAAGGGTCGAATGGCGAATGGACATTGGGCTCGGCCGCTCACGGTCTGCCGCCTCGTGACCAAAGACCGTGCTAAGTCTCTCACGAATCAGTGCCCTCCGTCTCCTCGAGTGAATGGAGCCTTACCACAGTACCATTCCGGCCTGAGCCCGGTGGCGAGTAACCGTCGCCGGGTAGCGGGATCGCGGTGCTGTTCGATGACCTTCAGCCGTGTACG
>JBFJQA010000236.1:0-4752 GCA_041616875.1 Nitrospiraceae bacterium | reverse complement strand
GGATCCCCGTTACCTGATCGGAAGACTCCTTTCGCCTCCTCGGGAACTTGGTCGACCGCTGTGTCTTCCGAAGGTTCCTCGAATGGGTGGAGGAACTCAAACCGGCTCCGCCAGCCCTTCCCCTCGGTCGGGAAGTCCTTCCGTAACGGGTGCCCCTCGTCGTAGTCCTCCGGCATCAGGATTCGACGCAAATCCGGATGATCGGTGAAACGAATTCCCATCAAGTCGTACACTTCCCGCTCCATGAACTCCGCCCCTTTCCAGATGCTGGTAAGGGTCGGTACAACGGGGTTGTCCTCGGTCACGCGGGTCTTCATGCGGATACGTCCTGACTGGGAAAGCGAAAGGAAATGATAAATGACCTCGAACCGCTCGAGCTCATCGGGGTAGTCGGCCGAGCAAACATCGGTAATATGGTCAAAGGCGGCGACGGGGTCGTCATGCAGGAAGGTGGCGACTTCGAGTAGACGGTCAGCCCGCACCCGTACAGACAGCTCCGAACGCTGAAGATCTTCATCTACGGCCAGAACGGCTTCGGGGAACCTCTTTCTGAGCGTGTCGAGAAGTGGATGCATGGCCTTATTTCACGAAAACCTTTTCTCGCTGAATTTTCTCTTGCAGCTTCAATAGGCCATCCAGCAGTGCCTCAGGCCGTGGAGGACATCCTGGGATGTACACGTCCACGGGGACGATCTGATCCACTCCCTGCACGACGCTATAGCTATTATAGTGATTGCCGGATGTGGCACAGGATCCCATGGAGATAACATAGCGGGGCTCGGGCATCTGATCGTAAATTCTCCTGATCACCTCTGCCATTTTTCTCGTGACTGTGCCCGCAACAATCATCAAGTCAGATTGTCGGGGCGAGCCACGGAAGACTCCGGCGCCGAAGCGGTCAATGTCATATCGTGAGGACACGGTGGCGATCATCTCGATCGCACAGCAGGCTAATCCAAAGGTCATTGGCCAGATGGCCGACTTTCTGGCCCAATTCACTACCCAGTCGAGCCGAGTCGTAATCACGTTCGCTTCAAATTGCCGCTCAAGCATTCCCATCGTCAATTCCTTCCACGCAACGGGGGCAAGGCATGAGGCGCGGAACGGTTTCTCTTAGCCCATTGCCCTTGACCTCAGGTCCTAACCTAGTCCCATTCGAGCGCACCCTTTTTCCACGCATACCAATAACCCACTACGAGAATGGCAATAAAGACCACCATCTCGAGGAGGCCGACTAGCCCGAGTTTTCGAAAGACGACGGCCCAGGGGAAAAGGAAGACCACCTCAATGTCGAAGATAACGAAGAGCATGGCAATGATGTAATAGCGCATCGGGAATTGGATCCTGGCATCTGAAAACAAGGGGCTGCCACTCTCGTAGGGCGCGAGTTTCGATTTGTAGGGTTTGCTCGGTCGAACGAGTCCTCCAAGCAAGAGGGAGACGACGCCGAACCCCAACACAATGACCATAAATATTAAGATGGGGATGTAGTTTGCCGGAACCAGTTCGTTCGACATGTGCCCCTTGAATTCGGCTTGTCAGCGAACCGCAATGCGAAAAGTGGGACAACGCCCTCATCTCTCATGCAGCAGAGATGACACCGTTTCTTAACGATTCCCAGCCCCGGTCGCTGTCAGCATGGAAACAAAAAATGGCCTAAACCGGAGCCCAGACAATTCTGGAGAATCCAGCCCTTTGTGCTGGATCAAGATCTTGAATGTTCGTCCCATTCCGTCAGGACGCAGCAATTGAATCACCGACTGGTATTCTTTAGAGTCCGGCGGGTACTGCGCCAGGGCCTCTTCCATACCCAAACTAGTCAGGAAGCTCATGTAGTTGGTAAACCCGGTGACGTGGAGTCCAGCCTCCTCCCCGATTCTGGCGAGACTGGAAAAATCCACGTGAGCCGTCATGTCTTGGAGCCCGACCCTTACATACGGATCTTGAGAAACTGTATGGTGATAGTAGCACAAGAGGGTTCCCCGCCGCCGCTCCGGCCCGTAGAGATCATGGGCGGTATGGCCGTAATCAACCGTGATCGCGAGCCCTTGCCCCATTACCCGTGCGACTTCCTTCATCCAGGTTTGCGCGTGAAGGTTGAACTCCGTGGTGTACCCTTCGGAAAGCTCGATATCCTGGCGCTCGAGATAACGGGCAAGGTCCGGTGTGGAGGGCTCGCCGATGGATTCGCAAAACTGTCCGTCCCGAAGGTCGACATACAGTTCTTTGAGCTGGCCCTTGTGTATCGTGATTCTGTGCACGGGAAAGGCATCAACCAGCTCGTTGGAAAAAAAGGCTCCGACGAGGCTGCTGGTCTCGAATTCGCTCAGGTAATTGATCCAGGAAATCCGGCTGGAAGGACGGAGCGAGGAGGCGAGGGTCGCCTGTTGCGTGTTCCTTAAGGCGGGACTTCGCTCAACGAGCACATACCGAAGGCGGTCTGCGAAACTACCGCTCAGCTCTGTGCTGGCTTCAAGGAAATGCCGAGCAAACAAGCCCCTACCCGGCCCCATCTCCACCAGTGTAAAGGGATCGGGATGGCCGAGCAGCTCATCAATTTGCTTGGCCTGATGGGCAACGGCTCTCGCAAAGATCGGGTGCAAGTCGCTGCTGGTGTAATAATCCCCGTTCCAACCGATCCGTTCTTCGGCAGACCCTGCCCGCATATAATACCCATGGCATGGTTCATACAGCGCCAACTCCATAAACCTGACAAAGGGAATAGGTCCTGAAGCCTTGATTTCGTTCTTGATTGTGGCAACCAGGTCCGGCTGGCATTCGGGTACCGACGGTCGAGATTCTGGGTACACCAACCCCTCCCCTTGAGACCGCAAAAGAGCGCCTACCTTAGCCAGCAGGAGGTTGACAAGTCAAGTGAAAAGCCCCGGAAAAGCCCCATAGATGGAGGGTTTAGGCCCAGCGGGGAGGGAGTCGGTGAGGGGGGCTGGGGACCGGAATGAGAGGCGATTCGTCTGGTGATGCGGCAGCAAGGTCGTACTGGGTTCTCAGCCGAGAGGACGGGTAACGCGGTCTTGTCGCTTGGTGCCTTCAGGCTGGGTTCACGCGCCGGAGGTCATCCGCCGTGGCATTTCTTATATTTCTTGCCGCTCCCGCAGGGACAGGGATCGTTCCGACCCACTTTCTCGCTCTGTCGTTGCACGGTTCGTTGAGCACTTGGTTCATCTCCTCGATTGAGGCTGATCCGGGCAGGTTGTGGTTGATATTGGGCTTGTTGCGGTTGTTCCCCCCGGACGGCCTGGACGTGGAACAGACGGTCAAGTGTGTCCAACTTGATCCGATCCATCATCGCCCCAAACATGTCAAAGCCCTCTCGTTTGTATTCGATGAGGGGATCCTTTTGCCCATACCCTCGCAGCCCGATTCCGTCACGGAGTTGGTCCATGCCGAGAAGATGATCTTTCCAGTGATGGTCGATGACCTGCAGGAGCACCATTTTTTCAAGGTACCGCAGTAGATCTGGAGTAAGTTCCTCTTCTTTCTTCTCATAGGCCTTCTTCACCGCTTGGCGGAGATCCTCGGCCAGCGCGTCTCTCCCCACTTCTCGCCAGTGCTCGGGCCCGGACTCCTGGCTGTGGGTCGGGCTGAAGCCGAATTGGTTAAAGATCGCATCGGAGAGTCGGTGCACGTCCCACTGCTCAGCGTATTGATCTTCAGGGCAGAAGACATCCACCTGCGAGGACACGACTTCATCGATCATATTGCAGATGTCAGCGTGTAAATCCTCACCGGTCAAGACCGCGCGGCGGTGCTGGTAGATGACCTCCCGCTGTTTGTTCATGACGTCATCATATTCGAGTAGCTGCTTGCGAATATCGAAGTTGTGGCCCTCGACCTTCTTTTGGGCGTTCTCGATGGCACGCGTCACCATCCGGTGTTCGATCGGAACGCCTTCTTCCATGCCCAACTTGAGCATGAGATTGGACACCCGCTCTGACGCAAAGATTCGCATGAGATCGTCTTGTAAGGAGAGATAGAACCGAGAGGATCCGGGATCCCCCTGGCGGCCGGCCCGCCCCCGGAGCTGATTGTCGATACGCCGGCTCTCGTGCCGTTCCGTGCCCAGGATATGGAGCCCTCCTAATGCCACGACCTCTTGCTTCATCTTCTCGCAATCCGCCTTGATCTCATCGTAGATCGTATGTTGCTTCTCCTCCGACAAATTTTCGTCCTGAAACAGGATGCGCTTGAACAAAAAGTCGGGGTTCCCACCCAACAAAATGTCGGTGCCTCGCCCCGCCATATTGGTGGCGATGGTGACCGCCCCCTTGCGGCCGGCCTGGGCAATGATCTCGGCCTCTTTTTCGTGGTACTTGGCGTTCAACACATTGTGGGGGACCCCGTTTCGCTTGAGGATTCCCGAAAGCCGTTCGGATTTCTCGATCGAAATCGTCCCAACCAGGACGGGCTGGCCCCGTTCGTGGCACTCCTTGATTTCTTCGGCGATCGCCTCGAACTTCTCCTTTTCCGTCCGGTAGACCACGTCGGGGTAATCAGGGCGGATCAGCTTTCGGTTCGTCGGGATCACGTTGACATCGAGGTTGTAAATCTTGGCGAACTCAGAGGCCTCCGTGTCGGCCGTTCCGGTCATCCCGGCCAACTTGGCATACATGCGAAAATAGTTTTGGAACGTGACAGAGGCCAACGTCTGGTTCTCGTTGGCAATCTTGACCCCTTCCTTGGCTTCCACCGCCTGGTGGAGGCCGTCGCTCCAGCGACGCCCTGGCATGAGGC
>JBFJQA010000235.1:0-4755 GCA_041616875.1 Nitrospiraceae bacterium | reverse complement strand
TCCTCGTTGCCACGTCCAGATTTGTCCAGCCCCCGCGAATCGAAACCGGATCTCAGCTTTGGATCTCTTCGTGGTCCAAGCCTTTGTCATGAATGACCGACTGTTGGCAGTGGGGGTGCCAGGTCGGGAGTGGTTTGTGCGGCGGCTTCGGGAATACTTCCAAGCAGAAATGTGCCTGGACCTGCGTCCTGATACGAGATAAGGATCCACATGCGACCGAAGTCTTTCCTGACATGGACGTTGGCGGTTGCACTTTTGGGCAGTCTGCTGGGCGCGGCCTTCTGGTTCAGCGGTGGCGGGAAAGCAAGCTTTGACTTGGCTCGCCACAGTGTGCCTCTGGACCAGATCGTTTCCGGAGGGCCCGGAAAGGACGGAATTCCTGCAATCTTAGAGCCGACCTTCGTTCACGCCTCTGAGGCATCATTTCTCGATCCACAAGACCGGGTGTTGGGTCTCAGTAAGGGCGAGGAAGCCAAGGCCTATCCCATCAAGATCCTGAATTGGCATGAGATCGTGAATGATAACATTGCTGGAGAGCCGGTCGTGGTCACCTACTGTCCTCTCTGCGGAACCGGGATTGCCTTCGACGCCAAGGCGGGCGAGAAGACCTTTACCTTCGGAGTGTCGGGACTGCTCTATCAGAGCGATTTGCTGATGTATGACCATCAAACGGAGAGTCTTTGGTCTCAGGTGTCCATGGAAGCGGTTGCAGGCCCCCTGACTGGACTGAAATTAACGCCTGTCTACCTCGTCCACACGACGTGGGGTGACTGGAGGAAGGAACATGCACAGACCTTCGTCCTTTCAACGAACACCGGTTATTCAAGAGATTACTCGAGCGACCCGTACGGAGATTATGCCACCCGCTTGGATCTCATGTTCGACGTCAATAATTTTGATCCCACCTATCTTTCCAAAGAATGGGTTCTGGGCGTAGAGATCAGCGGAACTTCCAAGGCCTACGCGTTTTCTGAGCTGGAAAAAACGAATGGCGTGGTGATAGACCGCGTGAATGGACGGGACCTCCGCATTCTTTATAACCGGGAGGCCCGAAGTGCTCGGGTCTCCGATGCCGAGGGGAATCCGGTGCCTTCCGTCATGGCTTTTTGGTTTGCGTGGTATGCGTTTCATCCAGACACGCAAGTGTTCCACACCGCGCAATAAGGGAGTCAAGAGAACAACGGTCTCTGATTATCAAGTGCTGACGGAGGGAATGCAGGAGTCCTGGAGGATACGGTCACATGATCCTCGGCTACAGGAGCTGATGAAGGATATTGATTCGAGTCACCGCTCCGTGCGCCTCGGCGGGCATACGGATGAGTATTAAGAGCCAGGAGGTCTCGGCATGGGAGGCGGCTTCCTCGGAACCTGGCAAAATTGGTGCCTGTGGAGTAGTGTCATGTCGTGGGTCGAGGGGTGACGCAATAAGGAATGGCTATGGTCTCTAGGTGCCGGGGGAATGTAGGATGAGAGGAAACGATTCAGACCACAACAATCGGTAGATCCTGCCCCGGCAACATCGACCGGGAATGGCGGGGGGAAGTCTTGGTGAGACGACATGGCGGAAAAAGAATTCATACTTGACCTTGCGAAGTTGGTGATCGCGGCAGCGTGGGCTGATGGAGACCTCTCGAAGGAGGAGATGAATGCGTTGAAGGATCTCCTCTTTGTCGTACCCGACATGAGTGGAGAAGATTGGCACGAACTGGAGCTCTACATCGACTCGCCGGTCTCGCCAGCGGAGCGGCAACGCGTCATGAATAGGGTGGTCAGCAGCATTCGCTGGACCGAGGAAAAGCAATTGGTCATCGACACGCTGACCCGACTCGTGAAAGCGGACGGCGAGGTGACGGGAGCGGAGGCCCAGGTTTTGGAGGAAGTGAAGAAGGATGTGGAAGGCGCCCCGACCGGGCTGTTGGCCCATCTGACTCAAGCCATCCGAGGCGCGGTGGGAAAACGCAGAAAACGCGCGGACTCAGGCCCGAATCGGGAGGAAAGTCTTGAGGATTTCATCAAGAACCGGATCTATTTCCACGTGGCAGCGGAACTCGAGAGACAGGGCCATCGACTGAATCTTCCCGATGAACAAATCCGAAAACTCTGCCTGGCGGCAGGGTTAATGGCTCAGGTTGCTTGGGTTGACAGGGAGCTCTCCTCTTCTGAGAAACACGTGATGAAGCACATGCTCATGGAGGGGTGGACGTTATCGGATCTTGAAGCAGGGATGGTGACGGAGATCAGCTGTGCCCAGGCAATCAAGGGGTTGGATCTAGTCCGGCTCACCAGAAATTTCGTCGCCCGTACGACGCATGCGGAGCGCAAGTTATTTGTCAGGGGCCTGTTTAAGGTCGCCAACGCCACGCAGAAGACCTCCTTTGAGGAAATCAAGCTCATTGAGTTCATTGCAAAGAGCTTGAAGATCCCCCGCCAAGAATTCATCGAAGCCAAACTGACCATTCCAAGAGAAGATCGAGGAGGCCTGTGAAGGCTATTGCTTCTCTCGCCTATCTGCCTTGGTAGGCTTTGGTCTTACGCGCAAGGGCCATTCACGAGAGGCCTAACGCCTCGCGCGTGGCCGGCCCCACAACCCCGTCGGCGCGCAAGCCCTGAGCCCGTTGGAACCGTTTCACTGCCTTATGGGTCTGAGCTCCAAAGGTGCCATCGACGCGGACCGGCATCCCCGCATGGCGAAGAGCCTTTTGTATCTTTTTCACTTGCGGACCTGTTACGGGAGGCCGTTGCAGGGCGACCACCTTAGGCGTACGGGCCTTGGCAGCCTGCCGTTCCAGTGCCTTAACGGTTGACGGGCCAACCACCCCATCGGCTCGCAACCGGTGCCGGCGTTGAAACTTTTTGACCGCGTTTTTCGTGCCAGGCCCATAGACTCCATCGACACGGGCCAGCAGTCCGACCTGCTGTAAGGCACGCTGAACTTCGTTGACATCCTGGCCTTGCATCGGAGGCCGCTTCACGGCGAGGACTCTGCCGCTCTGCTTCCTGGCCCTCTGGGGCACGGCTTTCCTGGGCGGTGGAGACTTGGCGCCCTTGGCCAGCTTCTTCGCCTGTTGGGACGACCGGTATTCTGCGCGGGCGAGCGCATGCCGAAGTTCTTGATTTTGACGCGCAAGGTCTTCCATCTGACCCTGGAGTTCCTCCTGGGTCAAAATGGATTGTCGAAGCTGCGCTTCCAATTCAGCGCGCTCGTCAGAGAGATCCTGAACGTGGATGCGAAGTTGCTCCATTTGGGTCAGGAGCGCGGGCGGCCAGTAATCGCATCCGGCCAGACTCATCGCCATGACGCTGGCCAGGATTAAGAACCCTCGAAAGCCCTGTGTTGCTGTGCCCTCCATGATCATCCTCCTTCACTCATCGGTTGCGACTCATTCGCACACACGGTGACCCTTTCAAAATTTCACCTCGGGGGTCGCCCGGGCGGCTTCCGTAATCTCAAAATATTGAGCCTGCTCCACCCCAGCCAAGCTGGCATAAAACTGGCCAGGAAACTTACGTGCAAAGGTGTTCAGGCTCCTCACGGAATCGTTGTAGCGTTTTCGTTCGACGGCGAGTCTGTTTTCAGTCCCTTCGAGTTGATCCTGAAACTTCAAAAACGACTGGTTGGATTTGAGTTCGGGGTACGCCTCTCGAAGCAAGAGCAGTCGCGACAGCGCTCCCTCAAATGCTCCGGCTGCTCTCGCCTTGTCCCCAACGGATTGAGCCTGAAAATAGGCCTTTCGTGCCTCGGCCACTCCCAAATAGATCTTTTCCTCCTGCTTGGCGACCCCCTTGACGGTCTCAATCAGGTTGGGAATCAGTTCAAACCGACGCTGTAATTGATTTTCAACCTGCGCCCACTGATTCTTGACGCCCTCATCCAGGGTCTTGGCTTCGTTGTATCCACCAATGACGCACCCGCCGGTCAATACAATCAACACGACGATGACCCCAAGCACAATCCATAAGGTTTTCCCTGCACTCACGGTGTTTCCTCCTCTCTACAATCACGTCGATCAGAACACCCACAGGTCCACGAATGAAAGACAGAACCTGGCGGTTCGATATGGGGACGAGACGCGGTCGTCACCAACTCGCGCCACCCCCACCCCCACCGAACCCTCCACCGCCACCAAAGGACCCACCGCCGAAGCCTCCTCCAAAGCCGCCGCCAAGGCCGCCACCCCAATGGGTATGGCGGCCGCCAAGGGCACTTCCCATGAGGCCGCCGAGGATCATCCCGGTGGCGATGTCGCGTCCCCCCCAGGCCGACGCGTACCGCCGCCGACGCAGCATGGAGGAAATGACAAAGAAGAGAATCAGAAGTGGAAGAAGACCGAGAAACCCTGATCCTGACCGTCGCCCCCCTTGATATCGATAGTCGGGAATTCCCGTTAATGTGACTTGTTGGGCATCGGCGACCCTGTTTGCGGTGGCAACAGTGAGCAACAGGAGCCCTTCGGAAAACTTTCCCTCTTTGAAAAACTTGGCCGCAACCTCGCGTGAAAGTGAACCTGCCCAGGAGTCGGGAAGAATACCCTCCAGGCCGTAGCCGGTATGAATTCGAACCTGGCGCTCCTTCAGAGTAAGCGCAATCAACGCGCCGTTATCCTTGCCCTTCTGTCCAAGTTTCCAGGACTCGGCGTGCCGCTGGGCGAAACCAAAAAAGTCCTCCCCCTCGGTGGTCTGGACGGTGAGGACTTTGATCTGTGCGGTGGTCTTTTGTTCCAGCTCACGAAGCCATCCTTCCATTTGTTGCTCAAC
>JBFJQA010000234.1:0-4757 GCA_041616875.1 Nitrospiraceae bacterium | reverse complement strand
GCCCCACCGAAATCCCACGGCAGGCGGAGTCATTGGTGCATGGTTTCTGGTACGGGGTAAAATCTTTCTTCGTCGCCAGGGAGGGCAAGAAAGCCATTCTGTCGGCCGCTTCGCAGGAAGGACAGGTGTTCCCGTCATGGGCGACAACGTGGACAAACATTCGAATGCCGGAGCGGTCCCAAAAGTCCACCGCTTGGATACGTCCAGCCATCACCTGCAATTGGTGAAACTGCCAAATGAGCAGTAATCCCAAGAGACCTAGGAGATATGGCATGAACTCGGGGATGATCACATTGCTGAACAGGGACATACGACCTCCATACTTACAGACTTAGAAAGGCTCTCCTGGCGAATGACTCCCGGCTTGGGTGCGTTGTTCTGATCTTCAAGAGTCCCTTCCTCAATTGGTTTGTTGCGTGCCAGCACGACCCATGTAAATAGTACCCTTTCCCTCACTCCCTTACGGAAACCAGATCACAACGTTGTCGCAATTTCACGAAGGGTGGCTAGGATTGGCTTCATGAAGTTGTTCCATGAGATTGCGGGCACGTACACTCCTCAAAGGGAGGTCTCACTCCCTCCAACACGTCAAACTCCTGAAGCTGAAGGAAGCCCAAGGCTTCCTCGGAAACAAAGGTTACGAGGCAACAACTTGCTGGGCTGGCTGCCTGTGTACTCGGGATAGCAGTCTGGACTTGAGACTGGACATGGCGTCCCGTTGCGCGTCCTTGGGGTAATAGAACACTGACTTTTTCCGTGCAAACCGCTTCTCAAACTGGGACACGACTTCCAGGGCCTCCTGATTCTTCTTGGCTCTCTCGAGCAATTCGACCAGGCGAAGGTACGCAGGAACCACCAAATTCAGATCACGAGCCCCTCTTGCCTGTTCCACGACGTAGCGATACCGGAAAAGGGCTCCCTCGATGTCGGTGCCCTCAAGATGCATCGCCTCAAGCATGTGGATGGTCAGCCGGTCAGAGGTTGCACTAATACTCTGCTGCCAGGGCCCTTCAAACATGTTGATCACTTGTTTGTCGCTCAAATTCATGGGCTTCTTCCGAAATTCCTTTCGGAGAGTCTTGACGATGCGATTGGCCTCCGGCCAGCCTCCATATAACCCGACAATCATACAGCGACACCCGGAAGGGTTGGAGCAAGGATGTTTCAGGGTGGAAAAATTCTTCTTGGTGGCGAGGGACGGCAAAAACACGGTCCCATTGGCCTCTTTACAGGACCGGCAGGCATGCCCATCCTGAGTCGTCGCATGGAGGAACATCCGTATCCCTGACACATCCCAAAAATCCACGGCATAAATCCGGCCGGCCAGGACTTGAATATGGTGGTATTGCCAAATGACGAGAAGACCCAAAACGCCCAACAGGTATAGCGTTGATTCTGGAACAACAAAACCGCCGAAGATCTCCATATAGCATAGCCCCCGATTTCTCAGAACTTACAGAGCAGCTTCTTGTACGAACCCTCTGGAGAGGACTCGTAGGTATTGTTTCCGCAACCCACTGTGATGATTGGCGTTCTTGGTCCCGGAAAATTTGGCCACCCTGAAGACCCGCCACATGTCATTTGTATCAAGTATCTCTAAAAAGACAACAGAAATGGTCTTTGTGCAATTCCCCGAAAGAAGGCCTACCGCTGGGTGGGTTGTCGCATCAGACCCCTTTTTATTTCAATATCGGTCGGCTCAGCCAAACATGGCGCAACGAGTCGATGCGGGTTTCCCTCGCTTCCGCCGAATCCAGGACCAGCCACATACCTACAGTGACCCCCGGACCGATCCGTGAAGGATCATATTCAGTCTGGGGCAGATCCCTCCCCCGTAGCCGTATTTGCTCATGAGTCCCTGCAGAGCTGACCGCTCGGAGCCGCGTATGTCCCTCATGGGGGCAATTGGGTTGAAGGCCTATCCTGCCTGTTAACAGGCGACACGGGTCCCCATGCGCGAAAAGGCCGTTCAGGCCGGGCATTCATCCCCCCCTTAGGGGTGCCTTCCTTGACCTATGCGGTATTTACCGTCTGGCCCTAAGAAACGTACAAAGAGACCAGGGTATTTTCGGCAAGGATTTCTAGGGGGGACAGCGCCATGAAGAAATCTTGTGGCTTTCATCTTAAGGGCGACGTAAAGAAAATGGTCACTCTTGTCAGAGAACTCCCTCCCAGCCTTCATGGTCTCGCCCTCATCCTCATTCTGCTACCAGGCTCCTTCTTCCTGTTGCCCTTGTGGGCTTGGTGGCTTGACCATCGACTAACCAGAACCCATTTGCCCCCCTCCATTTCGTGAGATCCTTGAGGAACCTTGAGCCTATGCGCAGCCACATTCTTTGTCATCCGCGGGGGTTCTCCTGCTTCCAGGACGCCGGCCCTCCACTCGTGTGTGGGAAGCCCCGTCCTCCCGAAGGGGAATGTACTGTCCTAACGCAATACGGGTGAGTGAGCGCACACTGAAATTCTTGTCACACTGGAAAAGGGAGCACCCATCATGGCTGTCATACTCAAGCGTCACTGGCGAAGACTTACGAAGGTGGAAAAAGCACACCGGGCGGAAGGTATCGTGATCATCGGCATCCTTCTTCTCACTGGCAGTCTTCTCACCCAGGGGCAAGGAATAGCCGCAGCCGGAGGATTTCCACCCTACCAACCCCAGACAGGTCCACACCATGATTTGGGTCAGACTGTGGTCAACGGGCAGGACTTGGGAGACGACCGGATTGTGACGGCTGGTTTGGGAGTCAGAACAGCGGACACCTCCTCTTTTCTGATACGGTCATACGACGCCCATACAGGTGAAGTCATTTCCGAGGATGAGTTTGCCCTGACAATCGACGAAGAGACGGCCTCCAGCCTTGAAAAAGGGGGCGGGCGCATCTATGCGGTAGGAAGCGGTCTCAATGCGGACGGAGATTTGAGCCTTTTGGTCAGGGCCTATGACGCTGTGACTGGTGACCTTCTTTGGGAAGACGAACTCAATCGCAGCAATAGCCAAGAGGGACGCGCAGCCGCCTTCAAAACAAGCCTGGAACAGAGAATTGCCGCTCCTCGTCCGGAAATCCCATCTCAACTGCAATCCAAATCTACCTATCACGTTCGTGCAATCGATACCCGCACGGGGCAACTCGTCTGGGAGGATGAATTTCTGACGAATCGAGGGAAGGCCACACAGCAAACCGTCCCGCCTGTCTTGGAACAGGGAGCGTTCAGCGAGCGGAATTTCTCGGTGCGGGTCCGCACCTTTGAGGCGGAAACGGGGACACTCTTGTGGGAAGATCAGCTGCTACCAAAAGTAGACACCGGGGAAGGCCGTGAAGATGAGGCTGGTCTGGAGCGAGGTCAACCTCAGGAAGAGGAACTGAATTCAAACCAGACAGAGGTCTAGAACACCGACGTACTGAACACCCTCTCCTCCGCTCCTGCCGCCGTATGAGGCAGGCAGGGCGAGCGGGATTACAAGGGGCAAGGAAGGTGAAAATGCTCAACTATTTACCTATCTCAAAGCTCGTGAGCCTCTGTGGTCTGTTCGTGTTAGGTCTGGCTTCTTTCCCTCAGGAAGTACATGCCGCATCACCGAACATCTCCGTTCGGGTAGATGTCACCTCGGGGGACGACTTTTCGGACCGGTTTCAACGTTGCCTGACCAGCGAACTTCGCCAAGTGGCCGGAATCTCTCTTGTCAAAAAACATCCCAACTTTGTCCTCGCCATAACCAGTCTTACGTTCGAGGACTCATCTGGTCAATCAACTGGCCTGGCCATCCTCACCGAGGCTCGACGTCTTCGTGAAGAGGTTCCGACTGTCCTGGCCCGCTACTATTTTGAAGACCCCGCTCTAGACTATAGTTCCCAGGAGCACTTGAAAGAACACTGTCAGGAGGTCGTCCGGTCGTTCGATTCTGAATACATCACCCCGATCCGCACCGCCTTCTGAAAAGCAGCCCCACTTGGATACCCCGCACATGTGACACCAGTTGCACCTTCCTGCGAATTGGGCAGGGAAATAGACTAAAGTCCCGCCGTTAACTTGGATGGATGATCGGGAGACGAACCTGGATCTTCGTCCCAACGCCTTCCTCGCTGTCCACGGTGATCGACCCCTGGTGAGCCTCCACCGCATCCTTGACGATTTTCGTGCCGAGCCCTGTTCCACCAGGTTTCTGGCTCACCACGTGTTTCTTGAACAGACTGTCGCGCATCTCGGGAGATAATCCCCTCCCCGTATCCGCCACGAATAACACGAGCGTGTTCGCCCCTTTGTCTACGGCGCCGCCCACCGTGACACTCACATCTCATGCGATACACCACCTGCGGCAGCCAGAAAGCTGAAAGAGGGCGGAGGCAACGATGTATGGTGCCGGAGACCGGGATCGAACCGGTACGGACCTTGTGAGTCCGAGGGATTTTAAGTCCCTTGCGTCTGCCAATTCCGCCACTCCGGCAAGCTGTTATATCGCGGAGTTGTGTTGTAGCCGATCTGCTTTCTGGTGGGCAAGTCTTAAATTAGGTGTTCATCCTGGTGGCAGGGTTCTTCACATCCTCGATATCTAGCCGGTGTTGCCCCTTGTCCTTCTTCTCTGACCTGTCTCTGGTTCCCTTCATCGCCTCTACAGTATTACGAGTGGTCTGCATGGGTGAGAGGACTTTTCTGTCGGGGTGGACAGGCCTGTTAGAGCTCAGGAAGGTTCAAAGGGCCGTACGGTTATGGAATAACTCGAATTTGTATCGAATCGACTCGTTGTTGAGCTAAGACGT
>JBFJQA010000233.1:0-4782 GCA_041616875.1 Nitrospiraceae bacterium | reverse complement strand
GAGTACAGGTGGATGAGGAAGCCTACACCCGTGACGACCAGAAGCATGATGCAGGTTAAGGGATCGATCAGGAAGGCGAGGTTGATGGTGAGTTGATCCCCAAAAATCCAACGATAGACGACCACCTCACGACTGGCGTTCTGGCCGAGAGCGTCCAGAAAGACCCCGATGGAGCAAAGAAAGGAGAGGCCGACCGATCCCCAGGCCAGACGGTGTGCGGTGTTATGGGAATAGCGCTTTCCAAAGAGGCCGTTGAGGAGCACGGCGACGAGAGGGAAGACTGGGATGAGCAGAACGAGCAGGTCGATCACGTTACCACTTCAACAGGTTCATTTCATCGACATTGGTGGAAATCTTGCCCCGAAACACAACAATAATAATGGCCAGTCCGACGGCGGCTTCGCCTGCGGCAATAGCGATGATGAACAGGGCAACGATCTGACCGGCCACCGACTCGAGGTAGTAGGAAAACGCAACAAGATTAATATTTGCCGCATTCAGCATGATTTCCACCGCCATCAGCACGATGATGAAATTGCGGCGAATCATGACACCGATGAGGCCGGTGGTGAATAGGATCGCACTGACGGCTACATATGCAGAAACAGGAACCATGATTTCCGTTATGAGTGATGGGTGATAGTGAAGGAGTCGTCAATACTCCGTGAGATGAAGCTCAGGCCCGTCATACGTGATGCCTTAGGCATCAGGCCTGTCTCCATCAGCTGTGCGTGGCGTTTTCGCCAAAACAATGGCTCCGATGATGGCTCCGAGTAAGAACACGCCGATAATTTCAAATTGCAGTAAATATTCGCTGAACATTTTGATTCCGATCGAGAAGGTGCCGCCGCTGGTGACAATCATATCCGCTGGAGCATCACCCTTGACACCTGAGTAAGAGGACTTGGCCAGAAGGGCGAGCAAGTATCCCCCGCCAAGTACTGCAGGGATCAGGAAAAAGACAAATCGACGATGTAGATAGCCTTCAGCCGTTTTGAGATTCAGCAACATCAACACAAACAAGTACAGAACCAGGATCGCGCCCGCGTACACGATGACTTGTACGGCCCAGATGAACTCGGCGTTGAGAAGGAGGAAAAGCCCGGACACGTGGAGTAATAAGGCGAGCAGCGCCAAGCCGCAATGTACAGGGTTCTTCAGCCCAACAGTGAGAACCCCCGCTACAATGCTAACCAGTGAGAAATAGGCAAAGAGGAAGAGGACCATGAGGGCTAGGATTTCGTTTTGGCGACGGGTTCCGGAAAAAAATAGCGATAATCGTGGCTCGCTTGATCGTCCTTTTCCTGATTATGAGCGTACAGGTATTTCTTCGCGTCCTCGAGATGACGTTCACCGATTTCGTAAAGACGTTGTTTGTCAAAGAGAAGTTGGCGCTTGTCGTGGGTGGAGTATTCGTACATCTTGGTCATCGCCAAGGCGTTCACCGGGCAGGCCTCCACGCAATAGCCACAAAACACACATTTGGTGATGTCAATGTAGAATTCTGTCGCGTAGCGCTGCAGCGGTAGAGATTTGTCCTCCTCGCTCACGACCTTGATGCAATGAGAGGGGCAGGCCACTTCGCAGAGGTCGCATCCGACACACCGCTCCGCTCCATCCTCGTAGCGGAGCAGCCCAAGGGCGCCGCGATGCGTATCGGGAAGAGTCCGCTCTTCGCGTGGGTATTGGAAGGTAATGGGGCGGTGAAACATGTGCTTGAAGGTGACTTTCATCGCCTCCCAGATCTCGCGGAACATCACCGCATCCAGAAACTTTTTGGCGAACACGTTCACGCTCATTCCCTTCCCCTTGGGGGATCAAACCTAAACACCGCGAGGCCGCGGAGCCTCCCTTATACCTTTTCGATGGTCACCATTGCTAGTTTGAAATAAGGGACGCTCGTTTTCAGATCCACCTCCACCGGCATCAAATCCTTCACAGGAGGCTCATTAAAGTGCTCAGGGAAAAAGCAGGAGCCCGGGAGAACCGATATCTCAGACTTGACGCGAAGCACCAACGATCCTTTGGCAGAGGTGATTCGGACCTGATCATCATTGGCGAGGCCCATTCGGTTCATGTCCTGCACGTTAAGATGGAGGTGTCCCGTGTTGGGGGATATTTGAATGAGTCCCGAGGCCTGGGTTGAAAGCTTTCCCGAGTGGGGCAGAAGCTGGCCCATCATGAGGCCGAAAGGACCTCCATCCTCCGCTACCATGCCCAATGACCCAAAGTCTTTCGAGAGGGTTTGATAGCGTAGCCCGACCTCTGTTGAATATCCATTTGCAAGGTAAGCATCCGGGTCGGGCATGACCTTCTTGGGGTGTCCCAAATTGTAATATCCAGGGAGGAGTTTCATGATCTCGTCTTGGATGTCTTGCTGCGATTCATACTCAAGGGGGTAGCCGAGTCCGTTTGCAATCGCGGTCATGATGTGCCAGTCGGGAACGCTTTCGCCAATAGGATCCATGGTCTGACGGATGCGAAGCACTTTGCCTTCCAAATTGGTGAAGGTCCCGTCCTTTTCGGCATAGGTGCAAGCTGGTAGCACAAAGTGAGCGAGACGGCCAGTGTCAGTCAAGAAAGGGTCTTGGCAGATGAGGAGTTCAACTCGCTCCAAGGCCGCTTTCACCTCCAAGTGGGCGGGTAGCGTAGCCAAGGGGTTTTCGCCGATGACGTAGAGGGCCTTGATCTCACCCGCATGACATTTCTTGAGAATCTGCATCAATGAGACCTGGTCACCGGTGGGGGGGAGCGCCACGTTCCATGCCTTGGAAAACTTCGATCGCGCGCCTTCGTCATCAAACCTGGCTTGGCCAGGAAGATACTCAGGCACAGCTCCCATATCCGCCGCACCCTGTTCGTTAACTTCTTCGGTGACCGTATTGACCCCACACCCAGGTCGGCCCAGTTTGCCGGTAATCCAGGCCAAGTCGACGAGATCGAGAACGTGTCTGTAGCCATCGGGCCGACGAACCACGCCCTCTCCACAGATGATCACCGAGCGTGGAGTTTCAGCGAAGATCGCAGCCACCTCTTTGATTTGCTCCTCGGAGACCCCTGTGAGGGCAGCGATGGCCTCCAGCGAGCAGTTCGCCACGGCGCGCTTGAGGGCATGGAAGGCGTCAGGGTGCTTTGCTGTGGTTTCCGTATCAACCAGGTCCTGTTCGATCACCGACTTGACAAGCCCCTGGATCAAAATCCCTTCAGTCCCGGGCTTCACCATCAATGGGTGCGAGGCTAACTGGGCCATGTTGGTTTGCGCAGAGTCCACCACGATCACCTGCGCCTTGTAGACACGGATGGCCTCTTTGACCCGAACTGCCGTTAAGGGATTGGTTTCCGTCAGGTTAGAGCCTACGAGGAGGATAGCCTTGGCCTTCGTGAAGTCCTCCCAACTATTAGTCGTCCTTCCGAAACCTAAGGCCTCTTGCATCGCACGGACAAAATTAATGTGTCCATAGCGCGTGCTGCTGTCGAGTCGGTTAGTCCCGATGGCGGCGCGCATGAGTTTCTGGAACAAGTAGAGCTCTTCATTGGTACA
The DNA here is from genome assembly GCA_041616875.1 of Nitrospiraceae bacterium. Lineage (GTDB taxonomy): Bacteria > Nitrospirota > Nitrospiria > Nitrospirales > Nitrospiraceae > JBFJQA01. The sequence continues at coordinate 1,241 of JBFJQA010000233.1, read as the reverse complement.
ACGGGCGGTGATCACTCCGGCAATGGCCTGTGGCCCAAAGGCAGTCTTGATCTCCGTTAAACGGTCGACAATACTCTGCACGGCTTCCAGCCACGGGACTTCAACCAATCGATGGTCCTGCCTTTTCAAGGGTTGCCGAAGTCGGTCCTTGCTGTCGATATACTGAAATCCAAAGCGCCCCCGTACGCAAATGCCACCATGACCCTTGGCGGTCTCTGCGCGGTCTCCCCATTTACTTTTCCAGGAGAGTGGCGACGTCACGCGGATCACCTCAGTATCCTTGGTCTCAACGAACATCTGGCAGCCATCCCCGCAGTAATTGCAGGTTGTCGTCGTCTTTTTCAGCTGCCAGGGCTTGTAGAGATATTTTGAGTACTTGTTGGTGATCGCTCCCACGGGGCACACCGCCAAGCAATCGCCACAAAACTCGCAGGAGAGGGCTTGATCCCCCTTGGCGACTACCTGCGTGAAGCCCCCCTTCTTCATGAACTGTAGGGCATCGATCATCAGCACATCTTTGCAGATATTGATGCACTCCCCACAGGCAATGCACCGATTCATATTGAAGTCCAACACCAGGCTTCGGGTATCCTCTGGGATCAACTTTTGTTTGGCGTTTGCTAATTGAGTGACCTGATGCTGGAAGGCCATGTCCTGCAGCTCGCAGTGTCCATCAGCGTCGCACACGGGGCAATCGAGGGGATGGACCGATAAATGCTTTTCGACAGCCTTCTTTCGGGCTAGGAACAAATCCTCACCTTCGGTCCTGACGATCATTCCAGCCGTGGCCTTGGCCGTACAGGATCGAACCGGCGCCTTTTTCCCTTCCACCATGACCAGGCACATTCCGCAAGAGCCGAAGGGATCAAAGGTATAGTGATAGCACATGGCCGGTACGATCTTGCCCGTACTCGAAATGACATCATAGAGGGAGACCCCGTCTTTAGCTTTCACCGTGTGACCATCGATCGATAGGTCGATGGTGGGGACCTCGGCGTCAGGGGTGGTGACTGGTTTTAGGGCCATACTGGGTTCCGTGTCCTTGTTTGTGGACGGGTAACGCAGGCCATCTGTTGGCTTGCGCTCACTCCATATGAGCTACGGGTTACATTTCAGGGCTTGTGTGCTTACCGATCGCATTCTCCCATCACAATGTCATAAGTCCCGAAAATCGTGACGGCGTCGGCAATCATATAGCCTCGCGCCATGTTGTCGAACGCTCCCATGTGGATGAATGATGG
>JBFJQA010000232.1:0-4791 GCA_041616875.1 Nitrospiraceae bacterium | reverse complement strand
CCTGACCAGCAATATGCCGGCACCCCGGAGCCCGGTTGTAGATTACTACTTGAAGAAGGAGAGAAGCAAAAGGCTATTGAGAGACGGAAGAGACTCGACGAGAAACCGCTCAGGGTCCAGAACATCGAACGCGAGGTCTCCAGGTTTGCTCGGGAGTACCGCAAGTTTTTGGAGTGTTGCGCTAGCCGCATCGACGCGGTGGATGAGGTTGTGTCCCTGGAGGAGCGGGCGGTGGATCTTCTGCTGGCCATACAGGAAACCGGTCTGATCAACGCGGTGTATGCGAGTTGTACGTCGGAGTGCAGGGGATTTACAACGAGCCAGATCATTCGAACAGTGGCAATAGCACGAGACGATCTACGCCGACTCAAATCCAGACTTCAACAGCTCGCCGAGGCAAGGGAGAGGCTGCAAGATCTGGATTATCAAACGGCGGGCGTAGAACGTGGAAGAATCCAGGAGGAGCAGGCATCACTTGCCAGGGAATTCCGGGCCATGGCCCCACCGGAAGCGGCCCCTACCGGGCTTGAAATTGAGGACACGACCCTGAGCAACAGGATTGGTATAAGGATTGAGGACAATACGCTCCCAAACACGTTCGGACCAGACATCGGCTATGTCGTATCACCAGAGAGCGATCAGCAAGTAGATCTTCGCTTTAGATTTGGCCTAGGCACCGAAGATACCACTCTGCCCACGCGCTATGGAACATCACTCGGAGGCGGAAATACTCCTCCGGCAGACTTGCCCACTTGGATCGGCTTTGAGATCGGGGCAGAAACCGGACCAACAGGGCGCTCAACGACCCCAGTACGCGTAGGACCCAAGATCGGCGACTCCTCTTTAAATGCCCAAAACCCAGCAAATTAGGCTAGCATCGATTCCAGAGTCCGACCTCCAAGGGGAGGGCCGGTGAATCATTACCGGCTGAGCATGAAGCATTTGAATTCAGGGATTCGATTCCGGCTCTCTCTGACCTGAGACAAGGGGAACCCGCTCCCAATATCCCCCCGAATCACGGCTTCGATAGAGGCCACTGCCGTTGGTCCCCGCATACAGCGTCCCTGCATGAGTCGGACTCTGAACAAGGGACCGAATGTTCAGACTGGCGAACCCTACGTTCTTGGGTTTCCAGGCTACGCCGCCGTCCGAACTCTCGTGCACTCCCGCACGACTCGCCACGTACAGCACATTTGTGCGGGTCCGATCCAACACCATGGCGCTGATCATTTGGTCTGGCAGTGATGCACCAATTCGAGTCCAGGACTCAGCATGATCAGTCGACTTATACAGGCCGTTCATCGTTGCCGAATACACCGTTGCAGAATCATGAGGATCAACCTGGATAACGGTCACGCCAAGCGCTCGCGAGGACTTCACCAGAGTGGCGGGGACTAATCCATTGTTGGCTTTTCCCCAGTGAGCAGCGCGGTCATGTGATTTGTACACCCCCCCACTCGTTCCGGCGTACATGATCTCTGGGTTGGAAGGATCGACGGTCAGCGTCACCACCATCAGGACTTCCTTCATCCCCTCCATTCGCTTATGCCAGGAATCACCTCCATCCCGTGTCTCAAAGATCCCCATTGTGGTGGCCACAAACATTCGTCTGCTTTCGGAGGGGTCAAACGCGAACTGATTCACGACGGAGGAGATCGTCACATCATCCAATCCGTTTCGCTTGGAGACCCAGCGCTGGCCACCGTCAAAGCTCTTATACACGGCATCTCCCTTGGTACCAGCGTAGACGGTAGCAGGATACGTGGGATCAATCGCCATGGAGATCACGCGAGAATGGCTCAAGTGTTCGGATATGTTTTCCCATGTCTTCCCATGGTCACGAGATTTATAAATGTACTCATTGGTGGCCACATACAGGATATGAGGTTTCGTGGGATGAGGGACAATCACCACGACAGCACTGCTCCGACCACAGGCCGAAATGGCAAGGGAGACGAGAAGACAGAGGAACGGCACCCCGCGCAGGAGGCTCCGAACGTGTCGCAATCCGAGTCCAGCCTTCATCAGCGTGACAGGAAATAGAATCGCAAATCGGGTCGAGAGGGGCATCTAGCGGTAATTGACAAACTGCAGATCCACTCCGAAGTCTTTCTGCTTGAGCAGGGCGATGACGGCTTGCAGGTCATTTTTGCTCTTACTTTGCACGCGAATCTGCTCTCCCTGAATCTGGGCCTGGACTTTGAGCTTAGAATCTCGAATTGCCTTTGAGATATCCTTCGCCTTTTCGCTAACAAGCCCGCTTTGTATCGTTACCACCTGCCGCACCGTGCCGGCTAGAGCCGGTTCTACTTTGCCGTACAGCAAGGCTTTGAGGGAGACATTCCGTTTCACGCATTTTGCCTGCAGAATGTCGATGACCGCCTTCAGCTTATACTCGTCGTCTGACACAATCGTGAGCTCCTTGTCTTTCTCGTTGAGCGTAATGTCCGTTTTCGAATGCTTGAAATCGAAACGCTGTCGGATCTCCTTCAGCGTTTGATCCACCGCGTTCTTCACTTCCTGCATGTCTACCTGTGAGACGACATCAAAGGAGTTTAGATCAGGCATCGTAGAACTCTCAACTCGGGTATGGGTAACAGGGCGATAAGGATGACACGAGATCGCCCCACGCAACCGCGGATCTTAGCAGCATCGTCCGCCGGGTAGGTTCATGCTGTCTTTCCCAGCGGCGAGGCCAGGAGCCGCTTCTCCTAGCCCTAAGATCTCACTGCTCGTGAATGGCCGCCCTTGAACGAGGAAGCCATACCATTGGCGCGCGCTGTCAATCAACACAATCAAGGCCAGGAGGGCGACTACTGCGACGAGAAGAGCATCAAGGTACAGGGTGAACGCACGACTCGTTCCATCCGCCGCAGCCTTCTCCATGAACAGAACAAACAGTTCGTAAGACCCAGTGAGGGTGATCGCTCCCACAAAAACCATTGGGGCCGCCGTCACCCATAGGTAGCGCGCCTTCCCCATCTTAATGAGAATCGTGGTGCCCACGCAAAGAGCCAGGGTGCCTAGGAGTTGGTTCGCGGCGCCAAACATCGGCCAAATCGTGGACACAGTCCCGGTCGCGATCAAATATCCCCAGGCGAAGACCACCAGGCCACTGGTCACCATGACACCCGGCCACCAATTGATCTCACGCAGCGGCGCATACAGCCTGCCACTCAACTCCTGCACTAGATAGCGGGCAACCCGGGTGCCCGCATCAATGGTCGTCAGAATGAATAAGGCCTCGAACAACAGCGCAAATTGGTACCAATAGGCCATCAACCCAGCCATGCCGGGCAGAGCCGAGAAGATCGATGCCATTCCTACCGCCAAAGACACGGCGCCCCCGGGTCTTCCTGCCAAGTCTACTTCCACCAAGCGGGATAACTCCTGAATTCGCTCGACGGGAAACCCCATCGCGGTCAGGGTCTCAAACGAAAGTCTCGTGTTAATCGCGAGATAGTCTCCTGGTATTAAGACAGAGGCCGCAATGAGCGCAATCACCCCCACGAAGCTTTCCATCAACATCGCTCCATAGCCTACAATCGCCTGGGACTCTCTGGCGATCATCTTGGGAGTGGTGCCTGAAGAGACAAGAGAATGAAACCCAGAGACCGCTCCGCAGGCGATCGTAATAAAGAGGAAGGGAAAGATCGTTCCGGGAATGATGGGGCCCCCTCCATGAATGAAGGTTGTCACCCTCGGCATTTCAATCGGCGGAGCCAGGACGACAACACCGACAGCAAGGAGGACCACCACCCCTAGCTTCATGAAGGTGGACAGATAATCCCTCGGGACTAAGAGCACCCACATCGGCAAGACGGAGGCCAAGAAACCATAGCCCCCCAGAAGCCAGACCAACGCAGGACGATCGAAGTGAAACCAGGTGGCGAAGTCGGACAGGGCGACGACTCGCCCGAGGGTGACCGCAATCAACAAGAGCGCCACGCCAAGCACCGTGACCTCCGCGACCCTCCCGGGTCGAATCTTTTGGAGATAGAATCCCATGAAACAGGCGATCGGAATGGTCATCGCAATGGTAAACGTTCCCCAAGCATTTCTATGCAGGGCATTGACCACCGCCATACCTAACCCCGCCAGCGCCACGACCACAATGAACAACACCGCCACCGCAGTCGCCATGCCGGTAATCTTGCCGATCTCGTCATGGGCAATTTCCGGAAGAGACCGACCATTGCGGCGCATGGAGGCAACCAGGATGACGAAGTCTTGGACGGCACCAGCGAGAACCGCACCAATCACGATCCACAGGAACCCGGGCAAGAATCCGAATTGGGCCGCCAGAACGGGGCCAAGCAGAGGGCCAGCGCCGGCAATAGCCGCAAAATGATGGCCGAAGAGAATATACTTATTCGCAGGATAATAATTCGTCCCGTCATGGAGGCGATGGGCAGGAGTCACACGCTGATCATTGAGCTCCATGACCCGTCGAGAAAGAAACCGTCCGTAAAATCTGAAGGCCAGGGCGTAAAAACAAGTCGCCGCGACGACCAACCAGAGGGCGTTCACCTTCTCGCCTGGATTGAAGACCCCGGCTATAAACCCGAGGGCAAGGGCACAGCCAGCTGCCACGAGAGCCCAGAGCAATTTTGTCATGGCGGCCATGGACCCAATCCTAACAACACAGGGCAGGCCTGTAAACCGTCTGAAATCACGCTGTCGAAAAATCGATTGCCGTTTGGCAATACGAAACGGAAGAAGTAAGATGACGATATGCCAAAGTTCATCCTCCCCTACCTGTTCCCCTCCCTAGTCATCTTCCTGTTCTTG
>JBFJQA010000231.1:0-4812 GCA_041616875.1 Nitrospiraceae bacterium | reverse complement strand
GTAGTCTATGACCGATTCCTCGCAAGAAGGCTCACCTTCTAGAGACACTCGAGCCGACCAGGCCACGGAGGAGACACCTTACGAGGAGGGGAAACGAGCGGGAACGCATCCCTTCGTCGTGGTCATCGTCGTCATCCTCGGCTTGTGGTTCTTGCTCTGGCTCTATATCCCAAGCTCCCAGAACAAACGAGCGACCACCAGCAAACCACCCCCCACCTCATTGATACAGTCCGTGGAGGACACGCCCGTGATGTTTCGGGTACAAGCTGCCCTTCCCGAGCTGAACCTCGTCACCATTGTGGTTCCACCGCAAGCCACGGATAGCCAAGTCATGGGATTACTCCTCCGTTTTCGCACCGCCCGCTTGGATAACACACTCTCAACTCTCCTCCCGGCTACCACCCCAGAACATCAGCTTGGGAATCATGCGGTCGCGGAGATCTTCGTGTTTTCTGACCGAAAGTATGCGGCTAAGGAAGCTGTCGCTGTCCTCGCACGAGGAGCCCACGCTCCTGGGCACCTCTACCCACAGGCCATACCCTTTGAAGAAGCTATGGAAAAGGTACGGGGCCACTATCGCATAGATTTGAATGACCGAGGGCGCCCGGACCGTGCCTCATTGGGATTTGCCGACGAATCGGGAGTTCATTCCAAGCACTACCAGTCCCTGTTCTAGGGCTCGCTCACCCATTCCCGGCTCTTCAGAGATTGGTCCCGTACCCCTCTTCGCTTCGGACAGAGGCCTGTTTTCTATCTGCTGTATGTGACTGCCGTGGGACAACCCGCGTAAGGAAGGAATACATCTCCGCTGAAGGGACGGTGGGCGGAACGGGGACCTCAGAGGCCAATACGTTCTCGGATCTCTTGGCGTAGGACTGCTTGGGATTCTTTCATCCACGTTTCCAGTTTCGGAAACAGATGCTCCCAGGCACCCGTGAAGGGCTCTACCATCACATCCAACCGACTGGAAAACATACCAGCCTCCTCGGCGATCAGAAATTTCTGATCGGCGATTCGGCGGGTCAGGGCCCGCGAGAGAATCAATTGTTGTCCCGGCGTTCCCCCGTCCACTCCAAGAATCTTGACCCTGAGATAGTCCAATTCTTCAGGTATCGAGACCTTGATGCGGACGCCATTGGCAGTGGGCCACGTCGGTCGCTGGATCGAATAATCATAGGAAAAGACCGGTTCGCGCGGTTCGCGGTACGGCCCGTTCACATTTAAAATGGTGACTCGATCATCCATCGGCAGTCATTAATCTGTACGCGAGGAAAACGTACGGTCAATTTGGATCAAGGACACGGGCTCTTCCCCCTCGAACGCTCCTCGCCATGCTTGAAGACCATCACGAATGTTGTACAGGTTCGTGTACCCCTTCTGGCTCAAGAAATCGCAGGCCATGCGACTTCGCTCACCGCCCATACAATACACAAACACCTTGGACGCGTTCTCGGGGATCTCCTCCCTGTATCGAGTATCCAACTCCTCAAAGGGGACAAGTTTCGCACGAGGTATCCGTCGAATGGCGTGCTCCTTGGGGGAGCGAACATCGATGAGGAGAATGTCACCGGTTCCGTCGAGTCCCTCCCCGTCCAGCATGTGCTGAGCTTCCAGCGCCGTGACGTCTTGATAGAGGCGGCCATTCAGAATCATCTCCCGTGGCACCGTTCCTCCTGATGCGACCTTCGCCAACTGAACGCGGAGCGGCTGCACGGTTTCACGAATTTCCTCTGGGATGCGTTTGAGGCGGCCGCTGGCATGAAAATGGTCGTGCTTCAATTTGTTGAGTTCCTTTTGAAGCCGTGATGATCGCCGGACAGCAAAAGCAGCCAGAGCGAAGGCGACAAGAACAACACACCACAATAACGCCGTCATACCCCCCTCGCGTTCAATCTAAGGATTCCACCAACGACCAGGTTCCGCACAATCAGCCTCATACTATAAATTTAGCCTCACGGTTTCGCAAGGTGGGGGAGCATCCCGGTCGGCGTTCACGAGCGCCCTTCGGCGAGATAGCGAACGACCCTGCCGGCCGTGTGGGTCCCGTCCCTGACACAATCAGGGATACCGACTCCGCGATAGGCAGCCCCAGTCACATAGAGACCCGGGTGCTGGGCTAGCCCGTTTTCGACCTCTGCCAGTCGATCCAGATGGCCAATCGTATATTGCGGCATGCCCCGCATCCATCGGTTGACCTCAACATAGAGCGGCTCACCCGTGATGCCTGCCAAGCCTTGTAGCTCATGGCGAACGAGGCGCAGTAGAGAGTCGTCGTCTTCAGTGAGAATCTCTTCCCGGCCGACGCCACCCACATAGGACCGAACGAGCAGTTGGGAAGGTGGTGCACGGTGGGCCCACTTCTGGGACGTCCACGTGGCTGCAAGCAGGTGGCGTTGTTCGATGCGAGGCACGACGAATCCGAACCCTTGCACGGACGGCCGAACCTTGTCTCTGTCATAAGCCAGGGAGACGGTTGCGGTGGAGGCATAGGGAATGTTCTCCAAGAGGTCAGCGACCTTACCTGCCAGTGGACGGATGCACTCGGCTGTCGTGTAAGCTGGCGTGGCGAGCACGACGGCATCGGCGGCAACGGTCTCCCCTGAGTCAAGGAACAATTCATACCGCCGTGGCAAATCGGCACGAGACCCCACTCGGAGTGCTGTCACCCGTTGCCCGGATCGTAGGACACCCCCGCTAGACTCAATCCTGCGCACCAAGGCCCGAACGAGGTCGGCCAACCCGTTTCGAAGGGTCACGAAGAGGGTTCTGGTTGGCGGAGTTGCCGGCGGCGGCGCTGCCCGGGCCTTGGACCCACCCAGCATGCCGCGCATGACACTGCCGTGTTGTTGTTCCAGATCCAGAAAGCGTGGAAAGGTCGCCCGGAGACTCATCTGAGCGGCATCGCCTGCGTAGATCCCAGCCATCAAGGGCTCGATGAGTCGCTCAAAGGCTTCTCGGCCAAAGCGCCGGGTAAAAAAAGAAGCCAACGACTCGTCCTCGACCACCTGCTTTCGTGGCAGGACGAGGTCCAGTGCCATACGGGCCATTCCCGGCACAGACAGTAGACCACTTCGTAAGAATGGTCCCAGCTTCGATGGAACAATCACGACCAGACCTTCGGGCAATTCGCGCAGGAGCCCGCGAGAAAACACAAAGGCTTTTTTCTGGGTTTCATTCGTATTGATGAGATCCTGTGACAAACCTAGTTTCTGGCAGAGTTCCAGGGCCCAGGGTTTCTGGGAAAGAAACGAGTCAGGGCCCGCTTCGATCACCAACTCGTCCACGCGGTGGGTGACGATTTTCCCTCCCCAGTAGGACTCGGCTTCAAGAAGGGTACAGGCGACCGGGAGGCCCGCTTTTTCCCCTTCTTCCTGAAGGGCAAAGGCCGTCGCCAACCCAGCGATGCCTCCACCGACGATGATGACCTGTTTAGCAGACACAGTCACGGGAGGAGATGTTACCGCGCCAACGACGCCTGATGCTCCTCCAGGACGGAGGCCAGGGTATCGATGAGCGGTTGGCTGGCATTCAACATCGGAATACGCTCGAGGTACATGCTCTTGGATTCAGCCAGCTTCTTAAACTCGATATCCACATCGTACAGGACTTCCAAGTGGTCCGACAGAAACCCAATCGGAGCAATCAAGACATGACGATGGCCTGCTCGATGCAAGTCTTCAATGGTCTCTTCCACCGACGGCCCCAGCCATTTCTCCCCAGACCGGCCCTGGCTTTGGTAGGCAAAGCGGGTCGTGACGGACCCGAGGTGTTGGCACACCGCCTCCATCGTTCCGCGGACCTCGTCTGGATAGGGATCTTTGGCCAGGAGCACTCGCTCGGGAAGACTGTGGGCAGTAAAAATGATGGGAACCCCCGGTCGCACATCGGGCGGGAACTTGTTGAAACCGATCAACACATTCTCGACGATGGCTTGAATTAACAAGGGATGTCGATGCCAGCTATTGACATAACTAATCGGAAACTCCCCACCCAGAGCTGCGCGGGCCTCTTCCACTTTCTTCATATAGGCCCCGACGCTGAGCGAGGAATATTGGGGCGCCATGCACAATCCGATCAACCGGGAGGGGTGGGCGTCCATAAGTTCCTTGTATGCCGCCTGGATATATGGGTGCCAATGGCGGAATCCCACGTAGACGTGATAGCCTTGGCCGGCTGACCCATTCAGTCTCTGCTCGAGTTGCCGGGCGACATCACGCGTGATCTCCAGGACCGGAGATTTTCCACCCGTCGCGCGATACCGCTCACGAATCTCTTCAATGAGCTCAGGTGGTGTCGGACGCCCACCACGGACATCAAGCAGGTAGGGTTCGACATTATCGAGGGTGTCTGGCCCGCCCATCGCCATCAACAGCACGGCAATCGGTGTTTGCTGCCCAGGCATTGTCATGTCTCCAAGGTTCAGCTTCGTAGGGAGAGGCGAGAGAAAGTCCCCAAAACACCTTTTGCCCGGAGGCAATGGCCTCTCACCGCCTGTCTGTCACGTCTTACCGTTGACTAAGTTTGTGAACAAGTTCTGGAACGGCGGCGACATGGTCGACAGGAGTTTGCGGCAAGATCCCATGGCCAAGATTGAAAATATGTCCCGGTCGACCATCAGCGCGACGCAAAATATCCTGGACCCGCCGTTCGATCTCATGCAGCGGTCCAAACAGCGCAACGGGGTCTAGATTTCCCTGGACCGCGACATCAAACCCAAGGGTCTTCCAACCCTCATCGAGAGGCACGCGCCAGTCCAGCCCGATCACATCCCCACCCGCTTCCCGCATCAAGTGGAGCAACGTCGCGGTCCCC
>JBFJQA010000230.1:0-4824 GCA_041616875.1 Nitrospiraceae bacterium | reverse complement strand
TCCAAAAACATTCTGTACTCCCGAGCAAACCTGGAGGCCTCGCTTTCAATGCTCTGGACCCTGAGCGGTTTCTCTTCGAGTTTGTCCCGTCTCTCAATAGCCTTTTGCTTCTCTTCCTCTTCAAGTAGTAATCTACAACCGGGCTCCGGGGTGCCGGCATATTGCTGGTCAGGGGTTCGGTTCGGACACCAATAAATTAGGGCTGGGGGATTGAGCGGGTTGTTGAGATTGAACTCAACCGCTCTGCTTTCCAACGGGCTGACTGAGATGAGCACCAACAGCGCTGATAGCCAGCCGGCGCAGCTGTGTCTTTGCTCTCGCACACGTATCATGTGTGCATTCTCCGGTATGGGTTGAGTTGAAATCAAGTACACCAAACGGGGGGGAGCACCCTTGAAAAATCCGGTTCCGTTCAGATAGATTCGTCGATCATTAACAGACTCTAAGGCATGAAAAACTATGGCTTTTGTGTATATCAGGGATATCGCCGGCTCTCTAGGCCAAGAGGTGACTGTTCGAGTGTGGCTGCGGACTCGCCGGACCAGCGGGAAAATTCAATTTCTGGTCGTGAGGGACGGAACCGGCGACCTTCAGGCTGTGGTCAGCAAGGCCACGGTCGGGGAGAATCAGTTTTCGCTCTGTACGGGGCTGACTCAGGAGTCATCCCTCATACTCACGGGGGCTGTCAGATCGGACAATCGCGCGCAGGGAGGTTGCGAGCTTGACGTATCCCAAATCGAACTGATCCATCTCGCAGAACCCTTTCCTATTCAGCCGAAGGAGCATGGGGTGGGGTTTCTCATGGAACACCGACATCTCTGGCTCCGATCCGCGCGACAACAAGCCATTCTTCGAATCCGGCATGAGATTATACGCGCCTGCCGTAATTTCTTTGACGATCGTGGTTTTGTCTTGGCGGACGCCCCGATTTTCACTCCGAACGCCTGCGAGGGTACGACCACGCTCTTTCAAACGGACTACTTTGACCAAAAGGCATATTTAACTCAGAGCGGCCAACTCTACAGCGAAGCGACGGCCGCCGCGTTGGGGAAGGTGTATTGTTTCGGACCGACATTTCGCGCCGAGAAATCGAAGACGCGTCGACACCTCATGGAGTTCTGGATGGTAGAGCCAGAGGTGGCCTTTGCAGAGTTGCACGATGTGATGAACTTGGCCGAGGGGTTAGTCACACAAGTGGTGACACGCGTGCTTGAGGTCTGCGCGAAGGAGCTTCGCATCCTTGAGCGGGATACCGCGAAGCTGGAGCAGGTCGTGGCCCCGTTTCCTCGACTGACCTATGAGGAGGCCGTGACCTTGCTGCGGCAGAAGGGTAACCCGATTCAGATGGGCGATGACTTTGGCGGTGACGAAGAGACAGTGCTGGCCAGTGCCTTTGAGCGTCCGGTTATCGTGCATCGCTACCCAGGGGCCATCAAGGCCTTTTATATGCAAAATGATCCGGAAAGACCCGAGCTTGCCCTCTGTATGGATGTCCTCGCTCCGGAGGGATATGGGGAGATCATCGGGGGAGGACAGCGTATTCATGAGTACGAAAAATTATTGACTCGCATCCGAGACCATAAGTTACCTGAGGAATCGTTTAATTGGTATCTTGATCTCAGGCGATTTGGGTCTGTCCCTCATGCCGGGTTCGGTATGGGAATTGAGCGTGTCGTCGCCTGGATCTCCGGGCTTGATCACGTGAGAGAAACTATTCCCTTTCCTAGGATGTTGTACACCCTCTATCCGTAACGCGGGCGTGACTGTAGAACATAACTGACCCTAGGGTTGCGGACCTGACGACTTCTTCCCTCTGTGTTCATGCTGTTTTCCGGTATCCCTCCTGTCAGGTTGACGACGCTCGCGTCTGAACAAGTTCATCGACGTAGACGTTCATGGAGGTCGGGGCGGAATTCCTCTTCGGTGGCCGCGGAAGGTCTCTGAGCCCTCCACCCGAACCCGGCCATCGTGAGAGCTTGTGGTGGTGGTTCCCCTGTGACGCCAGGCATTGTGGTGCCTCTGGCCTAATCTCTCAAAAATGTTCCGAAAACGTGAGATTCTAGTTGACAAGTCTTTTCCAAAAGGTATACTGCGGCCAAAAAGTGGGAAGAAGTGGGTAATAATGGTATCAGCCCGAAAAATAAAGATGATTTCCACGTTCCAGTGTTGGCCGAGGAAGTCCTTTCCTTCCTACGCTGTGAACCGGGTAAGAATTTTGTCGACTGCACGGTGGGGTATGGAGGATTGGCCGTTCGGATCCTCCAACTGACCTCGCCAGACGGACTGTTGATTGGAATCGATCGCGATGCGGAAGCGCTGGCAGAGACGAGGCAGCGGCTTGCCATGTTTGGATCGAGGGTCTCTCTGATCAAGGGAAATTTTAGTGCGGTGAAGGAGCATCTCTCGATGGCAGCGTTCCCTCAAGTTGACGGGCTTATCTTTGATCTTGGTCCGTCTTCTGCCCAACTTGATCAGCCTCGCCGTGGATTCAGTTTTCTCTCGGACGGTCCTCTGGATATGAGAATGGACCAGTCAAAAGGGCGCACCGCGAGGGAACTCGTGGAGCAACTGTCAGAGCGAGATCTCGCCGATTTGATTTATCGGTTCGGTGAAGAACGCTATGCTCGCCGCATTGCCCGAGCAATTGTCCAGACCAGAACGCGTCACCCCCTGACCTCCACCCTGGACCTGGTGTCCGTGATTCGCAGGGCGGTTCCCGCGTCTTATCGACACGGTCGAATCCACTGCGCCACCCGCACGTTCCAAGCTCTTCGGATCGCCGTCAATCAGGAACTTGAGGCCTTGGAAGCCGCCCTGCGCGATGGGGCGGAGGTCCTGAGCCACGGCGGTCGACTGTGCGTGATTTCGTTCCACTCCCTGGAAGACCGGATTGCTAAACAGACCTTTAAGGCCTTGTCGTCTGAACCGAGTCCTGTCTTGCATGTGTTGACTAAGAAACCAGTTGTGCCATCGGAACATGAAAAATATCAGAATCCGAGGGCACGTAGCGCAAAGCTGCGTGTGGCGGAACGCCTTCCGAGAGGAGAACACTGATGAGGATGATGGCGGCCTTTGCGGTGCTCGGCCTATTGCTTCTGTACGTCTGGGAACGGGTTGATCTTGTGCGGCTTGGATACAGTGTCCAGCAACTCGAAGCGAAGCACCGAGTGCTGGAGCGAGAACACGATGAATTAAAGGTCAGGGCATCCACCTTGACCGCACCGGAGCGCATTGCGCGTGTGGCGACCGAGCGACTGGGAATGGTCCGTCCCGAACAAGGCCAAGTCGTTCTTGTGAAACTGGACGGGGCCTCACCGTCACAACCGCCTCCGCTCACAGGTGAAGTCCGTTTGGCCAAGAATGATCTAATCAAGAGAAAGCCCTAAATGGCAGTGACCCGCTCGCCTCTACGGCATTTCATCACCTCAGCAGCTCTCCTCATTGGATTTGCTGTCGTGCTCTTTCGGCTCGTCAACTTGCAAATTCTTCAGGCTTCCGAATTATCGAGTAGGGCCGATCGGCAACACCGAAAAGTCGTGACTGTGGAGGGAGCCAGGGGTACCATTTATGATCGAAACGGCAAGGTGTTGGCCATGAATGTCGATGTGCCATCTGTCTTTGGCCTTCCGGCACAATTGGACCAGCCTCGGAAAGTCGCCCGAGCACTTGCTCCCATTCTGCGAGTCCGCCCGCGGGAAATCGAAAAGAAACTCAAGCAGGACCGTAATTTCGTGTGGCTCGCTCGTAAATTAGACCCGGAGCAGGGCCGGCGGTTGGAGCGTCTCTCTCCCGAAGGCATTGGTATGATGCTCGAGGGCCGTCGTTACTATCCCAAAGGTTCGTTGCTCTCCCATGTCTTGGGTTTTGCTGGGGTAGATAATCAGGGGCTGGAAGGCCTCGAGCGTCGATACGAATCCCACTTGCGAGGGAAAAAGCACGTGGTGGTACTTCACCGGGATGCCCTCGGGCGTACGGTTTTTCCAGAAGCGCCGAAAGTTGAGAGCTCGACTGCTGGCCACAACGTAACGCTCACCATCGATGAGTTTATTCAATATACCGCGGAAAAAGAACTCGAAAGGGCGGTGAAAGACTCTAGGGCTAAGAGGGGAACCATCATCGTTATGGAACCTCGCTCAGGCGCCGTGCTGGCCATGGCCGTCAATCCCCGGTTTGATCCGAATATTCGCCGCCGCTTGTCTCCTGCTCGTTGGCGTAACCGTGCGGTCACCGATGTCTATGAACCAGGGTCGACGCTGAAAACGGTTCTTGCGGCGGCGGTCCTTGAGGAAAAAGTGTTCACTCCTCGAACGTTAGTCTATGGAGAGAATGGGCGCATGACCGTGGCCAGGACGGTCATTCATGATCACGAGCGATCGGGATGGATGACGTTTTCTCAGGTCATTGAGCGCTCAAGCAATGTGGGATCCGTGAAGGCTGGCCTTGCCCTTGGAGCCGAGAAGTTCTACCACTACCTCAGGGCCTTTGGGTTCGGTGATCGGACGGAAATTGACTTGCCGGGCGAGTCTGCCGGTCTCGTGAAGACCCTGCCAGAATGGGGGCGACGTACCCTTGCCTCCATGGCAATTGGTCAGGAAGTTGCCGTAACTCCCATTCAGCTGGTGACAGCTGTGTCCGCAATTGCGAACGGCGGATGGCTGATGAAGCCATTTCTTGTTTCGGAAATTCGGACCGACAGCGGAAGGGTGGTTTTTCAGGCGAGCCCGCGAGTTCGTCGACGACCTGTGTCGACAGAAACGGTGCGCGCGCTCAATCAGATGTTGGAAAACGTGGTCGTCAATGGGACCGGGACCAAGGCCACGGTCG
>JBFJQA010000229.1:0-4830 GCA_041616875.1 Nitrospiraceae bacterium | reverse complement strand
TCAGGTGTCTGTGTTTCGACCTTGGCGAGTAATCATTGAGGATGATGTGGCTTTAGTCTTCTTTACGCCGATATGGGTTCACACCGATCCCGACGGTAAAGTGAGAGAGGAGCCGTCACAACGCCGCCTTCACGTGTTCAAGAGGTCCGATGGCACGTGGAAATTCCTCGGCGGGGTAGGGTTCATGAGCGGCGACGCTGACGACTGAGATGACAGTGACTTCATCGAGACGGGTAGACTGATGCTCGTGAGATAGTCCGTCGCTACGCAAACCCTTTGGAGCCCGGCCTGCGAATTGCAGGCCGGGCTCTTTTGTGTTTGTCAGTTCCCGGAACCGCCGCCGCAACGAGCAACCGGAGGGAGCTCGCGGCGGAAAACCTAAGGTTCACTAGTCTCCGAGCTTCTCACGGTTGTTCCTCATGGCAGTCCGGTCAGGCGCGGAGGGCTGCGGCGCTGGCACTGCGGAAAGCCGTTCTTGACCGTGGCCAGAAAAACTAGCCGAAGCGATTGAAAATCTCTGTCCGTTTTGACGAGGATGTATTTGCTGGCGGTCTAGTCCAGTAATTGCACGACAATATCGTGGCTCTGAAGAAGTGGGAGATTCAAGAGAGCATGAGGGCGGAGCGAAAACTGCTAGCTGGTAGCAGGGACTTCTTCTTTAGACCGAAGAGCTAACATTATGGAGCATCAGCCTGGAGTCGAAATTGGAACGGTTGTCGGGAACACGTCACCAAACGAGTTCCAATTCATCCTGAGAAACTTCTGGGCTCGCACCGGTGACATCGTTTCCGTCCGGATGAAGGTACCGAGTCAAGACGGAGACGGCACGCGCACAGTGCTTGCGTGGGGACGAATTGTGGAACTAGGACGGTTCAATCCTTTCCTGCCAGCAGAATCCGGACAAGAGTTGGCAGCGGAGGGAATCCAAATGTTGGACACAGTGCTTTCACTGTCGAGAGATCAGGTGCAAGGGACGGTTCTTGTTCTCGGTTGCACGAGCGAGAGTAAGCTCACCTCGATGTCCCCATTATCGTACCCTGTTAAACCCGGATCACAAGTCATCCGACCCCATGCACTGACAGTCAAGAGAGTTCTAACTGGTGGAGAGGAACACCATCGAATTCATCTCGGCACACTCATAGGCCGTAGGGACGTCAACGTAGACATTCTCACAAATGCGGTTGTCGCCAGGCACATGGCCATCCTAGCAATGACCGGGGGCGGAAAGACGGTGGCGGCTCGAAGAGTGATAACTGGTTGCGTTCAAGCGCTTCTACAATACAGATCAGCCCGGCTCACAAGCGCAAGGCGGGCTGATGGTAATTGGTAAGAGACCGGGAGTTATTTCACCACCACCATCCGCTTCGTCTCGACGTAGTCCCCGGCCTGGACACGGTACAAATAGATGCCTGAAGGCAGTCCCGAAGCGTCGAACGTAATCTCGTAGGGACCCGCCGGCTGGGAGCCTGAGACGGATTCCACCAACTCCCGACCCAGAAGGTCAACGACCGTCAATGTCACATCGGCTGCCTTTGGAAGCGCATACGATATCGTTGTAACCAGGTTGAAGGGGTTGGGGTAATTCTGAGATAACGCGAAGACGTTCGGCAGTCCGTTATCGCCTTCGACTGCGACGCCGGATTGTAGGCTCAGCACAAAAAGCCCCTCTGTTTGGCTGCTCACGAGAATGTTTCCGCTATCAAGAAACGGATACGCTGTCCATGCCCCACGGAAACCTCCATTGTCATCGAATGGATAGGTGTCGAAGAATGCGACTTCACGTGGTGATTCGATATTCGAGATGTCCAGGACCCTTAGTCCTGAGCTGTAGTTTGCCTGGTAGGCATATTGGCCTTTTACGTACAGGTTGTGATCGGTCGCCTGGGTGGTGCCCTCATAGATGCTCAGAAGTTGTGGATCATCCAGATTCCGGACATCCCAGATGTAGGTGCGAGTACCGACGCCGTGTACACCATCAAGTTCGTCGCCCTGAATGAAGTACCGGTGGTCCTCAGTAAGCCATCCTTGATGGACATATTCCGCGTTGGGATACGTGGCGAAGGATACCAAAGACGGTGCCGTCTTGTCCTCGACATCCACAATGGTTATGTGCGTTTCGCTCGAGGTAAAGCAGATCTCGCGACCTGCGTAGTCAGCGTCTGGTCCATCATAGACAACGCACTGCGCGTCATGCACGTACCCCTGCCCATTCCGACCGATCATTTCTTGCGGCACAAAACATCCGACAAAAGTGGGATTCAGAGGTTCTCGGATGTCCACCATATGTAGCCCCGGGCAGGCCGTCCGCGCACCGCCTAGGTAAAGAAATCCAGTCTCTTCGTTGATGGCAAGGTTGTGAGCAGATGCCTCATATGTTGCATCGGCGTCTAGCACCTGAGGGGGACCGGATTCTGAGCGAAGTCGGGTCAAATCAAAGATGGACACCGGGGGGTTGGCGTCGACCGCAGCAAACAAATGGTCCGCATAAACCTTGATGTCCTGCGCATCTGCCAAAACATGACCCACCAGGAAGGGGTTGACGGGGTCAGTCACGTCGATGATCGGAAACTGGTCGGTCGCCGCAACAAGTGCGTATTCTCTACCTGTAATGGGGTCCTGCCATCCCCAGAGGTCGGTTATTCTGCCTGTGCCCATAAGACCGACTGGCAGATAGGAGAGAAGATCGACTCCGCTGCAGGCGAAAGGTCCCGACTTCCCCGCGTCGCAAGATCGACGCTCACCCGTGAGCGGCTTATTCAGCTCGAGAGCCAGGGGGATACCAACATTACGCAGCCAATTGTCAAAGTCATCGTAGGTGACCCCGTGGTGGAAATAGTAGGCATATAGGCGGTCAGACACCCACACGTCGGATTCGAGTTCTACTTCACCGTATCCGAACTTGCAGTCGCCGCCGTTATCTGAAAACGCCACGAGCGCCATTTGGACATCGTCACTCGGATCATTGGACGCGCCCGGCGGCACGTCCCCGATGTCCCAGATTTCAATTGGATATCTTGTCATTCGATTCGGAACGGGGGCATTTGAAAACGGGTGCCACGCGTAGGATCCAGCTTCGCTTGTCGTGAAGCGAATTTCGAAGCTCCTGGGTACATGAGCAGATATGCGTTCTTCCGAACGCGCGGTCGGGAATTCGGCCGGGAGCGTCCATTCACCCGTGCTGCTCCAAAAAGGATGCTGCACGATACGCTCCCCGTCGAGGCATCCATCGCCATTCGGTCCATTCGGGCACGGGTTTGCACCACCTGGGCCTGCCACCTCGGTGAATGCACGTACTGTCTCAGAAGAGCCGTCTCCGTCGAAATCGCCGGTTAGCTCCATAGGCGTGCTATAGACTCTCACCACCGTGCCTGCGGGCGGAGCATTCCGCGCATCCGGCACCGGCCTGCCGCGGAAGACTTCCCGCTGAATGGGTCTCGTCGCGTGATCGAGCCTAATGAACTCACCGGCGTTGGGTATAGCGACGCAATCGGTATCAGCAACCTGAGCGAACGCGTTAAACCAGGGTGCCAAAAAGACAAAGGCAAGAAGGTGACGTTCCACGACGTGGCCTCAATGTTGGCCGAGGCGCTCATCGGTGAGGGCCGTGAGCTGGACCCCACTTGTACAAGGACCAACCAACATCGGAACGCGCACCAGGTAGAAGCAGATGTGCAGGGACTTGCCGTGGCGCAAAAGCGACCGAGGGTGACGCGAGGCGAAGTCTGTCGGCAGAAGCTCTATTAAGAAACTGTGAAGACAAACGCAAGTCCTGGCCGCAAAGACGCCCTCAGCGCCACAAAGCTTGATCTCCTTCAGCAGCCAGCCCCCAGCCCCGGAAGTATTGGACACCGTCCGTGTTGCGAGAGGGCGGCGATGTTGCTGCGTTTCTCTCAAGGAGAGGTGGCGTAACGAAGCATTGGCAGGTCAAGCAGGGGTGGATCAACAGGAACCCCTGCGATGACATCGCTCTTCCCCGAAGTCCACAAAAAGAAGCCACCTTCTTTACCCGTGAGCAGATCGGCCAGTTGGTGTCATGCATCCAAACGAACGCCTCGCCTCGGGAAGCCGCACATGGTAGATTGTTTGCTACACGGGCCTGAGGCTGACCGAAGTGTGCACGCTCAAGTGGGCGAATGTGGACGGAGATCAGTTAGTGCTGCGAAGGACGAAGAGCGGCAGAGAGGAACGCGTCTCTCTCGTGCCCAGAGCCTCTGAGATTCTGGAGACACTTGAGCGGACAGGCGAGTGCATCTTCTGCTGCCCGCAGCCGATGCAGAGTTGTCTACCCGTACTTGTGTAAGCACAACTATTGGCGCGTTCGGAAGTGGCCACGCTTCTGGTAATACCCCTTTCCGGTAAACACGCCAAAACTCCTCCATTTCGCTGTATGTGCCGCCACCAACACTGTCTGCCCACTCGGAAAGATTCTTCCAAGTGTCGACCCAAAACACTGGGCTCAAGCTGCTCAACTCAATGTATTGGCGTTCGTGGCTGCCGTCAACAAGGACAAGTCCCGCAACTTCATTCGGAAACTGCGTAGCGAATACTCGCACCGTTCCGCCCATTGAATGTCCGACGAGGATGAAAGGCGGATCGATTCTCAAGCTGTCAACGAACACTCGCAATTCTGCAGCTATGTTAAGAGGTGTTCGCGGAGTCGTGGTCTCACCAGAGTTCCCATAACCTGTCCGGGAGTAAGTTAGGACCGTAGAAAGTCCGCAACCTCATTCTGGATGTGTCGCCAATGTTTGCCGTGTTGGCCAAGACCGGCCTCTATGAGGACGACCGGCTTCTCGTCTCCCTGGATCACACCTTCGATGTGATGATCCC
>JBFJQA010000228.1:0-4878 GCA_041616875.1 Nitrospiraceae bacterium | reverse complement strand
CATGCCTGCGCCTACGCTACTACTTTTTTCTGGAGGTGTTTTGCCATGCTGAGCCGTCAAAATTCAGGAGTGAATTCAAGCTTGCGCCATTTGCTGAAATAGTAGCTGATGTCGCCACTCTTGGTCGGATAGATCTTCTTATAGGCCTCTGTGCCATCCGGTTGCTGTTCAACAATCACGATCTTCTTGTCAAGGACTCGAGTCCCCAAGGGAACATACAAAAACGTGTACGGCTGGTCATCATAGACAAGTTGGTGTAGTTGATGGGCCAGTTTGCGCTGCTCGTCAGGGTCGTATTCTCGGCGAATGCGAATGATGAGTTTGTCGGCCTTGAGGCTTTTGTAGCCAACAAAGTTCAATTGCTGCGGTCCGCCCTGACTCGAGTGCCAGATCTGATAGAGGTCTGGGTCAATGCCCATACTCCACCCGAGCACGACCGCATCGAATTGCCCCGTATTGACGAAGTCCTTCAGGAAGACTACCCATTCGAAATACTGCGTGTTGCACTTGATGCCGATCTTCTTCCAGGCGTTTTGCGCGATGGTCATGATATTTTTGCGGATAGGGTTTCCGCTGTTTGTGATCACATTGAACTCGAAGATTTTCCCATCCTTTTCCAGCCATCCGTCACCATTGCGCTTCCACCCGAGCTCATTGAAAAGCTTGAGCGCGCCATCCGGGTCATAGGGAAGGGGCTGAACAGCATGGTCGTACCATTGCGTATTCTTGGGATACGGTCCCGTGGTTCGTTCTCCCTCACCGTACAAGATATATTCGATGAACTCATCAACGTTGATGGCCATCCCAAGCGCTCGACGTACGCGTTTGTCTGAAAAGAGTGGTTTCCGATTGTTATATCCAATGTACGTGTACGCGAACCCGAGGCTTGTAAAAGACTGGTATTCGACGTCCTGCTTGTAGCGCGCGACCTGATGCGGCAGGGCACCGTAATAGTCAATAGCCCCAGCGCGAAATTCGACCTCTTGGGTGAGAATGTCCGGAATGATGCGCATGTAATAGTGATGATACTGCGGCGGTCCCTCCCAAAAGTCTTCGTTCCTTCTCAAATGGATAAATTCGTCCGTTTGCCACTCGACAAACAAGAAAGGCCCCGTTCCAACGGGGTGGCGGTTAAACCGACTGTCCCGCATGCCGAATGTCTTGCGGGCCGCAGCAGAAATTTCACGCCTGTCCATCTCCTTCTTCAATGCATCAGTGTTCAAGAGATGCTCAGGGAGAATACCCATCGTCCATGCGCTAATGGCAGGGGAAAACAGACGCTTATACACGACCCTGACCGTATACCGGTCAAGAGTGTTGACTTCCTTGATAGGCTCGAAATCAGAGGTGCGTGGAGACAGATTTGCGGGATTCATGATCGACTGGTATGTGAACTTGACGTCGTCCGAATCGAACTCATGTCCGTCGTGGAAGTGAACACCGGGTCGGAGATGAAAAACAATGACGGGGTTGTGCTCCTCAACAGGCAGAAGCTCGGAAAACCTGGAACGGATTCGGGAGAGCACCTCTGGACTTTGGTCAGGAGGGACGCTAATGAATCGCTCGTATGGAAAGTGTTCAGAGTAGTTGTCTCCGATGACAGGGGCAAGCTTGGTAAACAGATCCTGATCGACTCGTTTCAGCTTCATGGCAACGCGTTCCGGTGTCCGAATTGTCACCGCCACTTGGGTGATTGTGGGCGGCCCTTCGTCTGACGGGACCGGGATGGTCACCCGTTCGATGCGAGTTGAGGGTCTCTGAACCTCGACAGAGTAAATGAGCTCGGTGAGATCGCCCAATCGGTTCTCGGTAAGTGCGTTGCGGAGGCGCCGAGCTAGCCTGTCCCCAGTGATCGCGGCTCCATCTGCAAATCGTCGGTCCGGGTGGACAACCAGGTACGCCTCTTCGGTAATCTTCCAATCTGTGGCAAGTCTGCCGCGAAGCTTTAGGTTTTCGTCGAGTCCCAGCAAACCCTCAAATACGAGACTAGCGATCTGTGAGCTAGCGCTATCGGCATTAAGGGCAGGGTTCAAAATCTTTGCATCCCCAATCGAGCCTTCAATATATGTGACCAGACGATCAGGGTTACCGACGGCCTGGGTTTCATACGTGGGGACCCAGACATAAGACTGGAGGAGGATGGTAATCAGGACGACCGGGGCGAGGATGAGGAGTCGTTTGACTAGCATATGGTTGGGTTACAGGCAGAGGGACTGACGAGTTGCTGACATCGGTAAGTCCTGGGCAGCATCCATGCACACCCTATACTCGCTGCAACGACCATACTGAACCGCGAAGCTGTGAGAGAAACTCATGGTACCGAGGATAGTGTCTGTTTCTCCGCGTGGTAGGAGCTTCGGACCAGCGGGCCAGACTCGACATGGGTGAAACCGAGTGCCATCCCCTCCTCTTTCAGCAATGCGAACTCGTCAGGAGTATAAAAGCGCACGACCGGGAGATGCGCCTTGCTCGGCTGCAGGTATTGGCCGATGGTCAGGATGTCACAGTCGACCACCCTCAAATCCCGCATCACCGCTCGCGCCTCCTCGAGGGTCTCGCCCATCCCGACGATCAACCCTGACTTAGTCCTGGCGCCGAGACGTTTCGCCCGGTCCAACAGGTCGATCGAGCGCTGGTACTTGCCCTGTGGTCGTATCGACGGGAACAGGCGCCGGACGGTCTCGATGTTGTGATTGAGAATCTCGGGATGCTCACCTACCACGGTACGCAGGGCCGCTTCATCGCCCGCAAAGTCGGGAATCAGTACCTCGATGGTACATGTGGGAAGGCGCTGTCTGATTTGGCGAATGGTTTCGGCGAAGAGTGAGGCGCCGCCATCCTCCAGGTCGTCGCGATTCACGGAGGTGATGACGGCATGGCGCAATCCGAGCGCCTGGACGGCTCCCGCGACCCGAACGGGCTCCTCAAGATCAAGCGCCTGAGGACGCCCCGTGGCGACCGAACAATAGTGGCACCGTCGCGTGCAAATATCTCCGAGGATGAGAAAGGTGGCTGTGCGGTTGTTCCAGCACTCCCACAAGTTGGGACAGCGGGCTTCCTCACAGATCGTATGGAGATTTAAGGAGTCCATGAGGCGCCGGATATCCTGGTAGTCCGGTCCTTGCCTCAGTGTGACCTTGAACCACGGAGGGAGCCGAGGCCGCCGGGAATCTGCTGAGGGTTGCTCCAGGACGGGTTGCTTCAGACTCTGTGTTGGAATAAGTTTCATCGTCTCGCCGTCGTTACGATACTGCATCTGACAAAACCAACTCTAAAGGATGCTCGAGAATACGCTTAAATTCTTTGAGGAACCGCGCCGCCTGGACTCCGTCTAGCGCACGGTGATCACAGGAAAGCGTGACGTTCATGCGACGGCCTAAACGTAACTTTGACTTCTCTACGATCGGCACTTCCCTAACCGAGCCCACGGCGAGCGCCGCGGCCTCTGGTGGCATCAGCACGGCGATGAAATTGTCCACGTCATACATGCCAAGGTTTGAAATGGAGAAGGTTGCGCCGGTGTACTCTTCCGGCGTTAATTGTCGATCCCTGGCACGGCTGATCAGTCTTTGAGCTTCGCTGGAGACCTCGGTCAGACTCTTGGTCCCGCAATCTCTCAGGACAGGAGCGACCAGTCCGTCATCCAAGCCGACCGCGATCCCGATATCAATCGTGCTGTGCTGGTGAAGGACGTCACCGCCGTAAGAGACGTTGATCTCGGGATGTCGGGTGAGAGCCAGAGCCGCGGCTTTGATGATCATGTCATTAAGGCTGAGGTGGCAAGGAGAGATCTGTTTGAACTGTTTGCGAAAACGCTCGGCCTCATGCATGGCAATGTCGGTCGTGAGGTAAAAATGAGGAACCGGCCCCTTGCTTTGCGTCGTTGCCCGGGCAATGGCTTTCCGCATCTGGCTGAGTGGCTTTTCTTGAGGGGCTTTTGGTGAGGAAGGGGTCGGTGTAGATGCCTGCGTCACGTCGCGTTCGACAATCCGCCCGCCGGGCCCAGTTCCGGTCAATGTCGCCAGATCGATCCCACGCTCTCGAGCCAACGTTCTTGCTCGCGGGGAGGCCTTGACCTCGTGTTCCACGACTTCCTGAGGTTGGCTGGGCCGGACCTGGGGGGGCACTACGGAGCTCCGAGGCGCTTGAGGCACTGGAGGCTTGGGAGCGGATATCGACGGGGCTGCAGTGATACTGTCAGACAAGGCCTCACTGATGTCTTCGTCAGGGCCCCCGATCACCGCGATCAAGGTACCCGACGGCACCGTGTCCCCCTCCTTCACCAGTATTCGCCTGAGGGTTCCGGATGAGAATGCCTCGAGATCCATCACAGCTTTGTCCGTTTCGATTTCCGCGAGAACGTCGCCGGCCTGGACCGGATCCTTTTCTTTCTTTTTCCATTGAACGACCACCCCTTCTTCCATGGTGTCCGTGAGTTTTGGCATGACGACCCGGCTGGCCATTGAATCACCTAGAGGAGTTGATGTTCAGAAAGCCTTCTCAATTCACTGTACCGGACGACACGGAGAAGCGCAAGAATGCCTCTGTTCGATGGCTCTCTTTTGGTGGGGCCTTCTTGTGCTTGCCGCCCTCCGCAATTCATTCACCGCCTGATACGGTCCAGGGTCTGACGTACAAGTTTCCACAGGGATGCGATTGGAGACGCCGCAATTGGGTCCGGATGATCAACCCAAGGTTCTTGATTGCCCAGGTATTTCTCCCCGCGGAAGCTCAGCTGGCTTCTAATTTGGCTATAGCCCATCTGATGCAGGGTACGAACGAGTGCACGAAGCGCAGCCTCAGTCGTATCTGTCAGGTCGGTCTTCACCTGCGTGGTCTCATAGTGGAGCGTTACGTGGTATGCGTGCCCCTGACTGT
>JBFJQA010000227.1:0-4905 GCA_041616875.1 Nitrospiraceae bacterium | reverse complement strand
GGGTTCTCTGACAAAGTCGAGGACCGAAGGGGAACACTATGTGATCGTGACCTATTGGCACTCGTTTGAGGATCACGAAAAATCCCATGCGGACAAAGTCTTCGCCGCCAAGTTCTCCGCATTGGCTTCCATGTGTTCCGACACCAAAGAACTCGGGTACGACATCCTTTGGCAGGGGGCCTCGGACGGCCAATAGCGGCAGCACGAACCCCTTTTCGCCTTCCTTAACATTGTGGCAGCTTTTCTGTCGAGAAGTGGATCGTCGCGTCAGAACCTCCAAACGGGCTTGGTGGCCCTTAGGTAGCCCTCCAGGATATCTCTCCTCGATACGACACCAGCCAATTTGCCTTCCGCGTCGACAACTGGCATCCTGATGAGATGTTTCTCTTGCAACAGACGGATGACTTCCATCGCTGGCACATCCTCCGTCACAGTAATGGGATCCTTGGTCATGATTTCCTCGGCTGCCACCTTGCCAAGTTCCTTGCCCGACTTGATTGTCTGGAGGAGGTCGAACTCGCTCACGATCCCAATCACCTTGCCATTGGGCGCTAGTATTGGGACACTCCCAAAGCCACCTTCCGCCATGGCTCCAGCGAGCTTATCTCCTGTGTCTTCAGGGTGGTAGTACGACACCACATCTTGCATAAAGTGACCCGCCGTCAGCGTTCCGAAATCCCGGGCCCCCACCATATATGTCACGCGTCGCATAGTCTGTCTCTCCTTCTCAGTTTAGCGCCGTTCTTTTAACAACAACGAGCAACTCCTTGCTCATGTTGTTTTGTCCGCCTTCTCCGCCGCCCTTGTCGCTGGATATCCAAGCTCGCCTTCCCCCGGGGTCTCCGGAGTACAGCAAGCAAGGGCCTGGACTATCGGTCTAGCTGCATACCCGAGCGTTAAGCAGCCCAGGCCGATTTAGGCCAAGTGCTATCCATCGAGGCAACACGTTTATCAGGATAGCCCACAAGTATCAAGGCAGAAGAACGCCGCGTCATCACACCAAGGCCAAAAGACAGCTGCGAGGCAGCGTTGCTCAGAAAAAGGCGGAGTGCCCACGACCAGGGTGGTATACGTTACAGACCGAACCGCGCACATTACTATAGCGTTTAGAAATAGGATAGTTAACCTATCGACAGGCCATGCGTCACACCAGGAAGAAGCCCCGACATGACAGCAGTTCTCAGACAACCTTGATAACCAGATTATTGAGATGGTCCATTCCAATGCAGTCGATGATGCAATACCCTCTGTATTGTTTCCTTCCACCCTCTCCTGCGACAAACCTCACACTCGCTTCTCGATGGAACGCCCATATCTTCTCGCTCTCTAGGGTCCAACCGTCTTTGGCAGTGATAGCGATCTGATGCACATCACCGATAGCCAGACGTAGGGGGGCTTCGTCGAACACGAAGGTTATTTTGACCCTCTTGCCTTTGGGTACCTTGATAGGATGTTTTGCTCCGAGCAATCTATTGTTTTCGTCGAAGAATCCTTTCTCATTGACTTTCACAGTCACCTCTACCTCGTCTTTCGTGTCCGCCAAGGCAGCACTGAAAGAACCCTGGAAAGTGACCAGGGAGAAGGCCAGGACGGTGACCAACCCTACAAACTTAGCTATCGTGTGCTTCATTCATTCCTCCGTTGTTTTGCCATTAACGCGCCTACTGCGTGCGTGTTAGCCTGCCACGTCAGGGCCAATGTTGCGTAATTCCTTTTGGTGCTTCTGGACTTCTGTTTCATGAAGGTCTCGAGCCTCTTGGCTGTGAATACAGTCTTTACCACAGGTAACCATCCCACTTGCGTGCAGGAACTCCGAGCACTCCGTGACGTGTAACCCGCCCTGCTCGGGGCTGCGAAAGACGTTTACATCGAAGCCAACTTCTTCCTTCTTCTTTAAGATCGGGCATTCAAGTTCCGTCGTACTGTGAGGTTTTCCCGTTTCCATGTGTTACTCCTCAGTTGAGTTGATTGTGAGCCAAGAGGAGGTGACAGTAGACGCCCAAATTGGCGCCATCATTAATGAGTCACCTCACCTTGTTGCCGGCGAGACCGCTTTCGGGTGGGATATCCAAACCCAGGAGTAGAAACTCAAGAAGCCCTCTGGAGGGCAGAAGCGGCAGTTTCACCTCATGACGGTACCGACTGATACGATAGACTCTACATCAATCTGCCCCCTTTGACAAGAGTAAGGCCGCCTTTCGACGCAGCCACGGCGGCCCACCCCGCCGAAAATTAACGGAAAATTTAGGGGTCGAATTTAGGGGTCGGGAGTCTTTTGCAACTCGATGTATACGTAGAAGGTCCCTGCTAGTGAAGCAGCCACGCATGGAACGGTCCAGCCCCGCGAGGCCTCACATCTCTTCCCTAAGCCAGGCTTGTCCACGTTGACAATCGCTCCCCTGTGCAGATCGCTCCAGAGATTTGCATGTTGGAATTCCAGCCTTGATGCTCTACAGGAAGGGTGTCGTTCATACTCCGATAAGCACCTTTTGGCAGCTGGTCGTAAAAGATCTTCGTACTGGCCCTCCTGATTGTAGCCGTTGGGATGGACGTGTTCGTAGCCCATCCGACTCTGCGAAACATTTTCTGGCACAGCCCGCCGCTCTTTCGAGCCATGGACGCAAAGAAAAGGTCGCGGTCTACGAGCGTACAAAACGGATTAGCGACTAAAAAGAGACGCGCACATCTGGGAGGCTCATGAAAGAGGGCCTTGAAAAGTTTACCACCTCAACCCGCTGCATTAAGGGGCTCACCATTTTCGAACACATTACAGCACATGACACCTTGCTCGCCACGGATGGTGAAGCATTTGGTTATCGCAAGGAAACCTCGGAGACCACGTCCGTGTGATACGGCGCCATATGTTGGACGAGGTTCGTGACGCTGGAATCCATCATTTCCATGAGCGGACCAGGATACAAACCGATCCACAGAACCAGAATCGCAAGGGGGATTACTGTCGCCAGCTCCCGCATATTGAGGTCAGATAGTTGCGAGACGGTTGGATTATTCGGTTGACCCAACACCACACGTTGCAGCATCCACAGCATATAGGCCGCAGCAAGGACAATTCCACCCATGGACAGCAGGACCATCAAATAACTTTTGAAGGATGTCCCGACCAGAACCAAGAACTCACCAATAAAATTACACGTTCCAGGCAATCCAAAGGATGCTACCGAAAACAAGCAAAAGAGCGCCACAAAACGAGGCATCGTCTTTTGCAAGCCGCCATAATCGTCAATCGACCTGCTATGGGTCCGATCATACAATTGGCCGACGGCCAAAAACAGGGCACCCGTTGTAATGCCATGGTTGACCATCTGTAAAATCGCTCCTTGGATGCCATGGTTATTGAACACGAAGATTCCTAGCGTGACGAATCCCATGTGTGAAATAGAGGAATAGGCCACGAGTTTCTTCAGATCCGATTGCGCCAAGGCCATATACCCCCCATACACAATGGCAGCCACCGACAACCACAAAATAAAGGGGGCGAAGGTCACGGAGGCTTCAGGAAACATGGGGAGGCAAAAACGCAAGAAGCCATACCCACCCATTTTTAATAGCACCCCGGCCAGGATCACACTCCCTGCAGTGGGGGCTTCGGAATGGGCATCGGGAAGCCAGGTGTGAAACGGCAACATTGGCAACTTAATGGCGAAAGCCAGGAAAAAGGCCAAGAAAATCCAAAATTGGGCGTCGGGAGAATAGGTTTTCTCTGCCAAGGCCAGAATATCGAATGTTCGCCCACCTTCCACATACAGTGCGAGAATCGCCAACAGTAGGATCAGGCTTCCTGATAAGCTATAGAGGACAAATTTGATGCCGGCGGCGATTCGCTGAGGCCCACCCCACAAAATGATCATAAAGTACATGGGAATCATTGTGACTTCCCACAACATGAAAAACAGGAAAAAGTCCAAGGCGGTAAACACCACAATCATGGCTCCTTCAACCAACAGGATCATTGCCATAAAGGACCGCACCCGTGTGGTGATCGATTTCCAGGAACACAGAACACAAAAAGGACACAACAGCGTGGTGAGCACAACCAGGAGAAGACTAATCCCATCCACTCCGACAGCATATTGAATATTGAATGTCGGCATCCATTCAATCCGCTCCACAAATTGCATGTGTTGGTGCGAGAAATCAAATCTGTTTAAGAGTACCAATGCGAGGACAAAATCTCCCACTGCGCACCCTAGTGCCACTCGCCGAATCCATTCCTCATCATGAATAAAGGCGATGATCGCAATACCCAGAAACGGAATAGCGATCATGACACTCAAAAAATGCTCAGTGAACATCGTGTCCATAGTCACCCCTAGGTAAGCAGTCGCTCATTAAACCAAGAACGGGAAACAGATACGGCATCGTTTTTGAAACGGCCGTGTTGGTGCATTGTCAAACTCTCCTGTTGATCTCTTCTTCGCAGGCAAGCCATTCTCTCCTTACACGACAAACCAAAACAACAACACCATGCCGACAATGAGCCAGAAAATCATGACTAACAAATGATGCTGCAGGGTGCGTGGTTCCAGTTCGCGCATCATCTCTGCTGTAACTTCCGCCTGCCCCCCTAAACGATCCACATTCTTGTCAAGGACCCGGATGTCAATAATCTTCCAGAGCCAATTTGCGATCCCAATGCTCTGTTTCCCAATGCCGACAACCACCTGATCAACCCCCCGAAGGTCCACCACCCGCCACAGCCAACCGGCTACTTGGACGCTGTTTCGGCCCACACCAACCACCACGCCGTCGATTCCTCGAAGGTCCACCACCCGCCATAACCACTTGGCTACCCGTACCGTCATACCGGCGATTCCAAGGATGAGTGCGTCAAACCCTTGCCGGTCGACCACCCTCCACAACCATCGGGCAAACCCAAGAGTTGGT
>JBFJQA010000226.1:0-4932 GCA_041616875.1 Nitrospiraceae bacterium | reverse complement strand
GATCTCGCTGGCGTCACACCTCTTGGGAACATCCGAAGTGACAGAACAACTCCCACCCGACTGAGGCTATCAGCTTAAGAATTCGCTACTTCAGCTCCAGGTAAAGATTCAGGAAGCTGAATTTGTTATCATAGATATAGCCTTGATCGATCTGCCACATTGCGGCATCCTCAAAGGACGGAATGCCGAATTCAGCCACCTGCTGCTCGACAACACTGGCCCGGCTGGCGTAATCTCCGGGCTCATTCCATGGCCAGAAACCTTCATCCATCATATATCGGATGAGCAACTTTGCCGCATTGGGGTGCGGTGCGCGGTCGGCTATGAGCAATACGGTTGGATACGACACCCCAAATACTGGCTGAATGTTGTAAGTAGGATTTGACTCATAGACTCCTGCTTCTTGGTTTCGGATTCTGCTGAAGGTCGTGAATCCAATGGGTGGATCTTCCTGGGTCACGTCGCTGATGTTTCGATAGATTCTGGACGTTGAGCCAAGAAAGACCGGCTCATTCTGCAAGAAACGATAGATCCATTCGATCGATGCATTGGGTTCTTCGATCGTCCCGATCTCTTCTACAGCGTCAATCACGTCCTCAGAGTAGGTGATCGGCTCGCCGAATTCCGCCTCATATGCGGCTTCCATCTCATCTGGATGCTGTGCAATAGTCTGTAGCACATTCATCTGAACAGCACCTTCGAGCGGGTCGGGCATTTGGACCTTCCCCCGCCATTCTTCACGCGTGAGATCCCAAAGGTTGTCTACCGGTTCCGCGTCCGGGTTCGCAGCGGTATTGAAAATTAGGACGCGACTGCTGTGCCGCTGCGTCAACATAGGTTCCATTTCGTCAGGAGCAAGATCGTCCCGCAGATTTTCGGGCACGAAGTTCCAGACTCTACCCTGTGGCAAGAATTCCCCAACAAGTGTTGGCGTGTCATTGTTGAAGATTACATCGACTTCGTAAATGCCAGCTCTATGTTCCCGGCGAAGTTTCTCAAGCTGGATTGAAGAGGCTAGATCGAAGGCCACGATCTCCACGCCGAATTTCTCCATAAACTCCTCTTGGAGATTGAAGATGCGAGAGGAAACGGAATAGATTACGACCTGGCCCTCCTCCCGTGCGGCGGCCTCGATTGCATCCCAATCCTGGGACTCCGGAGCAAAGGGACCCAGTTGGGCCGCCTCCAGCCATGCGCGCTGGTCGGGATCTAGATCGCGCAAGGCCTCTGGTTCCGAGGTTGGTGTGACCACAATCGTCTCGCCCTCAACCTCGACCACAACGGTCTCCACAATCGTCTCGCCCGCCACTTCGACCACAACGGTCTCCACAATCGTCTCAGGTTCGACAGCCGCACTTGGAGTACAGGCGCCTAACAACACCAGCGCGACAACCAACATCGAAGACATAAATAGTTTGTTTCTCATTTCAACTCCTCCTTGGCACTCGTAAGGGGGCAGAGATTCGGACTCTGATTAACACTCTGGCGATAACTACCTCCTCTCGCATCAACATGGTTTCAAGAAAGGGCATAAATGAAGCTTCACAGTTCTCCGGCTGTCTCGGACACTTCAGATTTCCATGCACTTAGCAGAGATCCCGATTCTATTTCATAAAGGTTTAGCATTCCCGGCTGAATAGAAACCCAAACCGTTTGGTCCATCTCAAGTCTGACGTTACTCGCCAGCCGGACAACGACAACGGTATCGCCACTGCGGAGATCAGCAAACAGCTCGGGACCGGTGGCAAGAACAGCATAAACACGGAATTCCACCTTGCCCAGGCCGGGTTTGAACGACAGGTCAATATCCTCTGGTCGAATCGCGGCAACAAACCGTTTCTTTGGAAGCGCGGCGTCGATCGTTTGGCGAAATGGGCCGAATTCCAGAAGCGTACCATCGTCTCCCGGAAGTGCTTCGCCAGGAATCAGGTTAACCCTCGGCATTCCCACAAACTCAGCCACAAATAGATTTCCTGGCCTGACATAGATCTCCCTGGGTTCATCAACTTGAACAATTCTTCCCTTCCGCATGACTGCCACCCTGCTGGCCATCGTCAATGCTTCGGTTTGATCATGAGTCACATAGACCGTCGTCGCTCCACTGTCATAGTGCAAGCGCTTCACCTCCGAACGCATATCCAACCTCAGGCGCGCATCGAGATTCGACAGAGGTTCGTCCATCAGAAAAACGGCTGGTTTCGTTGCCAGGAGTCTTGCGAGCGCCACACGCTGTTGCTGACCTCCAGATAGCTCGCTGGGGTACCGATCACCAAGCCCATCCATTGCAAGATCCTGCAAGACTACGTCGACCCGCTTGCGGATCTCTGTTTTGGGAAGCTTGT
The DNA here is from genome assembly GCA_041616875.1 of Nitrospiraceae bacterium. Classification (GTDB taxonomy): domain Bacteria; phylum Nitrospirota; class Nitrospiria; order Nitrospirales; family Nitrospiraceae; genus JBFJQA01. The sequence continues at coordinate 2,590 of JBFJQA010000226.1, read as the reverse complement.
CGTTCTGCAGACCAAAGCCCACATTTTCGTAAACATTCATGTGTGGCCACAACGCGTAGCTCTGGAAAACCATCCCCACTTTGCGCTTTCCCGCCGGCACGTTGATGCCTTCTTCGGAAGAGAAAACGACGTGCTCACCGATGACAATCTTGCCCACCTCAGGTTCTTCCAGCCCGGCGATGCACCTTAACAACGTCGTCTTTCCGCATCCTGACGGCCCCAACAACGACAGGAATTCACCTTCATACACATGTAGATTCTGGTTGTCGACCGCAATGACGTCACCGTAACGCTTCGTCAGGTTGGTGATCCTAATCGCAACTCCCATAACCACTCCTAATCGACTTGTCTCGCGAAACTAATCCGCTCTTTCCGCTATAAATTTACCTCGACCCAATTTCCAAACCACGAGTTCGCCAATAAGGGTGAGTATGATGACAATCAAAACGAGGGCGTTGCTGAATTGAGCAATCCCCTCTTCAGTATAGCGGTAGGACATACTCATAAGTACCCGTGTGCTCGGTGTAAGCAGGATAATGATTAGGGAGAGAGTGCGCATAATGGTAATGAAGGTGATCATCATCCCAGCTACGACCCCCGAACTTGCAAGCGGAAGAACAATCCGGCGGAATCTCTTAAGCCAGGAAGCTCCGAGTAATGCGGCTACCTCCTCCAACTCCTCTCCAATTTGAACAACGGAACTTGATCCAGTGCGGGTTGTATAAGGCAGATTCTTTACTACAACGACTAAAACGAGGAGCCAGAATGTCCCATAGAGGGCTGGTATGGGACCGCGACGCACTGCGAATTGACTTAGATACATAGCCCCAAATGCGATACCTGGGATGATGTAAGGAAGATAGCTTGCCTGATCGATGAGATTCGCCAGTGCTCGGTTACGAATGCGAATGATAAGATACCCTATGATCACTCCGATAATCGCACTTACAATTGCGCCGATTACCGCGAGCCGCAGTGTGTTCCAAATGCTGCCCAGAATTCCGTTATTCTGCAATACACCTGGTTCACCACGCGCGATCTCCGGGTCGGATTCACCAATCCAAAAGTGAGTCGTGAAATTGTCCAGTGAATAAGCACCATCGATTTCCATGAATGTCTGGAAAGTAAGAAGTCCGATAGGTGCCAGGACCCAAAATAAAACAAAGAGAGACACGGCGATGAAAATTGGCAGCCTCCATTTAAGTAACTTTATTGGGTTAGCCTTGAATCCTTTGCCTCCGATTGTTACATAGCGTTCTGCAGCCCCGGACAAGCGCGAATTAAAGTAGACCGTAATGCCTGCCAAGATCATGAGAACAAGAGCCAGTGCAAAGGCTATCGAATCAAAGCCACTGACAATATTCGCGAATATCATTGTGGAGAGAACATAATACCCCTCCGGCACACCCAATAGAGCAGCGGATGCAAAATTGCTGACTGCCTTCCCAAAGGTCAAGGCCAGAGCCGAGAGGAATGCTGGACTCACCAATGGGAAAGTGATTGTTCGAAGAATCCTCCATCGAGAGGCACCGAGTAGTTCTGCGCCCTCCTCAAGCTGTGCGTCAATCGTCGCAAGGGCGCCAGATATTACAAGAAATGCGAAGGGGAAATAATGTATCCCCAGCACAATAATCATGGGTACCGGGCCGAATGAGAGCCATTTCGGCGGCGGCGATCCTATTATTACCTCAAATAGACCAGGTCTTCCGCCAAGGTTAGCGCTCTTAAACACTGTGATCCAAGCCAGAGAGAGTGCAAACGATGGAAGCAGATACGGGAGGATAAGCATTGTTCGGAGCGAATTTCGACCCGGAAGGTTGGTCCTTGTTAACAGCCAGGCAAACAGACCACCAATTCCAAGCGCCATGATTGAAGCTAAACCACCGACCAGCAGCGAGTTCCTAAGCGGTACAAGGAGTAGATCATCCGCTTGACTACCGAGAAGCACCCGCTCCCAGTGTGCAAGCTTGAATTCACCAGGCACTGCATCTGGCGAGATGCGGAAGTCCCCTTCCCCCCAAGTTAGGGTTGCCCATACCATATTAGCCAGAGGAACCAGGACAAGATAGGCAAGGACAATTAGAATCAGTAGTGCGAGGATGTATTGCGGGGAGGCAATTCGAGACAAGCGTCGCCTGGCTCGGATTAGAGTATTCAAAATTGCGCTCCTTCAACTCGGGTACCATCGATAAGACAAAATCGTAGTTCCACGAGAAGCTCAAGCGTAGTTGCAGGCTTCAATCCACCATCAGATGTCTGTTTGTTCGTACCGTCTAACCAGTGGGATCAGCCTGTTCAGGGAATCGAAAGTTCGACCATCGTCATGCTTGGCAATAGTGAGTACGAGGGCGCTGCAGATCGTCATCGGAATCGCATGAGATTGAAAATGGCCTCTGATCCCTCTTCGGGCCCACAAGAGCAGCGTAGGTCTGGGTCGGATGAGCAGGCCTAGAGAATCACTGACAAGGATTGAGGGTACCCCTAACTGTACAGTTTGCTCAAGCAAGGCCTCTAATCCGGACTGTTGCTTACGCATTGCAAAAGCCAGCAATACATCCTCGGCCCGGAGGTTGATTACCTGTTCAGCGAG
>JBFJQA010000225.1:0-4959 GCA_041616875.1 Nitrospiraceae bacterium | reverse complement strand
TAAGAAACAGGGTTGCGCACGATTGCGTCGCATTCCAATTGTTTCTATAGTCTTTTGTCTACCGGGAGCTCACGGATCTTGCTACAAGGTGAGGCGTTAATCAGAGAGTACCGCGAATTTTGAACCTAAGGAATTGCCGCAGCAGGGAAGAGAGGATGGAGTACCCAATCGGCAAAGGAGCACCTATGGATGAGTACAAGATCAAGATCATCACTATCATTGGGGTGGTTCTGTTGTTAACCACATTTGGGGCCTGTGAGAAAAAGGAGGAACCCTCGAATGAACAAGCCGGAATGCCAGCCACAACCAACGTCGGCTCTGGTCCCATCACAATAACCGATCCTGTGTCGCCTGAAGTAAAGGAGGAGGCCGCGGCTCCAGCGTCCGCTCCGGCACAGGCCCCTGAACCAGAAGGCGCCGTGTCTCCCACGGAGACGACGAGCATTAAGCCTGGCGCGGACCCCATCAACGTCGCGTTGGCCGAAAATGGGGGTCGCGTGGTCCTGCACTCTAGCCAATACAACACGTCCACCTGGGCAGCCAGCAATCTCATTGATGGAGGGACTACTAAGGGGTGGTCAGGGAACAGCCGAAACCCCCAGTTTGTCGTGATTGGTTTCGACCAGGAAGGACCTGTGGAAATTGTCGATGTTGTCATCAATCCCTATACCAAAGAAAGCAAACGTAACTGGGCGAAGCAGGTCGAGATCGAGGTCTCGTTAGAATCACCGTATTCCGGGTATCGCGGCGTGGGGACGATGACCCTTGGAAATGAGCCATCAGACCAGGTGCAGTCCTTTGATCCGCCAATGAAGACCCGGTACGTGAAATTAAAGTTTTTGGAAAACTACGGTGGTTCTTACATGCAGATTGGGGAGATCATGATCATGGGGCACCGGCTGTCCGAATCTGGCGGTCCGATGAAGCACGTGAACCTCGCCGCCTCCGAAAATGGGGCCAAAGTTGCCAAGTCCACTTCTGAGTATGACAAAACCACGTGGGCTGCGAATAATCTGATCGATGGAGGTACCAACAAAGGCTGGTCAAGCAACAGCAAGAATCCCCAGGAGATCCTGATCGAGCTTCCGGGCGAGCAGCCTAGTGTGGTCTCTGCTGTCGCGATTAACCCATACTCAAAAGAGACCCCGAAAAATTGGGTCAAGGGGGTGGAGGTCCTCACTTCTGCAACATCGTCCTACAAGGGATATGTTTCCCATGGGTCATTCGAGCTCGCACCCGACGCCGATTACCATCTGTGGACGTTGCCAGAGCCCGCCAGGGCCAAGTACGTCAAGTTCAAATTCACCAGCAATCACGGTGGCAGCTACTTTCAAGCGGGCGAGATTGCAGTCTTTGCTAAATAAGTCTCACCCGTAGTAAACGGGCAGCCTGACGCTTCGGTGCAAGCAGGCGCAACTCGCAGAGCGATCGCATATGGGGGGAGAGAGCAGGGGCCATTCAGGGACCCCCCTTTCTGGCAGATAGTGAGGCGAACCAGAAAAGGGGAACCAAGAATATCACACGACATTTCGCTTTGAAACCGTACTCCGAGGAGCCCACCTTGCGTACATTTGCAGTCGCTAGATTGCCACTATGCTTGTTACTGGTCCTGTTCTATGCCTGTTCCAACGCCGCCACGAATGATCTGGTGGTGCTCGAGACCGGGCAAGAAATCTTGGGTAACGTCCAATCGTATCAAAGTGCTCAATTGATCATCGTCGATCAGAAAGGAATCTCACGGCAATTCAAGAGGGCCGATGTCCGCTCCATCCGTCTTGATGTCGACAAAGACCCGCCATCCTATGAGAAAACGCCTGCTCTCCCATCAGAGACGGATCAGGTATTCTTACGAAATGGCGAGATTAGATTTGAATCGCTCCTGACCATCACACCACGGGATATTACAACCTCTGCCTCACACTATCCACGGGACCGGGTGCACCAAATTGTCTTCGGGCGTACATCTGGGGGAGCGCAGAGGCCACCAAGGGACAGTGTAGCATTCGGGGATGCTCCGGAACGCTGCATCGAAGACCTCGAGGCCCATCTCAATCGCACCCGCGCGTACGCCCAGGCGTGGGTGGCCAAATTGAAAGAGGCACGTTCAAGAGATGCCGACGCCTATGCCATAGGGGCCAGAATGGATCCGGAGGAAGCCCTCCTGACGCAAGTGCGACGGCTTTACGAAGAATTTAATCGAAGTCTTGATGACTACAAAGAACTATTAACCCAGCAGGGTCATGCCAGTGCCAATTCAGAACAGGCCTATCAGCAATTCCGGCAAACGATGTACAACCAAACTCTCAACCAATGTATCGGCGCGTACTTTATTATCACACAAGCTTGGATCGCGCACGATTTAGAGCACGGCATGGATCTGCCGTTCTGGTCGCGGGTGATGAATATCCCCTTAACTTCATTTGCAGCAGAACAAAAGGATATTCTTGGGCGACCTGACATGAATGAACGGGGATTCGATGCGGAAGATCTGGCTCGGCCACCACATCGAGAGTTCATTGAAAATCATAAACAAATTCTTGACACGTGGACGAGTAAGGAGTGCAGGGGGTCGGATGCGGCGGCCTGCATGAAGCGGATCCATGCCGGTTACTGTAACGCCTTCAAACAGGCTCGTCGGCGATGGGCCGACAAGACAACTCAGCGATTCAATGATATCGCGGCGAGGAATTATGATGATGTGGCGGTGAAATGGGTATTCCAAAATCTAGAACGGGTTCTTGATGCACGCGAATTCGCATTAATTTATCGAAAGGAAATGCATCTGCGTGACAAGGATCAACAATCAGGGACATTTCAGTGGAACGAGGCCAAACAAACACTCGAAGGGCTCAACCAGTCTTATGGGTTGACTCTCGAACGAGTAATGCCTAACCTCCGCCGCCCGACTCTTTCCTATGTTGTCCCTTTTCTCAATGACCGTGAACGCTGGTACGGAAATCTGCGCGAAACGCGTGAAGAACAAATCAGCCGACAAAAAGGAAGCTTCAATGAAAATTGCGATGACGGACTCGCGATTCGTCTACTCGAGCTCGACAAGACCGAGCTCACGAAACTGCTGGAGGAGATAGAAAAACTGAAGCCGGACCTGGACGCACCCGTGAATATTCAATTCGAACCTAGGGAGTAAAGGCATACAAAGGAAACTTCCTGGATATCGCAGCGAAAATATGAAGACTCCGTTTTCCTGTCACCGTTGTCGCTTTTCGTGAGGAGATGAGTCCATGTGCAAATGTCTGACCTATCTGGCGGTCGTTACTGGCGTGACAGCAGGATTGGTGGTGACCAGCTACGGCGAGTTCCCCGCTACTCCCCCCAGAAAACTCATTCACAAATGCAACGGTCACGCCCCCACAATTGTTGGCAGCCCTAGCGACGATGTGATTTACGGGACGAACCAGCGCGATGTCATCGTCGGGCTTGGTGGCAATGACGTGATCAAAGGACGGGGCGGCCACGATGCTATTTGCGGTGGTCAGGGGAACGATACTCTCTTGGGGGGAACGGGCAGCGATCGCCTGGAAGGCGGCCCTGGCCATGATCAATTGCATGGTGGACCTGGCATGGATTATCTCTTTGGCAACCAAGGCAACGATTGGTTAAAAGGTGATAAGGGGTCTGATCGTCTCTGGGGTCACGACGGAAACGACAGGCTGTGGGGCGGCGACGGCGAGGATCGTATTTATGGTGGTCCAGGCGACGACAAACTGGATGGCAACGACGGCAAGGACCTTCTCCGGGGCGAAGATGGAAACGATGCGTTGCATGGCAACGCGGGTAGAGACCGCTTATACGGCGGTCCAGGCGACGATTGGTTGGTAGGCAATAGAGGCAAGGACTACTTCGACGGTGGACCTGGCCAGGATAAGTGCGAAAGTCAACCGAGAAAGCGTGAAACGAAGATTAACTGCGAAGATTAACTCTGATGAGAATAGCCATCTTATGTGCGATTTCGTGTTGGAGAACAAGAAAACTCGAACTTGTTGGGTAGAAACGGTTGATCGTAATCCAGCTCCCGCAGCATTCTTGCCGGTCAGATGACAACAGTACCGTACCAAAAAGCCTGTGAGACCTCGATCAGAAGGTAACCAGGGACGGACGGGATCCGCGTGACGATTTTGGACGACGGAAGGCCGCTAGAAAGGAGATGTTCTCCTTTTTCTATGAGAAAGAAGTCCCATTTACGCCTGTCACTTCCAGTACTCAGAAACGTTCCGCCGGCAGGTCGGAGGAGTTTCCACAATTGAAGTCCGTGAGACGGTCTAGGATTCAGACGCAGTCCGCACCGCATGATAGTGCTCTAAGATAGCCTTGATTTCGTCGATCCCTCCATCTAATCCGCCAGCCTGAATCGCGAACTCGCCGAGCCCAAGCATCCGGCTGAAATATCCATTGAGCCGCCAGGCCATTGGGACACGGGTTCGCAAAAGAGAAAGGTTTCTGGGAACCGCTGTGATATGAGGGGTTCCCCTGAAGTGCCTGAGCTCGAAATGCGAGATCTCTGCCCACTGGACCAAAATTCTTCCCCACCTCGCGTATTGGATTCCCATTTCATCTATACGAAGCTGAGGACGGCGATCGAAGAGCCCCCAGAGGGAAAACGGGATTAAGACCGCACACAAAAAATAAATGAATGGAGCTTCCCAGAAGGGAACCCAGGGTACCCTGAACAATACAAGGAGCAGAAGACACAGAGCCAGGAGGATACCGAAGATTCGCCGATTGAACCGAAGTTCAAGCCTGGGCAGAGCTTCGCTCACCACTACCTCCCTAACCCCATCTCATTGCGATCGAAAGAAGAGTAGCTCTCTGGTCTTGGGATCCTCTATTGAGGTTTCATACCGCGTACATCCGTTTATCCATTGCACAGCCCTCTCAGATCAAACTCCTTACGTTACTCGGGGGGAATCAGCGCTCAGCCGGTCGACATTGTAGCGAAGC
>JBFJQA010000224.1:0-4979 GCA_041616875.1 Nitrospiraceae bacterium | reverse complement strand
GTGCTCTCCCAACTGAGCTAGCCCCCCACCCGAGAAGACACAGGCGCCTGACCGATTGAACCGCGGGAAAACTGAGACGGAAATGCCTCAGCGCGTTGCCGCGTAGGAGACGGGGAGGAAGTCGGCGCCTGTGCTGTAACTCAATGAAAATTATACACGAACCATCACCAGGACTCTAGCTATCTCTGCATGCTGGGTTGACCAGGGCCAGGCCGCTTGGCTCGGGCCCGCCTCGGATACGGACACGCCTTCCCTCTACACTCAAGCGGTTTTCCGAATAGAGTTGAACCGCGCGGGGATAAATTCGATGCTCCTCTTCGAGGATTCGCGCCGCAAGCGTCTCGGCTGAATCCCCTTCCATGACAGGGACCGCAGCCTGGATGATGATCGGCCCTGTGTCAACGCCCTCCGTCACGAAGTGCACCGTACAGCCGGAGATTCTGACCCCCCAGTCCAGCGCCTTCTGTTGCACGGCTAACCCAGGAAATGCGGGCAGCAGGGACGGATGAATGTTCATGATTTGATTCGGATACGCATTGATTAGGATTGGCGTCACAATTTTCATATAGCCCGCGAGCAAAATCAATCCCACATCGTGTTTGCCCAGGACCTCTAACACTGCGCGGTCGTAGGCTTCTCGACTATCGGGCTGGCCGGCATAGGGTCGGGAATCCAGAAACACGTCCTGGATGCCATGACGTCGAGCTCGCTCCAAGGCCTGCGCTTCTCTCTTGTTACTCAGAACCACGGCAATCTCCGCCTGAACCACTCCAGTTTCAATGGCGTCAATGACAGCCTGAAGGTTTGATCCACGGCCTGAGGCCAGGACACCCAGGCGAAGGTTATGCCTACGAAGTGGCTCCGACATATTCGATTTGCGGCTCCTGGGGTTCTCTCGATCGCACTTCGCCGATTCGGTAGCCCTGCTCTCCGAGGTCACGGGCGCGGGCAAGCACACTGTCTACGGATTCCTTGGGGACCACCAACACCATGCCAACGCCCATATTGAAAACCCGAAACATCTCTTCCTCTTCAACCGCACCCATTGTTTTCAAGACACCAAAGATTGTCGGAATCGGCCAGGCACCCCGCTCAATGCGAGCCCGGCAGTTGCCAGGGAAAATGCGCGGCAGATTCTCCGTGAGCCCACCACCCGTAATATGGGCGATGCCTTTCAGGGTGACGGTTGCGGTCAGGGAAAGAATGGATTTCACGTAGATGCGAGTCGGGGTGAGAAGCACATCTCCCACCGACTCTGCCAGACCCGAGACCCTGCTCTCCGGGGTCAGTCTCGCCTGCTCGAAGAAGATGCGCCGTGCCAGTGAATAGCCGTTACTGTGGAGGCCGGTAGACGAAAGTCCGATCAAGACATCACCAGGCCTGATCGTGCTTCCATCGATCAACTGTGGCCGATCGACAACCCCCACAGCGAACCCTGCCAAATCGTACTCCCCTTCCGAATAAAACGACGGCATTTCTGCCGTTTCTCCTCCGATCAAGGCGCAGCCGGCCTGCCGACACCCCTCCGCAATTCCCGTGACCACCGCTTCAGCTTTCTCCACAGAGAGTGTGCCGGTGGCAAAGTAATCAAGGAAAAAGAGAGGCTCCGCCCCGGTGACAATCACATCGTTCACGCACATGGCCACCAAATCAACGCCGACGGTATTGTGACGATTCATCATGAAGGCAAGTTTCAGTTTGGTCCCAACCCCGTCGGTCCCCGACACCAGGACCGGATCCGAATACCGGCTCGCCGCAAACCGAAAAAGGCCTCCGAACCCACCCAAGTCTGTCAACACTTCAGGTCGAAAGGTTGAACGGACAACGGGCTTGATCCGCCGAATCAGCTCGTTTCCTGCTTCGATATCGACACCTGTTTGTCGGTAGTTCGTCATAGGCGAGGCATCTTACTCAAGCCCTGTGCTAGTGGTCAACGAAGAAACAGGATGCAGCGTATGCGTCTTCCGTATGGGTTCATGACTCCGGCGAGCGACGCAAGTCCTTCTCACGTAGGAACCAACTCCACGAGGGCTTCCAGGTGAGCCGTTTGAGGGAACATGTCAAAGGGCTGAACCCGAGAGATCTGAAATCCAGCGGCCTGGAATCGCCCAAGATCTCGTGCCAAGGTGGAAGACTGGCACGAAAGGTACAGAATCCGTGGGAAACGTAATCGAGACAGGTGTTTGACACATACAGGGCTCAAGCCAGTCCTTGGCGGATCAACGACCACCACCTCATACTCATCCGCCTTAGCCGCCTCAAGCAGAGCCTCGGCCTCCTGGTGCCGAAACCGGCATCGGCCAATGTGATTCGCTTTGGCTGTATGTCGACCATCCGATAGCGCATAGGGGTTGGCCTCTACCTCCGTGACAAGAGCCCCGCGACGCGCAAGAGGAAGGCCGAGCGTGCCGATTCCCGCATAGAGTTCCAAAACTCTCATCCCGGCAGACGGTTTGACCCAATCAGAGATGGTGCGGGAAAGAACCTGATTCACCGACCAGTTCGACTGCATGAAGGACCGATCACTGATTCTGAACGTCAGATCATCGAGGCTGTCGGCAATCCAGTCCGCCCCGCTGACCCACCTGTGCGCACCTCTCTTGTCTGTGGCGGTCACCACCTGCCCTACCAACCCAGGGATATCTTGAAACCACCTCATCAAGAGATGCGCTCGGCTTCGATCAGTCGGCCCTGTGCGAAAAATCAGAAGCAGAGAGCCGAAGGCCTGGGACAGGCGAACCTCGATGGAGTTCAGTCGAACCGGCATCCTACGTTGGTTGGCCAATCCTGCACTCAGGGCCGCGACCACCTCACGCGCGCGCTCCGGCACGAGGAGGCAACCGGAGGCCGGAACCAGGTCCTTGGTCCCCACCTTGTGAAATCCTAAGGCAAACCCCTTGTCGTCGCGAAATACTGCGAATCGGATCGTGCCCCGATACCCGTATGGGTTTGGCGAAGGGGTGACGGCAGGAATAGCTCCTATTTCAAGCTTCCCCACCCGCCGTAACGTTTCTTTCAACATGGCGTGCTTGAAAAGAAGCTGGGCCTCATACCGAATATGTTGCAGTTGACAGCCTCCGCAGACCTCATACACAACACAGGGCGCTTCTACCCGATCTGGGGACGCGGCCAGCACCTTCGGGGCAGACACCTTTCGATACCCTTTGTGTGGAACTCCGCACTCGACCGTGACGGTTTCCCCGGGAATGGCCCCCTGCACAAAAAGAACCTCTTTCCCTGTCCGTGCAAGCCCCCATCCGCCTTCGACCAATTTTTCGATCGTCACCGTTTCTCGTGTCTCAGACATGATGCACGGGCCCCTTACAATGACAAACCTCGAGGTCCACCAAAGCGTGACGGCATCGCTTACTTCTTCTCTTCAACCTTCCTTCAAGCCTCGGGAGGACGGGCACCAAGGTGATCGTCATCACGGGAGTCAGATATGAGTGGCAGGGAACACAGCCAACAGTGAGGCTTCAAGGGCAGTCGGAAGTCACCGTATCATGGCAACACCTGACTGGTCGCCCTTCGTCAGCGGCGCGCACTCCTCTTCCGTCAGCCACCAGGGTGGAGCAGAGCGCGACGCGAACTTCTCAGCAGGAGCCGCTTCTTTTCAGCTGAGTCAGCTCTCCGGCCGCAGCTCGACGTTGAGAAGCTTTATTTTTCGATGGAGATGGCTTCGCTCGATCTTGAGATCGTCGGCCGTCCGAGACACATTCCAGTTGTTCTCTCGGAGCTTTCGAGAAATGTACTCTTTCTCAAACGCATTCCGGGCGTCACGGAGCGAGTCATAATGCCTCGTGACCAAGGACGATCCTGCAGGAGGGGTAGGCCCAGCAGCAGTCGCGGGCCTGGGCTGGAGAAAGGACGTGGCGTGCGCCGCTTCAATTTTCGGCCCAGGGACCATAATCATCAGTCGTTCAACGAGATTACGCAACTCACGGACGTTTCCTGGCCAATCATAGAGTTGAAAGGCTTGCATCGCGTCAGGAGTCACATCTTTCACCTTCAGGCCTTGTTCCTCTGCATGAATGCGTAAGAAATGGCGCACCAAGAGCGGGATGTCTTCTCTTCGCTTTCTGAGAGGAGGAACCTCGATCGGCAGCACGTTAAGACGGTAGTAGAGGTCATCCCGAAACGTGCCCTTTTCGATTTCGCTCCCAAGATCCTTATTAGAAGCCGCAATGACTCGGACATCAACCTTAATTAACCGAGTACCGCCAACCCGTGTGAATTGCTGTTCCTGGAGCGCACGGAGCACCTTCGCCTGCGTATTGAGGCTCATGTCTCCGATCTCATCCAGAAACAGTGTGCCATTATCGGCCTGTTCAAATTGCCCACGCTTGAGCGACGTGGCTCCGCTGAACGCCCCTCGTTCATGCCCGAAAAGCTCGCTCTCGATCAAGGTCTCCGGTATGGCGGCGCAGTTCACGGCGATAAACGGCCGTTCGCGTCGTGGGCTCTGCCCGTGAATCGCCCTCGCCACCAGTTCTTTGCCGGTCCCATTTTCCCCAGAGATCAGGACCCGACCGGCTGTCGGTCCGGCCGTGGCAATCACCTGGCGCAATCGCTCCATGGCCGGTGAACTGCCAACGAGTTCAAACCGCCGTTCTACCTGTGTGCGAAGCGTCAGGTTTTCCTGTTCAAGCCGATGTTGATCAAGGGCGTTTCTCACGCGAAGCGTGACATTCTCCAGAGAGAGAGGCTTTTCGATGTAATCGTAGGCACCAAGCTTGATGGCTCTGACAGCCGTTTCGATTGAGCCATGACCCGACATCATGACCACCGTCAAATGGGGAGTTTGCTCACGCGCGCGTCGTAGGGTCTCAAGGCCATCCATGTCCGGCATCCAGATATCGAGCAGCACCAGGTCGGGCGGCTCAGCGGTGATCATCTTCAGCGCTTCGGCACCACCTGGAGCCACCGTGACCTCGTAGTGCTCGTCCTCAAGAATCTGCCTCACTGAACTCAGTATGGCT
>JBFJQA010000223.1:0-5012 GCA_041616875.1 Nitrospiraceae bacterium | reverse complement strand
GGTCCGAAGAATAGATAACGACTCCAAGTTTCACGGTGATGTCTCCATAACTTGTGGCCGAACTAATAGGTTTACGGCAAGCTCCTTCTGCAGGATAGCAAGAGCGGCTAGGCTGTTCGTGGAGAGGTGTCAAGGGTGGGGTAAGCCTGGTTCACCCCCTGGGGCATAAGCAAGTGGATGGGACCCAGGGACGCACCTTTACCTGAAAACAAACGAGTAGTCAGCAAAAGGTAGGGTTTGGCATGGACTGGAGGAGTTAGTTTGAAAAACGTGAGCGAGCTGGCAGTTTTCTGCCAAGGAAAGGCCTTCTAGAAGACCTTTGCGATGGCCTACCACCTACCCAGAAGATATACAAACAAGAAACGGTTGGATTGACAATCCCAATTCCGCGCTTCCCGCTATGCTCAGGGCGACAGGACATGTTGATTGACCCATAATCTACGCGTTGCCTCCGGCGCTAACTAAGAAAAGACCGGAAAAGATTCAAGATCTCTTCCGGTCTGCTTGGGGTCCGGGCCTAATCTGGTCAAAGAATAATGTGTCCGCCGCTCTTTATTTGTTAAACCTCACGACGATCGCACCCATCAAATCCCCTTTTTTGAAATCTTTCTTGGCACTGCTGGGATGGGCATTGTGGCAATCCGCGCACCCTTGGACGATCGCGAAATCGGCTGAGAGGCCTTTGAACTGTTTTCCATCGGCGAAGGTGAGCATTTTTTTTGAGGGGTCCTTCATTAATTGCTTTAGCGCAGTCTCTTCTGCTTTTGTCTTGGGCAGGTTGGCCTTGTAAATCGGGGTTAGTCCGATCAGGCCCAACTCAAATTCTTTCAGCTCAGATCCTGCAGCCTTGACAAACTGGGCAGGGAGCATTATCGCGTGGGCATCTTTGGTCCAGTTTTCATTCGGTTTGACCCCCGCTTTCTTTGCTTGAGAGATAACTTGTTTGACATACACCGTTCGAAAGGCTTTAGCCGTAGCGAGGATGTACCGGGCGGCGGCATCCTGAGAGATCGCAGCGGCAAACACCATGGGAACGCCAACCAAAGTTGTTACCAGTAGCGCAAGAACACTCATCTTGACCCTACCCTTATGCCCCATAATGGACCTCCTGGGTATGAATATGGTTGTGAAACCCAGCCCCACAAGTTGACCTACGGTGCGCCTTTGGCCTTGCATTGTCAATCGAGAAATTTCTCTCATGGGGAAAGAACTGCTGCTTCTGTTTTGCAGAGAACAGAACGATCAAACTGATAAGGAGAAAGGGACTAGGTAAGGAAACATGGGAATGAGAGTAAGGGGAAAGCCGAAGGGAGAGTCATCGAAAAGGCTACAACTCAGGAAGAAAAGATTTACACTGTCGAGGTGTTGTTTATCTCAAATCTTCGGTTCGGCCAGAATTCACAAAACCTCTGGATGAAGGATCGGTTGGGGCGCTTCGGCAGAGTCAGGTATCCCTCCGCGAACACACCAATAGCGCCCGAGATTATGCTTTCGCCGAGATGCTAGATCGCCGAGCTGGAAGTCCACTGTATAGGCATAGGTGGGATTATCGGATTGCGCTGTCACAGACCAAAAAGATTCCGCCGCAACTCCGAGAAATGGATGCCCGTCGGGCAGGGTGGGGCTCAAAGGGGTCCCCTGAACCGAAGGATCAACCAGAGTCATTAACTCAATAAAGGAAGGTAGCCGCCACCCCTTGTGTCCCCCGACCGTCTTGAGAGAACAACGAGCACCGGCATTTACCCACATGGATTCCTTTGGGCTAGGGGAACGCTCCCAAACCAGCTGGGTATCCCGATCAAGCACAGCTTCACCCTGAAACTCCTGAAGCACCAGAAACCGACGACCTTCTACGGGAACTCGTGTGGCTCCAAATCCAAACTCGACAGCTTCCGCTGATCCAGTAACGAGCCATAGAATTGGTATTAGTAGCCTTAAGCTCGTGGTCCAGGTTCGATCCTTTAGGTGCATGCTCGTTTCCCCCGGCCTCTCGGTATCACCAAAGACCATGGAGAGGAGCAAGAGCCAGACCTCCAGGACCAACGGCATGGTCGTCAGCACGAGGAAGGGAGTGCTCGGGGAAGGAGGCGAGGAAGGATCTCAGAGGTGGGCAAGATTACACAGTTTTCTTCATAAAATCGGTCTGCAGGATATTTTTCATTTTTAGGTTGGAAAGGGAAACTACTGATTTGGATCTTGAATCCCTGTCCCAATTTGGACAACAGGCCGCCATTTTTCGGCAAACACTATTGTTCCTATAATACTTGGTCGCAATGACTTAGGCTGATTGGATGGAGGGTTAGCGGTGGTACGGCCTCAGGACTCCTGTCCTGGCCATACTCCTGAGTGGCGACGGTTTCCTGAAACACAAGCTTTCACACGTGCTGTTTGGCCCGTTGGCCGGCGGCCGGCCCTTTCTCTGGACAGTCAGGGCCATTGAGCCGGATTTTCTGGCCCAAACCTCTGTGCAACACCGTGATGGGGTCGCCATCGGCAGTGCTGACGACCTGGCCAGTGAAGTCGGCGGCATGTGCGGTAGAAGAGTGAAGGATGAAGGTCCAAAAAAGATTCCTAGGAGCGCTGGAACCGATAAAAGCGATACCCACACCTTGTGCATCGGAACGGAAACCTCCCGATGAGCCGGTTGAAAAAGTCCCACCAGCCGCGCCGCCGTGACCGTTCTGCAACTTGAGAACATTTCGGGCAGATTGCCATTGCAATCTCCCCACGTTTCTAGGAGAGCCTGGAGGGCTTAGAAGAGGAATCTCAATCCGACAAACTGAAGACCCTGGTGGCCTGGAAAGGGCACGCTCCGCACCCAACGAACTTCACCGAGCGTCGGGATCGCTGCCAATTGCATGGCGGCAGGCAAACGGATTCTCAACACCTGCCCAACCTCTGGCCCTCTGTTATCCATTAAGAGCAACATCCCACCGGAGCTAATGTTGAGCGACAGTGCTGTCCCTCGCTGAGTGGCCTCTGCCTCCTGACCGGATACCTTGTTTTCAATCCCTGCGGTCCCTTCGTAGGGAATGGGGCGCATGAGGGCAACTCGCGTAGCGTGTTCTTGGTCGAGTGGGGTGATAGGCCATTCCCAACTGCTTGCGGACATGGGCCACCTCGTGAAGGCATCAATAAGGTGTGTTGCAGTGTATAGGGATAATATTGGTCGAAGGGAAAATATATTAAATATACGAAGGATACCTATTATACTTTTGGGGGGGGGACTGCTCCTAATGATGCGTTGATGACGAGGGCTGCGAGGAGTATAAATTGGCGGCTCAAGCGAGGTGGGGACGTCCATACTCCTACGAAATCCTTCCACCATGTCATCCAGAATGTTTTACCCCACCGTAGGCTCTCTGAGGGCACAATGAGGAGGGCAGCATGAACGCAACTGCTCACATACTAAGTGCACAACAGTCCTCTTATGGATACGGAGGCACCGCTTCTTCTATAACCGTTCCGCACAGGCCCCCTCAGCCAGGTATTTTGGTGCTCTCACCGTCTCTTCAAGTTCTCCACATGAACCAAAGAGCCAGCCAAGTAATTGAATCCATCAAGGCCATGGAGCACGAAACTGCTGATGGGCAGTTGGAACAGGAAACGAGCCAGTTCCCCCAAGCTCTTCAGCGGGTCTGCACGACTCTGTGTGATCTCATACAGAAGCGGTTCGATTCGAACGCCTGGGAGCCTCTTGAAACTCAGGTTCACATGAGAACGAGCGCCCATCGCGTGCATATCAGGGGATTTGGCATACTAAATCCTCATGCACCCGGACGCTTTCGCATCGTCTTCCTATTTGAGGAGATGGGGAAAGGATATGGAGAAATCTTCGGCGAGGCAACTGATCTTTCCCCCGTCTCGCGATTCATGAGGAGGATCGGGGCTGGCTTCTCTAGGCATCTGAGCCGCATAAAGGTCGCGTAACGCGCAAGCGTATTCTCGCTTGGTTTTCCGCAACCAAGGTGGCGTTTGTGAAGGTTTGAGGGTAGTGATCACGCGATAACCCCGCTCTTCATTGTGTGCCCGGCAGAAATATCCGCGCCCCACCAGAGAGAGGCTCCCCTCGCCCTCCCAACAGTCAGACCTGCCCTCCTACATAAAGCACTTTCATTAAGCAACCCCACGCTCAACGCGTTTCTGAAAGCAGCTTGTACACAGGGGGGTTTTGAGGAAAGAAAGGCGTTCCTGCGGACTCCTTGTTAAATGATTGGCTATTTGTCAATAAGAGTCTGGTTATCACATAGGTGGTCTGATCACTGGGGGCTGGTCAGGCCGTTATCCGCTGTTCTCAAAAAAGTCCGTATAGTAGGGGATGAGGTCGCTGAGCGACACAATCCCGACAATCTTTCCTCCCTCTGTCACGACGAGGTGCCTGACCGCTTTGGACTTCATCAGCGCCTGGGCTTCTTGCACGGTCCGATTACTCTCTATCGATATCGGCTGCGGTCTCATGACTGATTGCACCTTGGCCGTCTCTGGCTTGAGTCCCTTGGCAGCTCCCTCTCTGGCAAGACGCTTCTCCGAGATGATCCCGATGTACTGGTCCCCCTGTGCCACGAGCAACGCCCCAACGGATTGCTCGGCCATCATGCGTGCGGCCTCCTGAAGTGACGCCTCTCCGGGGATCGAGATGATATTCCGGTGCATGTATTCCGAGACGGTGGGGAGCGTGTTGTTTTGATCAGTCTCAGGTGGCATAGTCATTCTCCCTTCCAGTCCACATGGTGCGGTTGTTGGGGTCCGCTAGTTCGGCCGTGCGAATCCTTTTCGTGGGGAGTAACTTGGATGATTTAAAGGCTAGGCCTTTGCTGGGAAGGTGTCAAGGGTGGGCGTGGTAGGTGTTGCAAGTCAGTAGAAATTTCATGGTTTGCGTTCTGTAGAAATTTCATGTCGGCGCTGATGCGCGGGCGTGCTTCGTGTCCGCGCGGACGAGAAATCGTTTTTGCCACGGGTGATTCGGAGCCGGCTTCGGCGGCTTGGCGGATCGTGGCCGCACGCGTGGCGTG
>JBFJQA010000222.1:0-5062 GCA_041616875.1 Nitrospiraceae bacterium | reverse complement strand
ATCTTAGCTTTCTCAACGCGACCTCGACGTCGACCAGGTGCCCGACGACATCAGAGAGGATGATGACATCGAACTGCTCTGCGAGGTCGAGTGTCTCGACGTCAGCCAAGCGAAATTCAAGGTCTGGATGCCGCCTGCTTGCTTCTTTGACCATTGCTTCGCTCAGGTCGATCCCGAGGCCCCTGGACGGCTGCACTGCAGCAAGCAAGTCACCCAAGCCACATCCGATCTCCAAGACACGGATATGTTCGGGAACCAAAAAACGGTAATGGCGCTTTTGATCCGCGTAGTAAAAACGGTTCTTGTTCTGCCAGTATTCTCGGTCGCCAGCCAAGCGATCAAATCGCTCCCGAACCGCCTGCTTCTTCGCATCATCACGGAAGCCCATCACGTTTCGAGCATGTTTTAGGTCAACGTCTTCCATCAACTCTTTTCTCTCAGCCGACTTGGCCATCTCGTCGCCTCAAACTGCAGACTGCTGTCACCACCCTGCTATGCATGGCCCCATCGCTGCAGCCACGCTTGAAACATCAGCACATCCCACAAGTGGAAATGCCAGTTGCGTTGCCCCGAAAGATGCTCGTGCCATTTTGCGCGTATCGGCTGGGGATTGAAGAAGCCTTGCTTCTGCAGGCGTGATTCGTCCAGCAAGTCTTCCGCCCAGGCCCTCAAGGGGCCACGCAGCCAGCCCGCCAGTGGAACCCCGAAGCCCATCTTCGGTCGATCGAGCAGCTCGGGGGGGAGGTATCGCGCCACCAAATGCCTCAACAACCACTTGCCCTGGCCGGCTCGTACTTTCAGAGGAAGAGGAAGCTGCCAGGCGAACTCAACCACGCGGTGATCGAGCAAGGGCGTGCGCGCTTCGAGCCCGACGGCCATGCTTGCACGATCCAACTTGACAAGCAGATCATCAGGGAGATAGGTGACGGTATCCAGGTACCGATAATAGTCGACGAGGTCATCGAAGAGAACAGACTTTTCACTCCGGCGGGGCGTACTCGGGTCAAGATGAGTGCCGCGAACAAGGTCATGCGTCTCGGACCAATGGGAAACCAGCCTGAGATACAACTCCTCCTCGTCGGCACCTGCCAGTGCATCCGCCACACGATAGAGCTGGTCACCGATATCCCGTTCCTTGAACGGCGCCGGTAGTGCCGGTGCCACCCTGCTCATCATCGCAGTCCAGGTCTGTGGATGACAGAGTCTGACTAGTGAGGCTGCCGATCGACGCACTCCCCGCGGGACCCATCCCGTCTTGTGCCACAGCGCTCGAGCCCACACATACCTGTTATAGCCGGCAAAGACCTCGTCACCGCCATCACCCGAAAGACTGACCGTGACATGCTGTCGCGTCATCCGACAGAGCAAGGCGACGGGAATCTGGGAGGAGTCGGCAAAGGGCTCGTCAAACATCGTGGCGAGCTCGGGTATGAGGTTGCGCGCGCCAGCCGGGTCGACATAGAGCTCCGTATGCTCGGTCCCCAGGTGGGCAGCCACCCGTTTGGCGTGCTCGGCTTCATTGAAGGCGGCTTCCGGAAATCCGATCGTAAAGGTTTTCACCGGCCGGGAGCTCTCGGCCTGCATCAGCGCCACGATGCTGGAGGAATCGATGCCACCGGATAGAAACGCTCCCAGCGGAACATCCGAGAGCATGCGGCGACGTACGGAGTCCCGCAGGAGCCCGTCAAGCTGTTGG
Organism: Nitrospiraceae bacterium; assembly: GCA_041616875.1. Taxonomy (GTDB): domain Bacteria; phylum Nitrospirota; class Nitrospiria; order Nitrospirales; family Nitrospiraceae; genus JBFJQA01. The sequence continues at coordinate 3,366 of JBFJQA010000222.1, read as the reverse complement.
ATGCTTTCTTCCTCCGAACAGGCAAGCGGGCTGGCGCATCCTGCCCGGGCAACGTCCAACACCCTCCAGTATCGCCTCGGCTTCCACGGGACCACCAGATCTTCTGGATCTGGCGAGAACTCGTCGGCGCGATCGGATGAGTCTCTATTCACCTCAAGGATGCAGCCCGGCACGAGCTTATAGACGCCTTCGTAAATCGACCAGGGCGCCGGGACACAGCCGGAACGGAGAAACATGGCCAGAGCGTCACGCCTGACGTGGCGCGACCACCGTGGAACGGCTGCGAGGGCTCGTAGTTCAGAGCAAAACACGAAGGCTCCGTCCAGCCACCCATAATACAGCGGTTTGATCCCAAGTCTATCCCGGACGAGGGACAAGGTCCGCGTCTCGCGATCCCACAACCCGAACGCAAACATCCCAATGAAACGAGACACCGCGTCATCGAGGCCCCACTGCTCCACCGCTGCCAGGATGACCTCGGTATCCGACGTGCCTCGGAAAGTATGTCCATAGTTGATCAGCTGCTCCCGTAACTCTTGGAAATTGTAAACCTCACCGTTGTAGCTCATGACATACCTGCCCGAGGCGGAGATCATAGGCTGCCGACCGGCTTCGGATAGATCGATGACAGAGAGTCGCCGATGGCCAAAACTCACTCCTGCCGTCGGATCGCACCAGACACCCCGGTCATCAGGTCCGCGATGCTTCAACGCTTCGGTCATGGCGCTGACGACCTCCTGGTGCTCCCCGCGCCGCAAACTTGCCTGGATTAGTCCTGCAATGCCACACATGGGGATTTGATGAGAAGGGCTGACCTGGGAGCAGCGTTCATGGACTCGAAGCGACCGACGGCCTGGGTATCTGGTGGTGATCACTGCCGCAGGGCCCAGTGAGGCGAGTGTCTATCTGACACAGGGCTTCGGCCAGAGCCTTGGCCATCGCTGCATGTCCTCGCGGATTGGTGTGGGCATCTCTCGGCCACAAATAATAGGTGGTAAGATCCTCGTTGTCCTCGAAGACAGACGTCATGTCCAAAAACACGATCCCACTGCGAGCCGTGAGGTCCCGGAGCATGCGATTGATGTGCTGAGTTTCTGGGTGATGGACCTGTGCGATGTCGGGTATGTACATGACAACCAGGACGGCTCCGACTTGGCCAGTCAAGGCTTGCAATCTCGCCAGCTGATCATGAAGCACGCCGGTATAGTGCTTCTGGCCTTGCTGCCCGTCTTCCTTCATCAGATGGAACGCATTTTTTGCCCATTCCTCTCTTCGTGTATCCAATTCGTGGAGATAGGCAATTCGCTTGTGGCGATTGTCTTGACGAACGCGGTCGGCTAAAAACTTCGAGAAGTTGTAGAGCCTTGAGTGATGAAGCACGCCTCCTTTGAATTGAACTCCCTCGTTATACACTTCCTCTGCTGGAATGGTCTCGAGCATGGACCCAGAGAGATCGTCCAGAAAGTATCCCACGATAACGACATCGGGGGTATACCGGATGCCGTATTCTTTCATATAGACATAATAATTATTCAATCCCCAACCCGGGACCGCTGCATTGATCGTTTCCACTCTGGTCTCGCCGGAACGCTCGAATATTCTCTCCAACTGCTTCAAGTAGGTCTCTTCGGACGTGACGCCCCACCCGAATGTAAATGAGTCGCCAATGCCCAGGACCCGAAGCCTATCTTTCGGCTTCTCCCAGCCATGCTCGTCGTCCCGGAACCCCTGAGAGTTCGTCTTGACCCTGATGCTCAGAGGACCGAACCCATCAAAGCCCGCCACGAGCTTGTGCCCGAGCATGTCCGATGGTTCGTACCAGCGCACATAGTCAACGTGGGGCTTTGAGAGGGGATGATCGACCGCGCGAAGGATCAGCTCCGCCATCACACCGGCCACGCCCAGCGAGGCGACCAACAGGCACAGTTCCGTCGTCTTTTCACGCGCGAGCAATAGGAGCAGGAGCGAGCACAGAATCGCGATGACGGGAAATTCGAGCGTCGTGGAGCGAAGTGTAACAGGCCCGAACGAGAAGTTTACACCTCCGAAAAACAGCACCGCGACGAGGTCCAGGGCACACACCAACAAGCTAAGGCCTGCTAGGAGTACGACCACCCGTCGTGCCTGCGCCATCCGCATGTGCTCGGTCATACGCCTTCGCTGGCACCAGGGGTCTTTCCCGTGGATGAAAAAATGCGCGTCACGAAGGACACAGATTGTTCTAGATACCTGGCCAATGACGGAAAGAGGCAGACCAACCCAATGGCCGTGAAAATTGTCAGCACGGGCTCCATCGGCAACCGATACTTGACCCCCACCACGGGACCGGTAATGGCCAGGAGGTATATAGACACGGCGGCGAAGTACACCAAGGCCTCCCTGTTCACGAGCCGACGGGTTATCGCGCGGAGCAGCCCCCAGCAGAACAGCACCCGCAGGATCAAGGTTAGAAAGATGGCCGGCGCCACCCACAGAAGGTAGGCGCCGCTCTTCCTGTCGCCTAGGAAATTCCAGACTTTCTCAATCGGCGTATTGCCGGCAGTTTCGTAAAACCGAGGCCGCTCCAGATCACTGACGTAAGGGATCGAACTCCAGCTTGGCGCGAACAGGTTAATCACGACACCCACCCCCCAGGCATGGATGAGCTCGCCTATACTCATTTCAAGCAAGGCGCCACGAGCGACCTCCATGAGAACACCGCTCCGCTCGAATGGATTCTCCGGAAGCTCTGCGCGACTCTGTTGCTCCAACCGCCGCTGCACGCGGATGCGCATCTCCCCCTGTGACTGCTCGAAGGGAATTCCGCGGGCAAATTCACGCGCCAAAGGCACGACCCAGTACAGGCTGTGAGTGCCACCTTGGCTCGTTAAAGCCGCATGGCCGTAAGCGGTGGTGTTCCTCACCAGGAGAGGACCCACGAGCAGGGCGAGGGGGATTAGACAGGCCAGTAAAATTCGCGCGACACGAGGCCATCTCAACCCGTGTAGGATAGACACGAGGAGCACCGTAATGAGCAGGAGAGGGACAAAATACATGGTAACCGTGCGGGTCAGCAGGGCCAAGGCAAAGAACCCAGCCGCCAACGCGCCATTGATCAGGTCAGGTTGGCGCATGAACCGTACTATGAACAGCAAATGAGTCGTGAAGCAGAGCAGGAACAGACTTTCCGGGAGGATCATGGCCGAATGAACAATCAAGTTAAGATTGCATGCCCCGAGCAACCCGGCGATGACTCCTACCTCACGCCATAACTGCCCGGCCAGGAGCGCGATCGCCACGCATGTAGCGGCGTCAATCAGGCATTGGCCCAGCAGTGGCCATATCGGCTCTGAGCCGAATACCAGCCTGAACAGCGCGAGATATCCT
>JBFJQA010000221.1:0-5217 GCA_041616875.1 Nitrospiraceae bacterium | reverse complement strand
TCTCATGCCAAGGTTGAGCACGATTTCCTCTCTCGCCCCGATGCACGCTTGTGGGAGTAGAGCCAAACGGTAGAAGGCGGAAGGTTTTGCTTACTCTTGTCTTTGAGTGACCAGAAGCACTTCGCTGAACGGATCAACCCTTTGTCCGCGAATCAGCCCAGCGAGATCGATGAAAACCTGATACAGGGCCCATTCCTCACGTAACTGGGTTTCCTGGGCAAAAAAATCAAGATCGGGAAGCGCCCATGGATCAATAAAGGTTCCCACTTCACCCAGTATCCTTAGCCCTGCCACTTGGCAAAATTCTCGCCAACGTTCCAAAAAGCGAACGGTAGAAAGATCCGCTCGCGTCTCGCGCCGCCCTCCCGAGTAATACCACCGCGCATTGACGATGGAGAAGAGAAACACCCCCTTTTCGTATAAAACGTGTTTGACGTCCTTCAGGAATTGAATGGTTTCGTCCTCTTCCATGATGTGGACAAGAACCCCGTTGGCTCCCACCGTGTGGGCTTGTGGATAGATATCCCGTAGATCCTTTGCGCTACCGACATGACATTCGTCGAATACCTTCACCGCCTCTTCGACTGCTGTCGGGTTTGGATCGAGACCAAGCAGCTTTTTGAATCCTAACGTCCGATAGTTTTGGGCCCAGGACCCGTAGGAACACCCAACGTCAAGAATGCTCGACTGATCAATATCGAAACGGGTGATGGCATACTTCCAGGCCTCAAGTCGACAGGTATTCATGAACCGACCATAGATTCCGCTATCTTGCCAGGTACAACTTATCTTTCCGACATTTTTCAGATACGATGGCTGACTGTCTTTTCCACCCACCTGGGGGTTGTGTGTTATAAAGAGTTTGAGAATATTTTCAAACTTCATGACTTGATGTTCTTCCGCCTGTTAAAAAAGCCACCCATATAGGGGCAGCCCTTCCACGCTTTTATCACACTTTCGCCAAGCCTTGCTTCCCCAGTGATCTTCTGAGCCAGAAATAATTATCGCATTGCTAGTGAAAAAAAGGGAGGTTCTACCTTACTCCGGTGAGTCACGCGTTCGCAACGCAGATGCACGCTGATCGCCTCGATCTCAGTGCAGGAGAATGGCACCTGTTCTCTCCTCTTTTACCGTCACAATAGTTAGTCTTGGCCGGTCCCCCGGTCGAACTCCTTGACTCTTTGTTGTTTCTGTTCCGAAATCTCTCGGCTTTTTCCTTTGAAATGCTTGATCAGGCTTCCGGTGCTTTTGTTGGGATACCGTTCTGCCACTGTGTTGCTGAGATCGGACAGAAACATGAAGTACACCGTTGCCACGGCCAAAAACCCGATGGCCCAGGGCATCAGGAGCCGCCAAAAGGGACTTCCAGTCAATTTGCCGGCACCATAGAACGAAAACATTGCCAGAATGCCGCCGATCAATATCACAGACTGGTAGGTGCTCAATCCCGGTATGACGGTTGATGGCAAGCGGTCGATCACCTCGAATAAGAGACTCTCTCGGCTCGCAGGTATGGGACCGAGAGACGGGACTTGCCATTTTTTCGACGTCGTTTTGCCTTCCGCTTTCTTTTCCACCTTAACCTTCGCGTGGTATCGGGCTGGGATATCCTCCCAGCGATCGGTCGCGACATAATTCCCCCGCTCATCGACATAGGAATACAGGGCGTCTCCGGCACGAGCCTCGCTTAACCCCGCCATCATGATGGCTGTAGCGCAAATCAGGATCCAAGCTGCGATGTGCGTACTGCGAAGTTCCCCTCTACTCATGACTTCCTCTGGTCTCCCGGGCATGACTCGCCTCTTCTATAAGGATAGCACTGTCCGGCTGGCTCCTGGCCGGCACGATCGTGGGTCCCGCATTTTCTCATGAAAACCGGGATCCTGCGACCATAGTAGTCCGAAGTAGTCTGCGTGGCGCTGTCAGGGCGAAACCCCTTTGTTTCGTGGAAAGTCCGAGGCGCCACGGGGGGGCTCCATCATGAGGGGGTTGAGGGTGGCCACTCCAACCGGTCTATAACAGGGAATTCCCAGCCAGCCCCATTTACGTGGACACCGCGAAAAGGGGACAGTATCCTGGGGTGGTACCCGATGACAGTGGCCGTCCTCTTCTGTGTATACAGTTATGGAATGTGAACCGTGCTTATGCACGTGAATTGAAACCTCTGTCGGCACGTGCACGGCAGCGGGAAATGCCTTGGACACGGACTCTCCTTGTCAGGCAGGCGTAGGCGGAGTGGTATGCACGTCCTAGCGGTAAACTGCGGCAGCTCCTCTCTCAAATTCAAGCTGATCGCGATGACGACCGATGGATCATCCGGTCGGGCCTATGTGAGCACAGTCGTGTCCTCCGGCACTGTCGTAGAGATCGGCGGGCTGGCGACGCTGACGCTCGACAGGTCGAACGGGGCCCGCCTCGAGACACAGGAGGACATTCGCGGACATGGCCACGCCGTGCAGTGGATGCTGCAGCATCTGCAATCAACGGGCGCACAGGAAGGCCAGGTGTCCATCGATGCCGTCGGGCATCGCGTCGTGCATGGGGGGGACTCGTTTCGCGACTCCGTCCGCATTACGGACGAGGTCGTCAGCCGCATCGACGCGTTGAGCGAGTTGGCGCCGCTGCACAACCCGTCCTGCGTCGAGGGCATTTGCGGTGCGCAGAAGGCACTCGGCCCCACGGTGCCGATGGTCGCCGTCTTCGACACCGCCTTTCATCGCACGATGCCGGACTGGGCGTCCCACTATGCTCTCCCGCGGGGCCTGGCGGACCGCCATGGCATTCGTCGATACGGATTCCATGGGATCGCCCATGCCGCGGTGGTCACCGGGTTTGCCGAACAAACTAGGAAGCCGCTGGAACGGTTACGGGTGATCACCGTGCACCTCGGAAACGGTTGCTCCATGACGGCCATCAAAAGTGGACAGTCGATTGACACGTCCATGGGCTTCACGCCCCTCGAGGGTCTGGTCATGGGCACGCGGTCCGGGGATCTCGACCCCGCCGTGGTGGGGTATCTGGCACGCAAGGAGGGCATGTCTGTGGACGAGGTCGAACACCTGCTGAACCACGGGTCTGGACTGCTCGGCGTCTCCGGACTCTCGCGGGACATGCGCGACGTGCTGGCAGCCGCGGAGGGCGGAGGTCACCCCGATGCGGAACGTGCGGTGGCGCTCTTCTGCTACCGGGCAAAAAAATACCTGGCCGCCTATCTCGCGGTGCTCGGTGGCGCGGACGCGGTCGTATTCAGCGGGGGCATCGGGGAGCATGCGCCCGCGATTCGCGCGCGGATCTGTGAGGGCATGGAGTGGTGCGGTCTGCGAATCGATCAGCTCCGCAACGCGGCGGTGACCCGAGTGCCCAATGGTGAGGTGGTGCCGATCAGTGAACTCCAAAGTTCGTTGCCGGCCTACGTCATGCATGTCGACGAGGAGACCTGGATTGCACGTGAGACCGTTCGGTGCCTTGGCATGTAACGGGGCTGTAATCTTGACGTGGTAGATGAGAATGAGAGGCGACGGATGAGCGAAGGTCGAAAACCCAACCAGAATCATCATGGCATGTCCTCCTATCGGTTCTCGCGCGTCCTGCCGGAGGGCCTCGAGGGCCTGACGGATCTCGCGCTGGATCTCCGATGGACGTGGAGCCACTTCTGTGACCGCCTCTGGGAGCAGTTGGATCCCGAGGCGTGGGAACGAACCGGAAACCCCTATCTCATTCTTCAGAGTATCTCGCTGAGCCGGCTGGAGGACGCGGCGCGGGACACGCGGCTCAGGGAAGACTTGAGCGCCTGGTTGGTTCAACGACAGCGTTACCGAGATGACCCTGGGTGGTATGGGCAAGACGAATCCCATGCTCAGGTCAGAGGCATCGCCTATTTCAGCATGGAATTCGGGCTCGGCGAAGCCCTTCCCATCTACTCAGGCGGGCTGGGGATTCTTGCGGGCGACCATCTCAAAGCCTCCAGCGATCTCGGGGTCCCCCTCGTGGGGGTGGGCCTGCTCTATCAGCAGGGGTACTTTCGGCAGTCGCTCGGTAGCGATGCCTGGCAAGTCGAGGCCTACCCGTACAACGATCCGGTCAGCCTCCCGGTGGTGCCTGTGGAACAGCGTGATGGCGGCTGGCTGCGCGTCAGGCTGGAGCTTCCGGGTCGTACCCTCCTGGTCCGAGCCTGGCAAGCTCAAGTCGGCAAAGTCACGCTGTATCTCCTCGATAGCAACGATCCGCTGAACAGCCCACGTGATCGCGGCATTACCGCAAATTTGTATCCGGTGGCGCGGGAGCAGCGCCTAATGCAGGAAATCGTCCTGGGCGTGGGGGGCTGGCGGCTCCTGGAGGACCTGGGGCTGGACATCGACGTCTGCCATCTCAACGAAGGTCACGCGGCCTTCGCAGTCGTCGCGCGCGCGCGGCGCTTCATGGTCAAGACGGGTGCGAGCTTTCCTACAGCCCTCTGCGCGACCAAGGCCGGGAATGTCTTTACCACCCATACGCCCGTGGAGGCGGCCTTCGACCGCTTCGACGCCACGCTGATTCGACCCTACGCTGGCTACCTGTCGAAGATGGTGAAGGTCCCGGAAGAGGAGTTGCTCGCCTTGGGGCGGAAGAATCCTGCCAACAAGGACGAGTCGTTCAACATGGCCTACCTGGCGCTCCGTGGTTGCGGGTTCGTCAACGGGGTCAGTCGACTCCATAGCCGGGTCAGTCGCCGGATCTTTCAGGATCTGTGGCCGAACTGGCCACCGGCCGAAGTGCCCGTCCACTCCATCACCAACGGCGTCCATGTGCCCTCGTGGGACTCCTCGCACGCGGATGCGTTGTGGACCAAGCTCTGTGGAAAGGCCCGTTGGGTGGGAACAATGGAGGGAGTCTGCCCGCTGTTCACGCAGGTCAGCGACGAAGAATTGTGGCAGTTCCGCGTGGCCCAACGGAACTCACTCGTGCACTACGTGCGCCGCCGTCTGATTCGCCAGTCTCAGGAACATGGCGGGCCCGAGGACATGATTCGGCGCGCCCAGCATGTCCTTGATCCGAACTCGTTGACCTTGGGATTCGCGCGGCGCTTCACGTCCTACAAACGCCCGACGCTCCTGCTCTCCAACCGTGAGCGCATGCTCCGGCTGCTCTGCGATCCTGAGCGCCCAGTCCAGCTCATCGTGGCTGGCAAGGCCCATCCGAAAGATGAGGAAGGCAAACGCCTGGTCCAGGCGATGGCAC
>JBFJQA010000220.1:0-5228 GCA_041616875.1 Nitrospiraceae bacterium | reverse complement strand
TACACATCAACCACATTGAAGGCTCGCGAGATCCTTCCGATCCTTTTGTGCTTCCGTGAAGCTCCATAAAACATTTTCTGAAGGGCTCTAGAGCGTCTTTCTTCCCTCACCAGCCACCTTTCTAGCTCACGTGTTTTCGTTTGAAACCTTCACTCCGTACCACAACCCTCCATTTTACTGACGAGCCGTTTGTTTTCAGGTTCGCGTGCATTCGCGGGAGCCATGCCGCAGCACAAGCCGTTGCTGGGGCCCATGAGGCCCTCTCCCCTCCCAGCCCGACTCATACCGAGCCAAGTTAAATGGGGAAGCTCTAAGCTGTCCTGAGCGGTGTCCCCAAAACCATAACCAGTAGCCGGCAGGCCCCTCACATGCGATGGAACCCCATGCAACTCGGGTTTTTGGGTATCAGCCCGATGGATGGTCAGGGTCGTGGCCCTCGGATGGGGTTTGTGAAAAATACAGGCTACTTGATCTGTTGTTTGTGAACCGCCGGTTGCATGTTCGATTCCTCTCGCCAGGTCCACCATTTTTACTGAAAGTTCAATGCGCTCGCCCACACGGTTATAAGTCCCTCTTCCGCCGCGCGTGCAATTACGCGGCGGACACGTCTCTACGCGCTGCCAGTGCTGTGATCAACAGAATGTCAATTCTCTTTCTGGGACCTGGTTCTTGTGATACCGTCGGACACAATGGACACGGGGTTAAGCATCTGCTCTGGTAGACGGGATTGGAAATAACCGCCTCTCCATGTATTGAACTCAGGGCCATGCCACCACAGCCAAGCCCTTCGCATTTCACCAGGATAAATCAAACCCGTGTCGGCCGTCATGGCACTGCGGGATTTTCCCTTATTGAATTGATGGTCGTGACGATCATCATCGGGCTCCTTGCGGCGATCGCGATCCCCGTATTTGCCACGCTGCAGGCGAAGGCCCACCATGCGGAAACCAAGGCGAACTTGAGTAGCATTTATGTCGCGGAAAGCAATTTCTTCGCAGAACAATCGAGGTACGGAAGCTTTGATGAGCTCGACTTTACCCTACAAGGCGTCAGCAACCGGTATACCTACCGAAGTCCTGCGACAGGGGGCACGGCTGGCTCGAGTAATACGCCAAATGAAGACTTAATCGTACCAAAGGGCGGCATTCCAACCCCAGACAACACCGTGGCTCCATCGGCAGCACGAATTCCAGTGCCAGGATCATTCGTCGGTTTTACGGCCACTGCCACAGGAAACCTGGACAACGATGGAACTCTCGACCAGTGGCATGTGAACCAGGACAAACAGGGCCTGCATAACCCGGACGTCAACGATGCGGACAATTAGCATGAGCCGGTTTTCGACACAGGACAGATCATATGTCGAATAGATCGTCACGCATTCAGAGAAAGCAAGTCTACGTCCATAAGATTCAAAAGGTTTACGCGGTGGCCTTGGCGTTGATGCTGCTCAGTTATTCCCTCGTGATCTTTGCGATCGCCTTCATCGTCCCCTATCTTGTCCCAGCCATCAAACTCCTTTTCACCTCGATCCCCGAGAAAGAGGCGAGTGCCGCAACCCAAATGTTGTCGCATGTACAGAATAGCGGGCCGGCTCTCCTAAAGGTCGCCGCTGAGGTTTGGCCAGTCCTGGTCGCCCTGATCGTCGCCGTGGCCATTTTTAGCGTCTACTTCACACATAGGCTTGCTGGGCCCTTGTACCGCTTTCAGCGATCTGCCAGCGAGCTTGCAGAAGGAAATCTCTCTCTTCGTATCCGGCTGAGAAATGGCGACCATTTGCAGGATCTCGCCGATATTATTAATCAAGCTATCGGAAACATTGAGCGGGCAATGATCGATATTCGCGATCGCGCGGCCAACAGCAGGGAGACCATACTCTCCGAAATAGAAACCCTTCGAGCCCAGTCCTCAGGAGATCGAGCTGAGGTCGATAAGTTGGAATCGACGGTCATCCAATGCCATCAAGAAATCGACGAGATTGTGAAAAGACACCGCCTTTCCGACTCTGCACGCTAACCGGACACGTACGTTCTCTGCCCGCCGATATCCCCACAGCTAACCCTCCTTGAGGCAAAGAAACAAGACCGGGCTTTGGTCAAGTCGAAGTCGCTTCTCCGGTTATCACGGATATGTGACCGGCCTCAGCTCTGTATATTCCGCTGCCGGCTTCAGCGATAAGGAAATAGGCACGGCAGACGGCGATACCATTCCCAACCTGGACGAGGGCGTGGGCGCGGAAGTCCGCTACCGCCAGAATAACCCCAGGCGTTCGGGAGCCATATTCAGCAGTTCACGTCAAGGCTAGCGTTGCACCAGTCCGTCACCATTCAGGGGCAGGGGCAGGATATGTCTTAATCAGATGGCTAAAGTGCGGACGGCGGGTTTTCAAATCACGAGAGAAGAAGACAGCGGTGTCAGTCGTTTTGCTCGAATCATCGAGCAGGATCTCTTGGGGCCCGCTTGATGGAGGAGCGCAAGATGTCGACAACATCCTGAAGACAGGCAATGGCCCGATTCAACTTCATGTCAGTGGCCCTCGTCCTGCGTCTTCCTGTGCTTGCCAATCGCTGGTAGCCCTCCAGTTCCAATCCTACGGCGTACAGGGACTGCAACGTGCCGTCGATAAGATCATTGCACGCCTGATCCCTTTCACCCAGCTGTACTCGAAGCTTCCTCACACGTTTCTGAAGGTGGGTCACTCTGATTTGAAGCTGTATCTTGGTCAGCTGCCCTCGCTTGAGCACGCACGTCGCCCTTTCAGGGTAAGCCTTCATATTCGTCGTTATGCAAGCGTGTATGTATATCGGTCGCCACGTCGCTTTTGTTGAGTTGCGGCACGGGCGTTCCTGTGCACCCAGTGAGGGTACTCCCGACGACCAATCTGTCAATTCGCCTCAAGGTTTGCCCGAATCGTCCGATATGAAGAAATGGACAGACGGTCTGGTGGACCGACGTGATTCCGTATTGTCGGCAGGAGGAGGTATGGAACAGCGACAAAGTGAGCGGTTTAGAGTGCACCTCCCGATAGCCTTCTCGGGAGATCTCGTGGAGGGAGATGGTCTCGTCGTGGACATCTCGAGGGGAGGCTGCGGGGTGGGAAGTGACCAGACTGCAAGAAAAGGGTCTTTTGTGCATCTGCTTCTCTACCTTCCTCATCACGTTGCGCCGATCAAGATAGAATTGGCCGTAGTTCGCTGGGCGATCGGAGAGGCATTTGGACTAGAATTTATTCGCATGAGTCCTCAGCATCAGCAACACCTCCGCCAATTTATTGACACCCTCCCCTCCGTTCCGGGATCTCCGTAACTTGTAGACCCAACCCCTTGACACCTTCCCTACAGACGGCCTAGGCTGGATCATTCCGCGCACCTTTACCTGTCTTGCGTGATTAGAGGGGGTGCATCATGACTCTTTGCGAGTTGTTGGAATCTCTGCCCGAGCGTCTTCAAAGGGGAGCACACGTCAAGGCGGTGTTCGGTGAACCCATTCTTGCCCAAGGTAAGACCCTTGTACCTGTGGCCAGAGTCGGGTACGGGTTTGGAGGAGGTATGACCAGGAAGACCTCCAAGGCCTCTGACCTCGGCGAAGAAGATGGAGGAGGCCTAGGGGGCGGGGTTGGGGTTGTGCCAATAGGTGTGGTTGAGGTGACGGAACGAACCACCCGCTTTATTCCTTTCAGAGACAATCGTGCGGTAATGGGCTCCTTCTTCCTGGGCTGCTGCCTAGGGTATCTGCTAGCCGCAAGAATCCAGAGACCCAGCCTCCTGCGCCGTAGAGAACGCCTGCCAGAGCAGTAACGAGTCCTTGGCGAAAAAGCTGGTCCAGCCAGGAACCTTTCCAGAGGGGAACGTTCTGAGTCCTTTCAATTCTTATGTGTTTTGAGAGACTTTCTTGGTTGGGCCAGCGTTCTCGCACTTGACGGGAAATGGAGTTGCGGTACAGTTATCTTGTTACCCTTTGCCTGGACTGTGAACGGGCCCATTCAGAGAAAGCATCTTGCATAGGAGAGTGACCGGCGAGCGATGGATCAACGCAAGTATCCACGAAAACAGGTGAGGCTCTCAGGATCGCTTCGCGGAGAGGCACCGTTTGCGGACGGAACCTTGGAGGACCTGTCACGAGGAGGGTGTGCCTTTCAGTGCGACAGCACCCTCCAAATAGGCAATTTTCTAGAGCTTGAGATACGGTTGCCTGGAGAAGAGCCACCGTTGAAAATTGAGGTGGCCGTGGTCCGCTGGGCGAAGAGTCAAAGGTTCGGGCTTGAATTCCTTCGCATCCATGCGAGGGAGAAGGAACGGATACGAGAATTAGTGAAAACCCCTCAGTGGATGCATAATTTGAAAAGGGTAACGGTGGGTCTCCGCCCACGCCTCACGCCTTGAACATAGGGCGCCCATGAATCACCGATAGTCTGACCTCCCGCCCGCCCTCTCTTCACTAGTGGTTACACGGCTCACGCCATTTAGCCACATCACCTCCTTCACCCCTCGTTCTCATGAACTCATTAGGTAGGGCCTGGCGTGCGGGGTGGTTCGCCATTGTATGGCCGCACTGTTCACCCCTCAGGAGGTGCATCTCTTGCCGACCTGCAGGATCCCCTGTGACTAGTTCTTTTCCCGACGGTACTCCCACAGCACAAATTCGACCATGATCGCTGTCGCAATGCAAAGGCCCACCACCCCAAAGGTAAGGGTCAGCACATACCACATCACGTCGCCTCCCTTGGCCTACCTCGTTTCGTCACACTCCCAATATTGCACTTAGTGACACTATCGCTATTCCATTCGTCGAGTCCCCTACCATTCCTCTCTCGTATAAGTTGGGCGTACTTTTGGTGGCCTCAGCATGCTTCTCAGGAGGTCCGACTGCAGAAAAACCGAGGTGGGACGCCAGCTGAACTATCCTCACCTTATTCAGTCGGAGGTGTAGGTCCGGTCAAGGAACCACCGCAATGCCTCGTCATGGCTCCATCGGCATCGTCGCGCAAGCAAGCCAACGGCAGGGAAATCCGAACCACGACGGGGTATGGAGGGAGAGAAGGAAGATTATGAGGGGTGGTAAAGAGGGGCTACAACCACTATCACCAAGAGAGAATAGCCAACGCCCTGCGCTACCCTTTGAGCCGATGGATTGACAGCCATACGAAGCGCACCGACTCCAGGGTGGGTGGGCGGTGTCGCCGAATCTGATCCGCTTGGACCCCCTGCGCCTGCACAGCCGGGGAGCCC
>JBFJQA010000219.1:0-5243 GCA_041616875.1 Nitrospiraceae bacterium | reverse complement strand
GGATGGACCTACAGCTTCATGGGAAGACTGGACGAAGCCATTGACGAATGCCACCGAGCCATCCTCGTTGACCCTGAGTTCGGAAATCCCTACAACGACATCGGCGCCTATTTGATTGAGAAGGGGGACTTCGATGAGGCAATCCCTTGGTTCGAGCGGGCCATGCAGGCGAAACGGTATGAAAGTCCGTCCTTCCCCCATCTGAACTTGGGCCGCGTCTACGAACGCAAAGGCGAGTGGGAGAAGGCCATCGAAAGCTATAGGGGCGCATTGGCTCTCAACCCGAATTACGCGCTTGCAAAACGGGCGTTGGGACGTCTGATCGGCAAGCTGAACTAGACAGAAGCAACGGCATGAAACAAGAAGCACTGCATGAAACCGCGGCTCAGAGCGCCAAGACCGTACTCGTTGCTGTGACTGATATCTTCTTTTATGTCAAAATCCGCGACGCTCTTCTGCCGCTCGGGTACAAATTGGAGCGGGCTCGCTCCCAACACGAAATCATGGACAAGGCCGATACCCTTCATCCGTTGGCCTTGATCGTGAACATGAACGACCAAAGCCTCGACGCCTTCCAAGCACTTGAACAAGTCAAGCAGGCGGCGAGCTTAAAGACGATCCCTGTGTTGGCGTTTGCCAACCATGAAGAAGTGGAAACTTTCCGCAGGGCGAAAGACCTGGGTGTCACCAAAATCGTCTCCCGCAACGAATTCTCGTCACGCACGCGAGATCTGGTTGAAGAAGTGATCCGCTCGGAACCTTCAGCCCTCGGCTCGTGACCTCACGCAGAAACCCCGCTGGGATGTGTAGAGATCCTCGGCCAAGCCATCACCGATGAAACATTCCCGTTTACACGAACAACATACAGAGCTGGGGGCGCAGTTCGGCGAATTCACCGGCTGGGACATGCCCATCCACTATGGCAACGCGACCGCGGAGCACGCCGCCGTTCGAAACAGTGTGGGCATCGCTGACCTTTCGCATCGTGGCAAGCTTCGAGTTACGGGCGAAGATCGCGTGAAATGGTTGCAGAGCGTCATCAGTAACGACATCCTTCCCCTCACCACCGGTTCGGGCATCTACTCAAGTTTCCTCTCCCATAAGGGAAAGATGCTGACGTACTTCTCCGTCTATGCGTTGGACGAATTTCTGTTCTTGGAAGACGTGGGCGAGATAGGAGAGGTGACCTTTCAGGCCCTTCGCAAGTTCTTACTCTATGGCACCAAGGCTAAAATGGAAAACTGCGCTGAGACTTGGGGTCTATTACTCGTCAGCGGTCCGAGAGCACCCGACGTGATTCAGAAGGCGTTTGATATAGACCTCCGCGGATTGATGCCCTTATCCTTTGTGGCGCAAGACCTCGGTGGGAACCAGACCCTCATCATCCGGGCAGAGGAAAC
Organism: Nitrospiraceae bacterium; assembly: GCA_041616875.1. Taxonomy (GTDB): domain Bacteria; phylum Nitrospirota; class Nitrospiria; order Nitrospirales; family Nitrospiraceae; genus JBFJQA01. The sequence goes on along the minus strand of JBFJQA010000219.1, from coordinate 3,843 downwards.
CGGTGAGATCGACGCGAAGATTCTGATCCCCGCCGATGGGCTGGTCGAAGTCTGGAACCGTCTTGGGGAGGCCGGACAACCGATGGGGCTCATACCGTTCGGGACCGAAGCACGCGAAACCCTACGTATCGAGGCTGGCTTGCCCAGGGCCGGGATCGACCTCACCGAGGAGATCGTTCCTCCAGAAGCCAATTTGGGAGGGAAGGCCTTCAGCCTGAACAAGGGCTGTTATCCGGGCCAGGAGGTCGTTGCCCGGATGGACACCTACGGCAGTCTGCGCAGGCACATGGTTGGATTAGTCCTCCAGGGTCCGATTATTCCTCCGCGAGGATCCAAATTATTCAGCGGGGACCGCCAGGTCGGGTGGGTTTCCAGTGCCACCTACTCCCCCACGCTCAATGCGCCCGTTGCCTTTGGGTTCCCCTTACGCGACTTCACCCAACCGGGAACCGAACTTACAGTCGAGTTCGAGGGACAACACCACAAGGCAACCGTCCAGCCCCTCCCCTTTTACATTACACGGCAATGAGCGCACGGATCAGAGGCTGATCAGGGAATCCTGTCGTGCTGGCCTCAGTTGGTTCTTCTCTTTCCCAGTCTGCTCAAGTTTCAGGGTTCCGTGCCTGCGCGACCGCGCTGGCGAAGGCCAGCACGTTGTTCCGCTCCTCGTCGTTGAGCGCAAGCAGAAGATGCGTTTCCTCCCCGTGCATCAGTCGGAGGCTCAGAAACGGTTCTTCCTGCCTTTTTTCGCGGTTTTCCCATACGGCGTCGATCACCTGCACTTTGTCCAGCGCTGCTACCGACAGAATGTCATACCGAAAATAGGAATCACCAATCACCACGTCAAACACGACTTTCCCGCTTGTCATCAGGACCACATTAAACCGCCCCTGTTCCTCATAGCCTTCTGGGAGAAACTTGTTCGTGTGGAGCAATGCCACCTTTCGATCACCTACCGCGGCTTTCACCTTTTCCTTGAGAACAGCATAATCGATTTGCAACGGCCGTTCATCGGGACCCGTAGCAGCGGAGGCCGCCTCACGAATCTTGTCAAACACCTCTTCTGCGGACATCAATCCTGGCATAATTCCTTCTCCTGTTAAGGTTCACTCGCCAACATAGGCTTTGGCCCGTCACGTTCACGCTTGCATGGTGCCTCATTCCCCTTGCCGACTTCAAGACGCCCGGGCCTGCGCAGCACGAATTTTCCTGGCTCGCAGCACCCCCATAAGGGCCAGCGCGGACCAGACAAATTCCAGCACAATGAACCCGGCCTGGCTCTCGAGCACCGCCACAACGCCGAGGATCAAGGAGCCGACCAAATTCAATGCCAGGTATCCGTGATCCAGCTCACGCCAGACTCCATTTTGGATCATCCCGTAGGCGATGAGAATCATCAAGGCCCCGACCACTGACACGATTTGAATGATCATCAGATGTTGGCTCCTCCCTTCTGTTCAGGACCACGTCCTGTCCTAGCGAAGCACGACACCGTCTGTACGCTCAGAAGACAGCACCATACATGAGGCTCACCCGGATAGGAAAGTACAAAACGCATGTAGAGATCCCATACAGTCACGGGGATGACAGGCTACATCGTAGGGACCGGGCGTGTCTTGGCTCACCGCACAGGCTACCCTGATTGAGCGGGGAACGCTCGTTGGAACCGAACGGATCCGGTATCGTCGATGATCGTCACCGCCATACTCGAACGATCGATCGTCACAAGACCAAAATTCAAGAACCCGCCGCCACTATAGAGCGTCGTGGGATTCAAGTCCCCTTGGGGGGGCGCAGGTTTACGAGTCCCGGCGGAAAGGGGTCCACAGATGAACTCGTAAAAGTCGGTCAGGCCATCCTTATTGGGATCATAACTGTTGACCTGTGCAAAGTGAACATCCCCAGCCAACCAAACAACGTTATGGATCCTGCGAGCTACGATGTGGTTCACGATGTCTTGAAGTTCACGCTGAAAACCGGTTCCATCTTGACCTCGAACCCAGCCATCCATCCCACCACCCAGCAGGGCGCCCGGCTTCCGCGTCGACAGGGGCACGCTGGTGGCAATGACCTTCCACGTCGCGGTCGATTTGGTGAGACCGTCCAGCAACCAGGCATACTGTTTCGGACCCAACATCGTTTTTCTCGGGCCGTCCAATTGGCGATTAGGACTACGGTACTGCCTGGTGTCCAAAACAAACAGTTCCAAGTCAGCGCCATACACGACCTGTCGGAAGAGGCGATGGGGATCCTCAGGGGGCGTAGAGATGGGCCAGTATTCCAGCAGGGCCCGCCGGCCAAGAGGCATCAACGGATCTTCGAGGCCGGAAAAGTCATTTCGGACTTCATGATCGTCCCAGATGACATAGACTGGCACAGACGCAAGAAATCGCTGAAGCGCCAGGTCTCCACGCTGATAACGATGTTTGGTCCGAAACTCATTTAGAGTTGTCGCAACAAAATCACTGCCCGGAAGGTTGGGAGGAGTTGGACACCGGCCGTCAGCATAAATCAGGTCTCCGAGTAATATTCCAAAGCTCGGCTCAACCTGACGCATCCGATCAAAGATACGGTAGGATTTCCCGCTCCTATCTCCTAGGCTGCGGCACCGCTCCTGTCCCCCGAGATCGCCGCCCCAGACGAGGGTCACAGGCTCATGGTGACTTGGTGCAGGAGCCGTTGTGAACTGCCCAGAGGCCGGTGCCTCCAAGCCTGGATTGGCTTCCATAAGACGCCCGTGTTCAGGGCTAATACGGTAGCGATACCTGGTCGCCGGCACCAGTCCATCTAATGAAAGGGTGTTCGCAAAGTCATGTTCCTCACTGGTTTGAAGGACAGTGCTTCCAACGTGCTGCTCCGAAGGCTCTCGTCCAGGTTCGGTCAAACTGGCCAATCCTGGATCGGGAGATTCAGGCCACCATTCGATCTTGACTCTGGCTGGTCCCTCCGTACGCCACCAAATCAGGGCGGAGCGGCTCGTCACGTCTCCCGTGGCGATCCCGTGCCGCACCGTAGAGAACCTCGAATGATCATTCGAGGCAAAGGGACTGCCCGGGGGCAGCGGCCGGCGGGAGGGGGAAGGGCATGATACGAGGGCGACCAGCAGAGCCGAGCCCACAGCGGCAAGACCTAGCTTTCTCCAAACATTACGCATACCCCGACTCTCCTCTTAGTCTCGAGACCTCAAGACGGTGCGACTATGGGCCACTTGCATTCCCATGAGCGCGTTCGATACTCTGCCAAGGCACGAGGGAAGGGAAGCAAGGGAGATTATTCATGAGTAACCAAACGTGTGTCATCCAAGACTGCAAAGCCAAGGTGTATGCACCAGCAGGAACGGGCTCGGTCTGCAAGGAGCATTTCCTCGACTTTTTGAAATGGCGACGCCGAAAAGGCCCGCAGATGTTCCACAAGTACGCCGGCATGACGATGGAAGAACGGGACACCGTCGCGAATGAGTGGAAGGCCACCGTGAGAATCTTAAAATAGGGGAGAGACCCTTGCGGGCACGACAGGCACGCACCTCGCGCATAAGAGCGTCCAGGACCATCAGTCTCCCAACGGGAAGCCTGCAGGGTTCAGATTGATCAGATCCAGTGCATGCTTGATGTCATAGGATACGATGAGATCGGGGTTATGCTGGGCACTCAGGTACAATTGATCGCTCCCAACGTAGACGGGTTCCTGCTCATAGTGAAAAGTTGAGACAACCGCGCCGACATTCATGTCGGCCATACGGCCCTCTTCCGTACCCCCCTTCCCGGGATTTTCCTCTCGCCAGATTACCGGCCCTCCGGAGAAACCCGGATTGGGCTGTCCATCTAGATATACGCACCCCACCGC
>JBFJQA010000218.1:0-5286 GCA_041616875.1 Nitrospiraceae bacterium | reverse complement strand
GATTCCTTGGGCTGGGTGAAGGTGTACATCATGCGATCGACCACACTGTTGGGCATCGCAATCACAAAAACGATGAGACTCAAGAGAAGAATTCCGAGCAGGGTCGGGCTCCTGCGTCTTGCGAGGTCCAATACCGCCACCACGACCACGATGGCTGAGAGAAAGGAAGCCCGTGACAGTGTTGCCTGCAACACCATCCCACCCAATCCAAGAAGGGCCAACAATGGCAATTTCTTCGTCGTTGCCCCCGGGGTTAACAGCAGTCCTGCAACCACGGCCATCATGAAGACCAAATACCCCCCTAAGGTATTTGGCTCTCCATCGACACCTTCAAAGGGGGCTGAGACCCTCTGTCCGCTGGGGATCTGGGCCAGGCAATACAGGGAAACAAGTGTAAAGGTGACCAGGCTTGCAACCAGAAGACGTTTGATTTGCTTTTCAGTCGTGACGATATTCACGGTCATGAAGAAAAGAAAAAAGTACTCGTAATATTTGAGCAGAAAGAAGAACCCTCCAGAGTGTCTGACGTGGCCAAGCAACATGCCCATCAGAGTGGCGAATACGCAGGCCGCGGTATACAACATGATTGCCCGGTTGAGAGGGGTTCGGACAAATCGACCGGCATCCTCAGAGATGGCCGTTCGGGCCAGCCATCCGAATCCAACCAGGAGCAAGAGCAGGTCGTCGAAGCGCAGGGTCACGCCCCGTCCCAAGGTCGTTCCGGTTCCCATCCCTCCTACAATAAACTCCGGCCCGAGGAGCATGGAAAACACCAACACATATAGGCCAGCCTCCGGTGACAGGAAGGTCACCACCAAGATGAGGGTTCCGATAATCAGGGGAAGGCTGAGAGAGGGTTTGATTGTGGCAACCACCAGAGCCACGGCGATTGCCACGATCAAGGGGAGGATGCTGTACGCGAGTCGAGTCCCAACCGCCGGCGAGGTCATGAAACACCTTTCGTGTCTATGGGACCGCCGGCCTGAACCAACACTGCCCGAAGTCCTGTGTGAGATATGTTTTCACGGGGACTTGGTGGTGCAAGACTCAGCGGTATTGGTATTCAGAATAGCCATACTCAGGGGCCACTTCGGCTCGCACATTGGTGAGAACGACTCCCAGCACCGTTGCCTGCGCGTGATCGAGGAGGAATTTTGCACGGCTTAACGCGCTACGGCCGATTCGACCAACCTGATAAACCAGAATGGTGCCGTCGACCCGTGAACTGAGCGTCACGGCATCCGTCACGGGGAGAATGGGAGGTGTGTCGAACAACACCATGTCATAGAGTTCATTCATTTCCGGGATGAGATCCGACACCTTGCTGAGATTCAGGACCTTGCCTGATTCTGCGGGACTGCTCCCGCTTGTGAGGACGTGGAGATTATCAAGGCCGGGTGTGTTGATGACCTGATCCACTCCGAGTTTTCCCAACATGAGGTCCGTCACGGTTTGCACTGAGTCTTTCCACTGTCTCACCCCGAGGAGCGCCTCTGCTAAGCCCGGCTCACGTGCCAGCCCCAACCGTTTATGGATCATGGGTTTTCGGAGGTCTGCGTCCACCAATAATACTCGCTGGCCTTCCTGGGCCATGGTGACGGCCAGATTGACAATGGTGGTAGATTTCCCTTCGCCCAGGCCGGCACTGGTAAACAGAATTGACTTGATGCTGCGATCGCTTTTCGCGAATTGGAGATTGGTCCGCAATGACCGAAGATTTTCTGACAACACGGAAGTTGGGTTAATGAGGCTGGGCAGCTTGGCGAACATCGCAATCACAGGAGGACTGGTCTTCGGGGGCAGCGCTTTGGCTGCGGCGTCTCGGAGCTCTCTCTCGTCAAATTGAGGGATGACCCCTAAGACCGGAACCTTGAAAAACTCTTCTACTCCCTCGATCGTTCCGATCGAGGTATCGAATGATTCCCGTGCAAACGCCAGTGCGAGTCCAAGAAACATTCCCATCAAGGACCCGACGACGAGGTTCATGTTGGTTTTTGGGAGATTGATCGGGACCTCTGAAGCCACAGCTGGCGTGATGATGGTGACTTCCTCAATCCGCTCCGCGCTTTTGATCAGCAATTCTTGGTGTTTGATCTTCAGCTTGGCTAAGAGCTCCGAATTGACTGCAACTTCCCGTTCCAGCCGAGACAAGTGAATGGCCGATTTCGGGAAATCCAGGTAGCGGTCACGGTATTCATCGATTTGCTCTGCAAGTAGGTCCTCCTGAGCAGAGAGGCTCTTGAGCTTGGAGACCAGAGCCCTGAGCATTTCGAGTTTAAGGTTTCGGATTTTCCGGTCTACGAGCTCGACTTTGGGGTGTTCCGGCGTGTAGTCGATCAAGAGAGTGGTTCGCTCTTGGAGGAGCCCAACGAACTTAGAATTCAGGGAGGTGACCACAGATGAGGCCGCAGCGGTAAAGATGCGGCCACTGCCTGAACCGTTTAGTGATTCTGATTGTTTGAGGACCTGAATTTGTGTGGCTGTGTCATCCTTTTGTCGGAGGACCTTGTTATAGTCCTGCTCGAGCGCTGTGAAGGATGCGAGGGCCATTTTGGCTTCTTCAGTCAAGAACACCTTTCCCTCCCGCTCCTTGAATTGGCGGAGGGTTTCTTCCGCATCAGTGAGTTTGCGCTCAAGTTCAGCCAGTTGTTGCTCCACAAACCGGCGTGAGTCCGTGACCATCCGGTTTCGATCTCTAATATTTTGATTACGGTAGGCTTCTGCCACGGCGTTGGCTATCTGTGCGGCTCTCTCAGAGGTGTCCTCGGTTACCCTGATATCGATGATGGCGGTTTCTTCCTCAGGCACCGGCTCAACACGATCCCGCAATCCGGAAATCGCGGTGATGTAATCCTTCGATTTCCGAGCCTGTTCTGAAGCGTTGTATGGCACGAGGCCTAAGGCCCTGGCGGCTTCCTCCATGACAGCAAAGCTCCGGATGACCTCGGGTTGGGTATTCGATTCGTTCCACCCATAATAGGTCATGGACTGGAAAAACACATCTGCCATGGTACTGACTCGTTGGAACTTGACACGTGCGGAAGCTTGATAAATTGGCTTCGCCTGAAACATTTTCGTGAGGGCGAACGTGAAGATAACGACCAAGGTAGCGGTCAAGAGGATGAGGTACTTCCGCTTCTTAATGATGAGCCAGTAATCAAGAACGTTTAATTCGTAATGAGCCATGGACACGTCTCTTGGGTGTGTTGCCGAACCTTTTCACTCCCCTAGAACGGCTCAATTAAGAGCTTGGTAAAAAAGGCTGCCTGAAGCGGTGTCAGCGCGACTTGGATGATGGGTAAGAGTTTCCTTGACGCTTCCACTGCATCTCCGAGTCGTTCGCGGGGCACGAAGACGACGTCATTCTCCCTCAGGGCCAGATTGCGAGTCGCATCGCCATACGTAAATAAGCGTGAAATATCCGCTGTGAGAATTTGGGGGCGTGTCATGTCTCCCCTGACAACCCTGATCTCCTCCAAGACAGCCGTTTCCACATAATTTTCGGCAGCCAGGAGAGCTTCCATCACGGTCATGTGTCTCGACATTGGATACATCCCCGGCTTCTTGACTGCGCCAAACACAAAGACGCGTTTCAGCCGGAGTTTGTTCCGCTTGACGTGCACTTGAACCAATGGATGCCGCATATAAGGCTCGACGGCTTCTTGGATCCGATCTGCTGCCTGCGCCGCAGTCAACCCGACGACGTCAACTTGAACGAAGGTCACATTTGCCAAGCCACTTTTATGAACGAGCGACGTCAGTGTTTCCTCGCCGGCTCCTCGGCGAATGACAATTTCCAGCAGGTCGCCTGTCTGAATCGGTCTTTCCGGGTCGAGTTCGACTTCATCTGCATAGACGTCCCCCTTCCCTAACTCGGGCACGGGTGTCCCTGGAGGGCTGATGGCCGAGGGAGGGAGTGAGGACTGGGCAGGATTCCGGCAGCTCAGGAGTCCTGCGCTGATCATGGTTGCGAGGAGAAAGACACTCAGGCATGTGAGGGGGTGATGTCCTTTCATAGATCCTCTGTGTATGGGCTAGGTCACCTCGGTTGCACGAACCGCTTCGACGACATACAACATGGAGGCGGTACTTAAATCGATGATTGTTTCCTCACGCTCCGCCTGTGCGTCGGTCCGGCTGATTTGAATAATCGGCGTCAGGGGGCGTCTTGGTTTCAGTTCGATGACCACCCCAACTTCACCTGTATTTAATCGGACGTGGGTGCCCAGTGGATAGAGTGAGAGCTGTTCAACCAACGCCTTCATGATCTCTCGGGAAAAGGCAGTCTTTTCCTCAGTCAAGATAGTCCGCACTGCCGTGTGTGGAAGACTCTTCTGGCGATAGTGTCGGAAACTCACGAGCGCATCAAATACGTCCGCGATCCCGATCAACTGGGCAAAGGGATGGATCTCTGAGCCTCGTAGTTTGTTCGGGTACCCCTGTCCCGACCAACGTTCATGCTCCTGCAAGACCACCTGCACCAACCAGTCGAAGGTACTCCCTAGCCCTCGAAGCAGTTCAGCGCCGAATTCCGGATGTTGCTCCATAAAGGTTCGTTCACTGGAGCTTAGTGGTTCCGGTTTCATGAGAAGAGATTCTGGAAGCGAAACCATGCCGATATCATGGAGGAGGCCAGCGAGCGCTAGGCGGCACAATTCCTCGCGGTTCCACCCCAAACCTAGTCCGAGTTTGGTTGCAACGACGCTCACGTGGATCGGGTTTGTGACGAGTGGCGGAGCGGAGGAGCCATTGAGAACTTGCGAGAGGAGTCTGTCGTTACCATGGAGTGAATCGACAATGCCAGTGGCCACACTGTTGAGTTGATCCAACCCTGGAATTGAACCTTGTCGCGCTCCCTCGGCGAGCCGCGTCAGTTCGACCTCTGCAAGACGAAGCCAGTCTGGAGACTTCTCTGACGTCAAGCTGGACCCTTCCCTGTATTCCTTTGTCAGATGAGAGGGAACTTGTGTTGAGGCCTGCGCATCCGGTTGGATCGAGCCTTGTGGTCGACTTACCTTAATCGGTGCGGGGATTACATTATCGTATGGGCGAGACATGGGCCGCTTATTGATCGATGCGATGCAATAGGGGGAGTGCGAAACCCCCCTCTAATGGATTTAACCTGTTTGGTCTTCTGGCAACTCCTGATCATCGCTCGCGAACTCGCGTTCCAACATGGCTCGTATGAATCCGCTTGCGGTGTAGCCTTGCAACTTGAGTTCATCCAGTTTCGTCTTAAGATCCTGGGGCAATTGGATAACAATACGTACTAATCTTGGCATTGTG
>JBFJQA010000217.1:0-5328 GCA_041616875.1 Nitrospiraceae bacterium | reverse complement strand
GCGACACGCTGCCGGAAGTCGCGGTGTTGCGTCATCTGCCGTGCGACCGCGCTGACCCGGTAGCTGACCGCGGGATAACCGCGGCCCATGTGCTGCGCAACTGCGGTCAGCCCCAACCCCTTGTCGCACCGCGACGCGCAGAGCACCACCTGACACGCTCTCGCATTCCGACCAGGGCCACGCACCCTTCAGTGCCACATGCTCCGGCTGATGATTTTGAGTCTTGCTTCATTCCCATGAACACATGGCGGCGTCTACTCCTCTTGTCCAGGGCAATCTGTTGGTGTCTTTGCCTGTCATTCAGGGCCAAATGGGCCCACTGCGTTGTCGAGGGCACTGCGCTCGAGCAGTTTTGTTGCTGAAAAGGATAGGCCGCTGTCCCGGAGGGATGAAACGACCTGGGGCAAGCCCTTCGTTGGCTAAGGCGGCGCCTCGATGATATTATCAGAGGGCGGGAGAAGGCACCGCTGGAACCACAAGACATACCGGCATTGAGAGGAGAACTTCAATCATGTTGACAATTCCACCGTCGCATTGTTGACTGTACGGTAAAGAAGGTTCCGGTGAACCGCGATACCAGCTCAGTGGGAGGTTGTCCTATGAGCAAGAGCGAGGAAGTCTTAGCGAAGTGGGAACTCAAGATTGGGGTCTGCTCAATGGCCCAGGAACGGGTGGCCTCAGGTGGCTGGTCGGAACCCATCTCCTGGACTCCAGAGAACTATCTTGCTTGGATTGAGGACGAAGCGAGGATTCAGGAAGACCGGTGCGGAATCAGTCCGGAGAACGCTCAAACGCAATACGCGAGGCACTTGAGGCAAGCCGCCGAGGAATTGAGAACCATCGGGGTCACTCCCGCGTCATTGCCCTGGGAAGCGATTCATTGTGCAACCGAGGCCGAAGGCAGGGCTTTTCTTAATGCGCTTCAGTCCTGACTCTTTACGTTATGTACTTAGGGTGTGAGCGGGCAAGGGATGGCCCCATCCCACGGACCATCCCCGATCTGTGCCACTCCAATCTCGCCCTTCACGGATTGTCCGCACCTGACTCTCTTACACTTTCTTGTTCTGCGCGAGGTCGTAGCCGCCCTTCGCCGTCCCCCATTCCCAAGTGCCCTTGCGGAAGCTCATACTGACCGATTCGCTCGGGCTCGACTCCCCCGCGTTCATGCTGAGAGAGACACTGGTGATGATCACTTTTTCCAGTGTCAGTTTGTAGAAGGCATCTTTAGTTCCCGCGGTCACTGCGATCTCCGCTTTGTCAAATTGCTCTTTGGTGGCGCAGGCGGTCGCCAAAGAGGGGCTCGACACGTCCATCTGTTTGACCAACGAGAGGTCACTAAAGTTCGTAATCCTTCCGGACAGACGGTCGCCGTCTTCCCATTCTCCACCTTGGCTGATTCCGTAGGAAATATTTTGCAGCACGACTTGATCTTTGAATTTCTCCGACGTCGCCTTACCCTTGATATTCCCAAGTTTTAGGAAGATATATTCTTGTTCCATCGCCATGATGAGGCCCTCCTGTTGTTATAAGTTATTAAGGCTCCTAGCTCCGCTGCAGCGTCAGGCTGTTCCATTCGACCTTCTGTCCTTCCCCTTGCATGACCTGCATCATTCTCAGTATGAAGCACCTTTACTTTTTGCCCTATGAGCTACTTCACACGTCAACAATTTTTTTGCCGGTCTTCCCATGCATCGAAGGGACGCGCATTTCTTCTTTCCTTCAGGCGGACCTACAGGGCTCCCTGACTGCGCTCTCAGGCCAGTTTACCCCTTGGCCGGTGGCGGCAGTTCCGCCACGAGGCGAAGCGATACTGTCAAGTCATCCAGCTGGAAGTGGGGCTTGAGAAACGCCACGGCGCGATAGACCCCCGGCTTGCCCGGCACCTCGTTGACGTCAATCCGTGCCTCTTTGAGAGGAAAACGCGCCTTCATTTCCGGCCCTGCATCTTCGCTACTCACCACGTAATTGCTGATCCAGCGATTGAGAAAGTCTTGGCAGTCTTTCCTGGTCATGAAACTCCCAATTTTGTCCCGCATAATTGACTTGAGATAATGGGCAAACCGGGACATGGCCATCATGTACTGCAGCTGGGTCGAGAGACGGGCGTTGGCGTTGGCCGCGTCGGTGTCATATTTCTTGGCCTTCTGGGAAGACTGTGCTCCGAAAAACGCTGCATAGTCGGTCCCTTTGCAATGCACGAGTGGGATAAACCCCAGGTCCGACAGCTCTTTCTCTCGTCGATCGGTAATCGCAATTTCGGTGGGACACTTCAACGCTATCTCGCCGTCATCCGTCCGGAAGGTGTGCGTCGGCAAACCATCGACCTTCCCGCCGCCTTCGACACCGCGGATTGCCGCACACCAGCCGTATTTAGCAAAGGCATCTGTGAGCCTTGTGGCAAAGGCGTAGGCGGCATTGCCCCAGAGGTATTTGCTGTGATCCGTCCCATCCACTTCCTCTTTATAGTTGAAGGCCTCCACGGGGACCGTTTCCGGTCCATAGGGAAGCCGCATGAGGATATGGGGCAGAACGAGGCCCACATAGCGTGAATCCTCGGACTCGCGGAACGATTTCCACTTTGCATAATCCACCGAGTCAAATTTCTTCGCGAGGTCTCGTGGATTTGGCAGATCGGTGAAATTCTCCAGACTCAGAAGTCCGGGATCCGCCGCGGAGATAAACGGCGCATGTGCGGCGGCGGCCACATTGGAGATTTTTTCGATGAGGGAGATATCTTGCGGGTGCCGGCCAAATTCGTAATCCCCGATCAGCGCGGCGTACGGCGCTCCACCGAAGGTGCCATACTCCTCTTCATAGACTTTCTTGAAGAGCGCGCTTTGGTCGAACTCGACGGCTTTCTCTAGATCCTTCCGCAATTCGTCCTTGGTGACGTTCATGACTCGCAGCTTGAGCGTCGTACTCGTTTCGCTCTGACTGACGAGATAGTGCAGTCCCCGCCATGAACCTTCCAATTTTTGAAATTCGGGCGCGTGCATGACCGCATTCAACTGGGCCGACAGAAGTTGGTCGATGTCGGCAATCCGTTGGTTAATCGTGGCCTCCAGATCCTTCGACACGCGCAAGGTCCCCTTCATCGCCTCTTCGACGAGAGTCGCGATCTGCTGGCGGGATTTGTCCCGCTCCCAGTCGTCACGGCCAATGCGCGTCTCGCTGATGATCTGATCGAGAACGCTGCTTTCTTGTTCGGTTCCTGCCGCGGCTTCGGCTTGGGTTTGTTTCGCTTCCTCAGCCATTGGACCCCTCCTTTTCAGGGCTTTCACCTTCTCCGCTAGCTGACCCCGCTCCTGTTTCTTTGCCTATCTGTTGCTGCAGATCCGTACTGGCAATGATCTCCTGCAATTTCTCGGCGAGTCGGTCGTTTCCATCGGTTTTTGAGAGCAAGGCGGAGAGTTGCTTTCGCACCTCCACCAGTTTGCGCAACGGCTCCACTTGGTTCGCCACCTGCTCTGGCTCAAAGTCATCCATGTTGGTGAAACGCAGTTCTACCCCCATCTTTGTGTCGTCGTTCGTGAGCTTATTGTCCACTTTGTAGGCCAGTCGTGGCTTCGTTCCCTTCATGACATCGTTGAAATTATCCCGGTCGATCTCGACAAATTTCCGCTTCGGATCTTTCAGATTTGGTGGTGCCTCTTCCGGCTTACCTGACAGGTCCGCCAGCACCCCCATCACAAAGGGAAGTTCCTTCATCTCGATGGCGCCGCCGGTTTCCACGTCGTAGGTAATCTGCACACGCGGTGGACGTACACGATCCAGCTTATGTTGGGTACTCTCACGTGCCATGGAAACCCTCCATTCTCAGTTAATTGACGATTCCTTGCCTAACCCTCGCTCATCTGATCAGTTTCAGACCCTTCTTTGATCCCCAAGGTTTCGCGCACCTGACCCAACACGTCATCGCTTTTGATGACCTCTTGGAGCCACTCATTCAACGGCATCTCTCCCCATCGAGCCGCGCGTTGAACGAGGTACGAGACCGGACTGTGCGGTTCTGTTCGGCGAAAGAATTCCGCGACGCCTTGCAGGCGACGCAAGGCTTCCGCTCGATCTCCAGGCACCACGCCCCCTGAGAACCCAGGAGACGAAATGGGGGCGGCCTCCCCTTCTTCTGCTGCAGCTGCAGCCTCCGCCGAGCCTTGCAGCCCCACCCCTCCCTTTTTTTTCACGATGGTGTTCATGAGTGACCGGCACTCCTCAATGCTCTCCTTGACCACCCTGAGGCTTGGCGCATCCTCCCCATACTTTTCTCCCAAGACGCGATCCAAGCTCTCGAATTCTTCCCAGCTTTGGCCGAGGTCCTCGAGCAAAGCCGAGCAGTGGGCCAGCGGTGTACTCGCAACTGCTCTTTCAAACTTCTCCCCCTCCAACTTGCCATCCTCGAGCGCTTCAGTGAGTTGGCGCCGTTTCTCGGCGTCGCTCGCGCCCGCCCGCCGGAGATTTTCCACTTCTTGCGACTCTTTGTACTGCCAATAGGCATATCGCCCTCCGCCCGGTGAATGTGTGAGGGGAACGCCCCTGATCGCGAAAGGCAAGACCTTATTAAGGGCTTCCAGACTACCGGATCTGTATTCCAAATCCCCATCCTCGATGGCAGGATACATGGAGTCCCAGAACTGTTCATGGAGCCCACGAATCACCTTTAAGCCATCGCGGAGTCCCCCGAACCCATGTCTCTTGACCAAGGCCTCCAGCAACCACGCCGCGACTTGCAGATCTTTACTCTCCTTCGTCAAGATCTTCGTGGCCGTTTGAACGACCTTGGGCCAGTCCGCCGCCTTCGCTTCGCGTTTCCAATCGCCGAGATCTTCCGCGTCTTCCTCCCGCCTGGCTTCCTTGAGAATATCGTACGTCTTCCCGTCCCGGGCATCTTGGCCAGAGGGCTGTTTGTCAGACACCGGTTTCAGGAGGGCCTCAATGTCAATCTTACTTTCCGATGCCATTCTTGACGTTCCCGCCCCTTAGCCTTCACTCGCTTGCGCGTCAAATTCGATTTCCCGTGCTTCCAATAGTCCTCGTTCATCCTGATCAACCAAGAAGGTGCGGTGGCCCACTCCGCGCGCTAATCCTTCACCAAGGTCCTTCCATTCCGTCACCTTGCCCAGCCGCACTTGGTCATTTTCCTCTTGGTGCGAACCTGCGTAGAGAACGGGCAGAAAGACCTCTCCCGGCGGTCCACCGCCTGCTTCAATCGTGGCCGGGGCCCAGAGAAGATCCCGAAGGTGTTTGGGCTTGGGAAAGGTGATTTTCCGAATCTGCTCAAAGGGAAGCCAGACGTAGGTGTCTTTGGCGTAGACCTCTAGGACCGGGCTG
>JBFJQA010000216.1:0-5334 GCA_041616875.1 Nitrospiraceae bacterium | reverse complement strand
GGCCACCGAGGCCGACACTCGGCGCCGACACGAATGGTTACAGCGCCTTGTCCAGGATAGGCATGGTCTCTTCGCGGGAGCCACTGCGTGCTGTGAACGGAAGAACCATCGAGCCCCGCGGCGGGAAAGAAGGTGCCAATGTGCCATCCGGGTTTGCAGACGTCGGCAAGGCCCTCTCAGGATGGTACGAAACATGGGATCCGGCGGCAGAATTTCAGAAGGAAGCGGCGAGTCTCAAAGACTGGAGCACACAATATAGCGCGCTTTTGGCTCGCTACCATCGCTGGGTGGACATGAGATTTGAAGACCTCGGGTATGGCTCTGTTGAGGGCCCAGACGAATTTCTCATCCTGTCTGCCCACCGGCTATACGTGGCTGAGGGTTTTACGGCCGGCGTGAACAAGGGGGTGAGGCGGTTAGCGGAAGACTTAGAGGCCTGGCGCCGAGCCCTGGAAAAATCCAAGACGCTCCGAATCAAGATGCTCGCCGTGGAGGGGATACAAGATGACCTTGCAGTGGTTTCCGGCCTACTCGCCCAGAGGAATTTGAACCTGAGCCTGTTGCCGACATTGGCAAAATTGAGCCGGCCGCTGACCCATCAGGAACGGTCGCTCAGATGGCCGATGCAGAACCAATTCGTGTTGGAAGCTGACCAAGTCAGGACCAACCTCAAGAGTGATAGCTCTGACACCCGTCCTCTGCATCGGAAGGTGTTAACGTACCTGCCGCTGCCGTTCCAAAAAACCATGAACGCCCATGCAGCCTTTTATGATGGACTCGTCAAATACGATGCCGTGATTAAGCTGGAGGGCGACCCTCGGAAAGGCATGCCGGAACGCTATACCCTGGCAAAGACCCCGGCCCGGAGCGTTGGGGATTACATCGTCAATCCGATCGATAACCTTCTCCAGGTGGGACCCAGGATTGACTGGCGAGAAGTGACGGGAAGGGTCTTGGAAACCGAGGCTCGCCTGCGGTTGGCGACCTTACAGGCCCGCATTCGGAGGCCACCCCAGGCCCGGGACCCCATCTCGCGGATCGGGAAGGCTGGCCAAGACTTCTATGACCCCTTCACCGGATTTACCATGCTGCTGAACGCTTCCAAAACACGAATCTATAGCGTGGGCATGGATGGGGTCGACAATGATGCAGATCCCAGGCTTGACGTGACCGTGCCCCTCATCCCCCAGGGACGTTAGATTCAGCAGGCACGGGCTCCGAAGCCTGGCAAGGCAGCACAATCGGCCAAGGTGAGGATATCCGAGGACTCTGTCGCGAGTCTCCCCCAAGCCCTGCCCATCGAGTTCTCTCACCCTCCCACTGACCCCTTCGGTCAAAGGCGCTGAACCTGTTGAAATTATTGTGTCAACCGGACTCCTTGCTCTGCGTTACAGGAAGCAGGTGAACGCAACGCAACCGTCATCCCTTACAGGAGGATCTGATATGAAGAACCACATCGTAGTATTGGCGACCTTCGCGACAATGGTACTAGCCATGCCCGTCTTCGCCGAAGAGGAGGGCGCCTCGCCCTCTTCTGAAGCTACCCTGGGTCAACGAGGCGACCGGATCAACGAGCGCCTAGACGGTCGAGGGGAGCGCCTCAACGACCGAGTCGATCGCCGCGGAGAACGGATCAACGAGAGGTTGGACCGCCGAGGCGAACGGATGAACGAGCGCTTGGATCGGCGAGGAGAGGGAATCAATGATCGACTTGACCGGCGTGGTGAGCGTGCGAATGCGCGTTTGGACCGAAGATCGGAAAAAGCCGAGGCTGCCGGCAAGGAGGGGTTAGCTGAACGGCTGGACCGGAAAGGTAATCGAATCGAGAATCGCTTAGATCGAAAGGGCAATCGGATCGAGAACCGTCTTGACCGGAAGGGAAACCGGGTTGAAAACAGGCTCGACCGTAAGGGCAATCGCATCGAACGTCGGTTGGATCGTCGTGGCAATCGGGTCGAAACGCGATACGATCGTAAAGGAGATCGAAAGGAGCGACGGATGGAGGGAAGGGGCCATCGTTCTCCCCGAGCTCGAACGCGAGCACGGTGACGGCTGGTGGAGGGCCGGTCGCGAGCAATGGCGACCGGCTCCTAGGCCAATGTGGCATGGGGCCTCGGGTGGGAGGGTGCGACCCTGAATTCAAACCAGTCATTGGACCGTTTCTTGGCTTCTATCGAACGGCGCGCCTTTCGTCTCGCCCACATCGCCACGCAGGATCACGACGAGGCGCTTGATCTCGTTCAGGATGCCATGCTGACACTCGTCAAGCGGTACGCGACACGGGGTGAGGCGGAATGGGGCCCGCTGTTCCATCGAATTCTGCAGAATCGAATCAGGGATTGGTACCGACGCACCATGGTGAGAAATCGCTGGCGACAATGGTTTGGGAGCAAGATTGAGGAAGGGGATTCCCAAGACCCCCTCGACCTGGTACCGGATCCTTCGGCTGCCAGGCAGGATGAAGCCCTGGCCTGCAAACGCGCCGCACGGGAACTCGAAAAAGCCTTGCACAAGTTACCTCTCCGACAGCAGCAGGCCTTTCTTCTTCGAGCTTGGGAAGAATTAGATGTTGCTGGAACAGCCCGAGCTATGGGTTGCTCCGAGGGCAGTGTCAAGACGCATTATTTTCGTGCGGTTCAAACCCTGCGCCAAAATCTAGGAGACCACTGGCCATGAGCGAAGCGAATAACAAGCAGGATCTGATTAACTCGGCGAAGTCAATTCTTGATCGCAGCCTGGACAATCTTGATGGGCAGACCCTGGCTCGTTTACGGGAAGCACGCCGAGGCGCACTGAAGTCGACCTCCAAGTCCCTGCCCCGATTGGTCTGGGCCGGAGGCTTCGCCACGGTCGGGGTGGCGCTAGTGTTGGCGGCACTGTGGGTCCTCCAACCGACTCCCACCTCGCTGCTCGCGACTCTGGAAGACGTGGAGATCCTGGCTTCGTCTGAGGATCTGGATTTCTATGATGACCTGGACTTCTACCATTGGCTGGCAAATGCGGATCTCGCGAGTTGAATGGCTGGTCATGGCCCTGATTCTGGCAGTCCACTCGGCGGAGGCGGCACCCCAGGACGCCATCACCCCACCCGGCGCTCCACCCGATATGGAATTTCTGGAGTTCCTGGGAAGTTGGGACGCGGGCGATGGTGACGTCGTTGATCCGTTAACGTTGGAGGACATGCCTGCCCTGGATCAGACTGGAGTAGTCAGAGAAGAAAAGCCTCATGAGCGCGAATCAAAACCGGGGCGTGCAGAATCCGCCCCTCAGCATCGATCGCCGGCAGTTTCCGGAGAAGACTCGGATGAGTAATCGACGACGTTCGAACACGAGGAGAGGATTTCTTTTTGGGGTGATCGTTCTATGTGCGACGCCTGTCTGGGCTCAGGTTGAGCCGGCCGGTGTTCCATGGGATCAACTCAGTTCCCAAGAGCAGGCAGTTTTGAAATCCTTTGCTCCCAAATGGGATCAACTGTCCCCGGATCGACAGGCGCGGCTTCGGGATGGGGCCAAGCGGTGGGCAGGCATGAATCCAGAGGAGCGCCGCGTGGCTCGGGAGCGATTCAAGCGATGGAAACAGCTGCCTCCGGAGCAACGCGAGCGAATTCGCAAGAGATTTCAGCGATTCCGGGAGCTTTCTCCGGAGAAAAGACAAGCCCTGAAGCAGGCTCGTCGAAAGTTCAGGAGTCTTCCTCCGGAGCGGCGTCAGCAGCTAAGAGAAAAGTGGCGTAACATGACGCCGGAACAGCGCCGCCAGTTCCTGAACAAGCGGGGCTTTGACCGACAGCCGCGCCGGCCACAGTCTGACCGCGGGGTTCGTCCTCGGCCTCCCGGGCGAGCCCGGTGAGCCCCCGCACCCCACCCCCTATCGTGTTTCGGGTCACCAGAGGCACAGGTTGACATCTACTAACCGAACTCTTTCCTACGCGTGCAAAGACAGTAAGGAGGGCGGTTCGTAGTCCCCTGAAGCATCCCCCCGAATCTCTCCACATTGACAGGCAATCGGTAATCTCGGACAATCTTCGTGGGTTCTCTGTTCCTTTCAGAGCCACGGCTGTAGTACGGACGGCAACCACTCGTCAGCGAGGCATCCCATGAAGAAAGGCACCAAGACTCTGGCCCCCATTCCCACTCGGGTCGTCTCAAACGAGGAGTTCGTTCCGCCGCCACAAACCCCCACCCAGGCCCGCGTAGAAGCTCTGATCCATGCCGCTGGAGATTCACTCGGAAACCGCCTGGGGATGGACAGGCGGGAATTTTTGAAGAGTACGGGAGGGATGGCAGTCGCCTTGTTGGTGATGAACAGCGTCTTTGGAAAGTTTTTCGATGTGCTGGACGTGGAAGCCATGGAGGCATCCGCGTTCATCGAACGACAAGGCAAGCCGCTGTTCATTTTTGATGTGCAGACGCATTACGTTGGCACCGCCTATGATCCAAAAGATACCGAAGCCATGCGCAAGGGCGCCGTGACCAAGCAGGGGCTCTTGGCGCTTCGTCGCCGCGCGCGCCAAGCAGGCCTGAATCCGAAATTGGCCGGCGACACAGGAACGCTACGAGATCTTTCATGGGAGAATTTTCTCAAAGAAGTGTTCCTGGACAGCGAGACGTCGATCGGGTTGATTAGCACGCCGCCGGGTCCGTACCCACAGCAAGCCGTGGTGCCTCCCAAGGAGATGGCCCATATTCGGGATGAGGTCAATCGCGTCGCGGGTTCCCAACGAATGCTGGCGCATGGTCTCGTTACACCACAACTGGGCCAGGCAGATCTCGATTTCATGGACCTGCAGGTCGGATCTCTGAAGGTAGACGCATGGAAATGCTATACGGGTTCGCCCCCAAAAGGATTCGCCCATGGTTGGTGGATGGACGATGAAGCGATCGCGTATCCCATGCTGGAACGGGCACGGAAGCTTGGCGTGTCCAGGGTGTGCGTCCACAAGGGACTCCCGCTCGGTCCTGTCGCTGACTACAACCACCCACGGGATCTGCTGAAAGCGGCGAAAGATTTTCCGGACGTGGATTTTTTGGTTTATCACTCGGGGTTCCTCGGGGTCTCTGCCATTGAAGAAACCTTTACGCGCACAGGACAGATTCCCTGGACCAGTGAATTTTGCCGTATGAAGCTGGCGCATCCGGATATCACCAATATGTACATGGAGCTTGGGTCCACGTTTGCACAGTTGATCATTACCCATCCGGAGATCTGCGCTCACCTTCTTGGAGAGATCGTGCGCGCGTTTGGAACGGATCACGTGGTCTGGGGGACGGACTCGATTTGGTATGGGACCCCGCAATGGCAAATTGAGGCGTTCCGCCGCCTCCAAATTCCAGATC
>JBFJQA010000215.1:0-5351 GCA_041616875.1 Nitrospiraceae bacterium | reverse complement strand
TCTCCTCTCTGCCGACATAGGCGGAACGTGTCGACTAGGGAACTGACCATCGTACCTAGCAATTTGGCGAGGGCTCTGGTGATGGAGTCTCCTTCAATTTTGGGAGCAGCATTGACGATGATTATCGGACATCTGCTCAAAAAAAACAATTTGGACCAGCTTGCCAGCCTTGCCTGTGCGATTCGGGGTACAAATCATACACAGGGCACTCCCCCCTACCCTCGCCTTGTTACAGCACAAATCCACCCGGGCAAGCTTTCCTCCCACGCTGCTATCCCCCCTCCTTGACACACCTCCACAGAGGGCCTAGCTGAGGGCCAACCTTGACCTGTCGGTTCTGATTTCGTAGTTTCTTCCGCCATCGAGTATACGTTTGCGTTTTCAAAAGAACTGCTTCAGATATCCAGAGGCCCTCGAGTTCGAATTCCGCATCCAGCGGAACTTTCTTGCTAGAGTAGAAATGACATCGCTAAACAACCTATTAGCTGAGGAGGACAAGTGAACCCGATGCGTTCGGCATCAAGGAAGATCCAGAAAGGAGATTGGACAACACTCCTTGTGCTGATGTCTGTGGGTCTTTTCACCTTTGTGTCTCTTGGCCGCGCGCAACAAACATCTGCCCCCTCGGGTCAGAGCCAACAACATCAGTCGTTTTTTGAAATGGTCGAGGAGTCCCTATTGGGCGATCCAACCGATCCATGGCGCCCACTCTCACTGAGCAACTTTCTCAGTGAAGGCTGGGATGAGTCTTTTGACTATCCCATCGACGGCTCTGGTGGTGCCCCACGGCAAGGCTGGATCAATGCGTTGGACGGCGTGTTTAATCGAACCTGGTTCCTCAGTTACAGTCATACCCACGATTTCCATCACAACGGCAACCAAGATATGGGCAGCTTCACGATGTTTGCACCCGTTAACAGGCGTTTTCAGGTGCGGTTCGATATCCCATTCTTTGTTAGCAACAAGGGCGGCTCGGACAATACCTATAGCAACAATTTCGGTGACGTACTGGTTAGCCCAAGATTTCTGCTGGCCGAAGCACAAGATTTCACGAATTTATTTGTCGTATCCGTGCGCACGCCTACCGGCGACAGTGACAACGGGAATGATATCACCAGTGTGACCCCCCAATACGAATTCTGGTCCAACGTCACAAATGGCTTGGTGGCACGCGGAGGGATCGGGTCGACCTTACCAACCCAAGACAACAGGGGGCGTTACACGTTCAACTACAATTTTGGGGTTGGTCAGTATCTTACTCCGCATACAGCGACACCATTCGGCGATTTCGTATTGTATGTCGCCATGGACGGATTCACGACTCTGGACAATCGGGCGTCGGATGTCACGTTTTTTAGCTTCACTCCAGGTTTCCGTTCATATATAGGATGTGATTGGTATCTCCTAGGCGGTGTCGAGGTGCCAGTCACCGGCCCTCCATCTGAGAGCTTCGACTACGAGTCAAACGTGTGGGTTATGAAGGTTTGGTGACCCGTGCGATGATATTGTGCAGTTGAGTCAAACCCCTTCCCGCCATGGGAGTGGCGCAAGACCCTAACTGCATCGCGGTGAGCCCATCTAACACTTCAGGGGTGAGTCTCTTCCCGTCCAACGGAGGTGTGGACAGTTGGCCAAAAATGTCTGTGGATCTTGGGCTACGCAAGGAGCCGAGCAAATGGTCTCTTAGTCTGGCAGCCCGGGGTTCAAAAAGAACCGCAAATGAACTGCCTGGTTTTCATTGAGAGGAGTAACAATCTGCATCTAATGACGTAAGTCCAATAGTACCCATACGCCTATGGCGACAAACCCTACCCCCGCCACCAACTTCAAGATACGTGGAGAAATATAGTGGGGTAACTGTCCCCCAATTACCACAGCAAGAAGAGTTGACAAGAGTAGCGCTCCGGATGCCGACAAAAAGACTCCTACCTTGCTAAGGCGTTGGTCAGTTGCAAACAGCAGGGTCGCCAGCTGCGTCTTATCCCCCAATTCTGCCAGCAGCACCGTTAGAAAAATCGGCCAATATGGCATTTTTGTCTCCTTTTTTAGGAGAACTTCAATCATCCATCGCATGGGAATGAATTAGGGTTCACATTGCACAACCTGCAAAGGAGGCGAGGTCTTCCAAGAGCTGGTAGCCTTCGATGCGTTTCGTCTCTTTACCATCCTTCTCCATAATCCAGGTAGGGGTTTTCTGGACGTTTTTCTCGATGCAGAGTTCCGCATGAGTGTTGGGGGCGTGAGGATTGCACTCGATTTCTTTTATGTGAGAGAACGCGTCCCCGAATGCCTTGCGCTGCGCCCGGCACGCGGAGCACGTGATTGAGCCATACATTACCACGCCCTTCCCTGACAGGCACACAGCCAGTCCTTCCAGCGCAGCCTGTGTCGGTTCCTCAGCGGCCTCCTCTTTGGGGCAACCCCAAAGCACCAAGCATACCAGCGCACCTGCGAGAATTATCAGAAGCTTCATGCGTACCACCCGAACGTATAGTACAAGATGAGAAACGTTCCGAGCACGATCATGAGCACGCCGGAAGAGAGATTCATCCATTTGCGTTTCGTTTCTCTCCATTGCTTCAGCCTCAGTGTGGATGCCCCATAGTAGAGGCTGACGAGGATGATCAGGAGGGGAAGGACAAAAATGCCGTTGTACAGCAGCAGATAGAGGACAGCTTGCAGGTCAAACGATTTGGCGAGAATAGCCGTAATCGCTAGATACGGCCCGCCCGTGCAAGGTAATTCCACAAGGGCCACAAATCCACCAAGGGTCATCACCCCCAGGAAGGAAATTCTTTGCGCCATCTCTTGTATTTTCTCCTTGTACCGCGGGGCGATTTCCAAGGAAATACCCTTCCCGTACCAGAAAAACTCCTTGACCTCAATGAGCCCGAGACCGATCACGAATACGCCCACGACCGTGCCCACGATCTCCGCAAACCCCCGCCTAATCAGGTCGTATTGGAACCAAATAAGGCCGAGACCCGAAAGCGTATAGACGACATAGACGGTCGCGATATAGACCGTCCCCAAACGGAGGAGAGTTCCCTTTTTAGATGAGACCTTCAGCAGCACGCTGGCCAGGAAAAGGAGGACACCGATGGCGCACGGATTGATGGAATCAATGGCCGCGGCGATAATGACCACGGGCAGCGTGATATCCTCAGGCATTGCTTTCCTGTCTACGGCGTGTAAGGCTCAACGGGATACCCTGCTGCTTCCCAGGCCCCATGGCCTTCCACCATGTATTTCATATGACCCGCTTTGCACCCGAGCTTGTCTATCACGATTTTTCCGGCCGCAGGGCTAGCTGAGCATTCCCCCCCTTCGGATGTGCCCTCGCAGATAAAGACTGCATCCTTCTTGCAATCGATTTCATCGAGGTGCTTCATCAAATCAGAAAGCGGAATAACCTTTGCACCCTTAATAATGTTTCCGCCGGTTCTCATAATAGATTCCGGCTCACGGACATCGATGAAGTCGACATCCTCATAGCCAGACTTCAAGTAGAAGTATGCCTCATCCAGATGGATCATCTTTGGCTCCTTATCCGGTGGGCGCTTCTCACCGACTGTGATTGGGAAGCGCTCCTTCCAGAAGGAGATCCCGTCGAGGTTGTAAATATTGTTCATCTGCCGTTCACGGGCCTGCGCTGCGACAAAACCGCTCCGATGGCCGGCGCCACAGTAAGTCAGAACATATTGATGCGTGTTAGCGAGCTCTTCTAGCAGCCTCCATGAATACTCGTCTTTTTCCTTCAACCGACTGTGGGGGATCCAGATCGCCCCAGGAATATGGTACTCATCCCATTCGGCCCGCTCACGGACGCTCACAAACACAATGTCCTGTCCTTCTTGCCATAATTTATATGCAGCGTCGCTGGGCACAACCTTTCCGACTGCCTTTTCTACGAACTGCAGCTCCGTCGGCTTCGCCGCTGGAGCCTTGTCCTGCGGAGGTTGGGCTGCTTGTTCACATCCAGCAAAGCACCAGGCCCAACCAATCAGAGCGGTCACAAGTAGGGCTGTTCGATTGATCATTGTTGTTCCTTTCGGTTGCGCTCATCAGACATTGGCTTGGCAATCATCCGCAAAAGCGCTTGGTGATGGCTTAGTCTGCTGTACGGCTCAGGTAGACACGCAGGATGTCACGCCGCGCCACGATCCCTACGAGCTTGCCTTCTTGATCGACAACTGGCGCACGAATAAGATGATTCGTCTGAAGAACATGAATCACTGTTTTGACGTCTGCCCGCAAGGCCACGCTGGCCACATCCCGCGTCATAAGGTCCAAGGCTGAGACAGCACTGAGCTTCTTCCCGCTTTCCAGTGCAGCCAACAGGTCGAATTCTGACACGATGCCGACTAGGCGTTCTTGATCATCCACGATAGGCACCCCACCAAATCCCTCGATCATAAGTGATGCCAAGACGTCGGCCTTCGTACGCTCATGACCAAACTGCACGTTCGGCTGCATGACTTGCGCGACGATCAGGTCCTTAAAGGGAGCCTCCCCGGAAGTGGGGTAATTTCTATGTTGGATCAAGGCCTTCTCCTTCGGCTGGAGCCTCATAGAGCTGTGGGTGCTGTGCGGACTGACCTCCACAAGAGGCACACCATCGAAAAGCCTGAGACTTCCCAATTTTGGGTCCGCACTCCAGGGCTCTGCTGGTTAGTGGATTATGTGTCCTGTCTAAGAGCGCAGCAATAATCGGTCCCGGATGGCGGGATCACGGTTGGCAGATACTCTCTGCTGGGGGGGGGTGGTGCAAATACTTGAGAAGGTGGCAGAGCACATCTCAGGTAAGGGCTGGTAAACACACTGCAAGACCCTATGAACATGGGAGAAGAAATTACCGAGGTAGTCAGGTATGAAGTTAGGTTGTTGATTGTGCAACGGACGTCTGGGCACCGCCAGCGATCCCTATTGGTCTGGCGGTGTGGCAATGCGAGTCAGTCGTCACTCTGACTGTGAGGCAAAAGGCCACAGGCAAAGCTTTCATCGCGCACTCTGGAGCGGGCGGGCGTACCCATATTCCGTCTCCACGGCCTTCGGCACACCCTTGCGACACGCCTCGTGCAAAGAGGCGTCGATCTATACAAGGTGCAGCGCCTGCTGGGACACAAAACCGGCTTGATGACGCAGCGGTATGCGCATCACTCGCCGGAAAGCTTGCGGGACGGTGTGGCAGTGCTTGAGGACGGAGCGCCAGGCAGGGTTATCACAAATCTATCACATCGAAGGGGTAAAGCCGGGTTTTATCCCACGCCAGCGGCCGGAAGCGAGGGACTTTATTCGTGAGGCGCCGTAAGCCCGCGAAAAACACCCTCGCCTCAGTCCGACAAAGGTAC
>JBFJQA010000214.1:0-5375 GCA_041616875.1 Nitrospiraceae bacterium | reverse complement strand
CCGCTCATGACCGAGGAAGGCCAAGGGAATGACGTGGTGGAACCCAACCAGGTCATGGTCCAATTGCAAGTATTCAAATGCGATCTCTCCCCGGGCCAATGGCACAGACCTGTTCCCCACGATCGCTGACCTCATATCGGTAGAAAAATGGGCCAAGAGAATTTCTGAAGCCGGCTTTGCTTGACTCGCCAGGAAGACGAACAAGATGGCCCCGCCCACCGAGGCCAAGGTTCCCACGGTATCCCTCAGACGAGCAAGCATCCCGGATGAATTGAAGGCAAACGCGCGCCCGCCAAACCAACCGACAGCCGCGAGTGCCAGCAGGGAAAGCCCCAAAAAGAGTCTGTGCACCTCCCCACTCGGTCTCAAGACTTCGGCGGATCCCATGACCCACATCGTCGCGAACAAGAAGAGAATACTCCCAATGAAGTGGGCGACCCACCGGAGGCGTTGACCTTTCCCGGTCGGGCGGCGCTGCGTAGCCCGGGACCAAGCCCGGACCGAGCCTGGTATGTTCAGGTACTCCTCACAAAAACCACACCTTCGGCTGGTCACCAAGGTTTGCTTCCCGCAGGCGTGGCATGTCATGACCCAGTGTTGCTCCAGTCCAAGGCGCCGAGCCACGACCTCCATCCATCTCCGATAAAACGGCAGCACGAGGCTGATACCGAGCATCCCCAGGCCAGTCAGATACACGCCGCGGGCTATTCCGGAAAGATAGGGCCCGAGCGTTTGTTCGATACTCTGGAAAAGAAGTTGTAACATTGAGAGCCTTCCTATGGGTTTATCGAAATCAGTGCTGAGCGAATGAGGAGGAGGTCGTTGCAAAATTGTGCGAGGTTTTCTGCAGGGCGTCAATCGATTCACGCTTTCCGGCAAGCCAGACAAGGTATGGAATCGGCAGGTTGGCGAGGTGGACCAAAGGCTAATGGGGGGAGGAACGCAAGGATCGGCTGAGGCAGAATAATCAGAATCTTAAATAGGTAAATACACACATGATGTTTTTCCTGCAACCCATTTTAATTGCAGTATAGACTATCTCATCTAATCGAAGGGAAGTGCTACGGTATCGAAGCCAGACAGTTTCGTTCCCCGCCTATGGATAGTGCTGCCACTCTTTGGGCCGGCGGGGGGTGAGCCCCCACCGGCCTCCCAAACCTTCTAATCGAACGCCGTCCTGCTTGACGGGGAGCATTCGCTGAAAGGCTAGTCGCCCCAGATTTTCTCCCACCAGTTCTTTTCTTGGGTCGTCGGTTCCGTTCCTGTGGCGTTCAGCCCCATCGACTGGCGAATATCATTAATGTTCCAGCCCGTGAGGGTGGCAAGCGTCTGGGCTTCGCGTTCCTGCCTGAGCAGAAGTTGCTTCCGATACTGTTTAGCCGCCGGGCAGTCGTCTTTCCCAGTCCAGGCATGTCGAAGGATATACCGGGCTTGGAAGTTTGACCGGTCAGAGGTCTCCTGAAAGTGGAGATCCTCAGGGAAATGTTCTGCATCATAGCGGACGTGCAGGCGAGTGATGAATGCGTCTTGAGCCCTGCCTTTTGACGACCCCGGCTCCCCCTTGAGCCAAAATACACCGAGGTTGCGGAGCTCACCGGCCGATAGTGGATCAGCCGCGCAGGGATCGCACCAGTTCATATTCCACGCATACTCGAGAAACACTCCGCGCATGTTCTCCTTGATCACCTGCTGGCTAAACATATCCCGGTAAAAGTCTGGGAATTTGCTTTTCACATAGACCGGGATCTCCTTGGCGGCAGGAAGCTTGATGGTCCGATAGTTTGTGGTTTCTACGCGTCCTTGGCGGGTGATGAGATAGATGAACAGCTCCTGTGGGCCATCCGCGTTCACCGTGCCGAGTCGAATTGGCAACATGAACTTCGGAGTCTCGAAGGCCACCTGGAGAGGGCGGAGGGATGTATAGCCGAGTTTGGCGTGCTCCTTCAGGTTGACCTTGGCCACAAAGAATTTCATGTCCTGCTTGATATAACTGCCCAGGATGCTGGAGGCTCCATGAGGAATACGATACCCGCTTTCGCGTAGCCAGGTTTCGAGTCCGTGGCTCTGCTTCGCCGAGAGTATGAGAATATCGTACTCTCCCACGGTGTACTGAGCCTCGATCGTCACTCCGAGAGCTCTCGCTCGTGCGGCTTCTGCCGCTGGCGCTCTCTTGCTAAATAGTTTTCCCAGCGCGCTGTCTTCTTGGGCACTTGGTATTTGACACGGATTCGGATCGAAGTACTCCACCAGCCGTGCTGCCGAGTAGGCGTCGAGATGTTCCAGCAGTTTCCTGTCTCCGATGTGGATTTGCTCACGCTCCAGCACACTGGGGACGGGAATGACCATCGCAAACTCTTTGACGTCTCCACGAAAATCGTTTCCCATGGTGATCACGGTCTTGTCGTCATGTCGGACGATAGCCACCTGCGAGGCCTTGTTGTACAGTTTGGTATCTGCCTTCGCGACGTAAAATCCACAGAATCCAAAGGCGGTGCTCCCCCACCCGATTATGCAAAGAATGAGTGAGCCGCAAGCAATATGGCGTTTCATGGAACCCTCCTTGTGTAGTTGTTTGAAAGAACCACCCTCTTACTGACCATGCTGGCGAGCACTCCCCTTTCCAGAAACCGCAAAAGGGGTAAAGGCGGGTTCAGCAACCGACGCCTGGGAAGAAGTTTCGACAATCGAGGAGTTGGTTGCCCCGTAGGACAGTTCCACTCGTACCTGGTTCCTGGACACAATCGGTTGATGAACGGGACGGTGAGCGCAGCGCAGGCTAAGGCCCAGAGCGCCCCGTGTGGCTGATACAGGCCGAATTGCACCCATGCGGCTCCCAGAGCGACCACCGTGGAGAATAGAATCCTGCCACGTCGTGAGTGTGGCGTGGTCTTGGGGTCTGAGATCATCAAGAAGGCGAAGACAAGCAGAGCCCCGTTCTGGAGTTGATGCAGAGGAATGCTCAGGGGATCGCCTAGCCACAGGGCGCGCCCAAACAGGAGGGCCGAATAGATGCCCAAGAAGGTATAGGTCACGTCACCGCGAGTCGCTCGGTTCACGACCAATCCGCCGAGGAACGCGACCATCAACACGAAGAACGTCTCCCTTCCCCACTGTCCAGTAGACACCCACCCTGACCCGGTACAGAGGATGACGACGAGGCCAAAATTTGTAGGATTGAAGAGGTGTTTCCCATCCCAGCGCAGGACAAACTTGCTGGCGATTGTGATGATGGCGACAGCACTGGCCACGGGAAGAGAGTTGGTCCGAAGAAGAAGGCAGAGTGACAGGCCCGAGATCAACGCGCTCTTCGGATCGAACCGAGGAAGCTTCCAGACCCGAGTACAGGCAAGCTGCGTCGCAAGAGTGCTCGCAAGGATGGTGGCGACGTGGACGAGCGGCACATCGAAGTCCAAGCACACGGTTCCATAAACAAGGAGGGTGCTCAGAATTCCGATTTGGTATACACGCGGATCCCATCCTGGGCTCCTGCGCCTTTCGCTTTCCCTGACATTGACCTCCCCCACGTGTCACCTCCCTCGCTTGAATCGCCCTGATCCGAATATCCTGCGCCTCAGACGAGAGCGTTCTTGGTGTCGGCTCTACCTGGTTATGTCAGCACCCGACAGATCCTTTCAGGGAGGAGAAGGTTCTCTTCTTTCAGCATGTCTGTGGCCAAAAGCGGTTGAAAAGTTTCGGGAAAAGATGGACTCCAGTCGGGTTGCGACACGGTGACAATTGATGGTTCCGACGCCGATGGGTGTGAGATGGCGGAGCAGTCAACTGCGGGCTGGCTGTGTGAGAATAGGAACCTGACTCGTGGCTCAGAGCGACCGTTAGCGGTCTTCCGTCAAGATGTCATGTCGTTAGGTGTCACTGAAAATGGGGAGTAGGCTGGACTTGCCTCAGGAAATTCTGTAGCTTTGAAGAATGACTCATGTCTTTCAAACAGTTCTCTCGTGCGGGTGTCTCTGCCGTAGGCTTTTGGCGGTCAGACCGTAAACCCCCGTGTGCTGATGGCCCCGCAACCGAAAAACATTCTTGTCATAAAATTGCGATACATTGGCGATGTCCTGTTATCGACGCCGATCCTGCGAGCGCTGCGGACAGAATTTCCAAAGGCCCGTCTGACGGTGGTGGTTAACCCGGGTACAGAAGCTGTTCTTCACCGTAACCCTCATGTCGATGAGGTTCTCTCGCTTCAGCGTCACGGCTGGCTTGCCCAGCTCAAATTTCTCTCGAGGATTCGGAGTCGGCAGTTTGACTGTGTTGTCGATCTGACCGATGGCGATCGTGCCGCCATCCTGACCGCATGGTCCGGCGCTCCCATCCGGATTGGCTTTAACCACGAACGTCGGTGGACAGGCCTGCTCTACACGTGGTGCCTCACCGGGAAATACGGGACCATGCATATGGTCGATTACCATGCCCAACTTCTTCAAGGCCTAGGGTTGGTACCGAAGAGCAGTGACCCCGAACTATTCGTGGGTGAAGAAGAGGAGCGAGCTGCAGATCGTCACTTGGATCATGTGGGATTGAGTGGACAACCATGGGTCATGATGTTCCCCTTCGCCCGGTATCGGATCAAGGCGTGGCCGGCAGATCGATTCGCCGCGCTCGGTGATGCCTTAATGGACCGGGGCTATCCAGTGGTTCTGATTGGGGCACCTCCTGAGCAGCAGGCAGGTGAGGAAATTCAGCGATTGGCTCGGCATAAGCTCATTTCATTTATTGGGCGCACATCCCTGCGAGAATTGGCTGCGTTGATGAAGCGGAGTGTCCTATTTGTTGGAAACGATGGTGGACCGATGCATATGGCGGCTGCGGCAGGGTGTCCGGTCGTGGGTATTTTTGGGCCCTCCGATCCGGCCGTCTGGGGTCCTCGAGGATCTCAGAGTTCCGTCTTATACAAAGGTCTCGATTGTCGACAGTGCTTTCATCCTGATTGTTTCAGGGGTGAGGAGAGTTGCCTCAAACAGATTTCGGTTGAAGAAGTTCGTTCCGCCGTGCTGAGGTTCCTGCTTCCGACAGATTGTTCCCCAACGTGAGTCGTTGCTGTCCAGACACCCGCCTGGTTCTGCCGGCTCGGAAATTCAACTGGATTAATCCCTAATGTTCTCTATACAATCTCGGCTCGTTAGGGCGAACCCAGAGCCCTGGGTTGCCAAGAAAGCTCGTGCTTCTTCCTTCCTCATGCAGGGGTGGTATGCCGGGATTTGAACTCTTCGGTCATGAAGAGCGCAAGGAAGTCGGGGATGTCTTGGATTCCGGTGTGCTCATGCGCTACGGGTTTGATGCGGCTCGCCAAGGTCACTGGAAGACTCAGGAGCTGGAACAAGCCCTTAAGGACCGCTT
Source organism: Nitrospiraceae bacterium (assembly GCA_041616875.1). Lineage (GTDB taxonomy): Bacteria > Nitrospirota > Nitrospiria > Nitrospirales > Nitrospiraceae > JBFJQA01. Next base: position 23 of record JBFJQA010000214.1, on the reverse strand, counting down.
TGGGGTGCAACACGCTCATGTGT
>JBFJQA010000213.1:0-5391 GCA_041616875.1 Nitrospiraceae bacterium | reverse complement strand
ATTGAGTTCAGGACATATCGTGGGTCTGGAAGCTCTCGCACGATGGTATCATCCCAAGCGCGGCCTCATTTCCCCGGCCGAGTTTATCCCCGCCGCGGAGGACACAGGGCTTATCGTGCCAATTGGAACATGGATCCTGCAGGAGGCCTGCTCCCAGGTGCAAACCTGGCACAGGCAAGGTGGGTCATTGGTTCGGGTGAGCATAAACCTGTCGGCTCGGCAACTGATCCAAGAGGATCTGGTGACCTTGGTCGGGCAGACATTGAGGCACACTCAACTCGATCCCGCTTTTCTCGAAATCGAAATGACCGAAAGCCTCCTGATGCAAGATACAGACAAGACCATTCACACTCTCCAGGCCCTCAAGGCACTTGGCATTCGTCTCTCCATTGACGACTTCGGAACAGGCTATTCGTCCCTGAGTTACCTCAAGCGTTTCCCGATCGATACGATCAAAATTGATCAGTCCTTCGTTCGGGATGTCACAAGCAATTCGGACTCCAAAGCCATTGTGAAGGCCATCATTGGTATGGCCCAGGCTCTTAAACTCAGAGTCATTGCCGAGGGAGTGGAACACGAGGAACAAGCAGCTCTTCTTCGGGACGAGGGATGCCACGAATGCCAAGGCTTCTTGTATAGCCCTGCGCTGCCTGCCGAAAATATGGAACGAGTGTTGAGGGACTGGCCCGCGCGTCCTTTCAGCGCGGTTTGATCAGGTCTCTCCCGCTACCCCTTTTGTGCCGCCAGCCATTCTTCCATAATCTTGACGCCTGCGCTGGTCCCAACCCGGTCTGCACCGGCGTGCAACAAGGCCTGGACGGTTTGGAGATCTCTGATGCCGCCGGATGCCTTCACCTTGGCCTGCCCCGCAACGGCTTCCTTCATAAGTCGCACATCTTCTACCGTCGCGCCACCTGTGCCAAAGCCCGTGGAGGTCTTCACATAGGCTGCGCCTGCCTCGACAGCCAGTCGGCAAGCCTGCTGCTTTTCCTGCGCTGAGAGGAAACAGGTCTCCAGAATGACCTTATGGCTTGCCCCCGAGGTTGCCCGCACGACCTCTCCAATATCGCTGCGCACCGCATCATAGTCTCCGGATTTCAGGAGGCCGATGTTTAGCACCATGTCCAATTCGCGGGCCCCCCGCTCGTAGGCTTCCACCGCCTCCAGGACTTTCGTTCGGGTCGTCTGCGAGCCTAGCGGAAATCCAATGGGCACCCCGAGTCGGACAGCCGAGCCCCTCAATGCCTCGATCGCCTGCTCCACATAGCACGGAGGCACAAACACCACTCCAAACCCATACCGCTGGGCCTCACGACAGAGACGCAAGATGTCCTGCTTGGTTACGTCGGGGCGAAGCAGGGTGTGATCTATTCTACCGGGAAGGTCGTCGGGCCAGCTGGAGAGTCCCATCCACGCGAAGGTTAGGACATTCCCCGCCCACCAAGGCGCCGCTGAAACTTATCGACAGCCCGATTGTGCTCGGTGAGGGTGGATGAGAAATGATGGGTTCCGTCATTACGAGACACGAAATAGAGATAGGAGTTTTCTGCGGGGTAGAGCGCCGCTTTCATAGACGCGGCCCCTGGATTTGCAATAGGTCCAGGAGGGAGACCTTTGAACCGATAGGTGTTGTATGGGTTGTCGATGGACAGATCGCGCTTGCGCAAGTTGCCGTCGAAGGATTCCATCGCGTAGATCACGGTGGGATCGCTCTGAAGCAGGATGTTTCGCTTCAGCCGGTTGTGGAACACTCCCGCAATCAGAGGTCGTTCTTCCGGGACTCCTGTCTCCTTCTCAATGACAGAAGCTAAGGTGAGGACTTCATGAATACTCATGTCCAAGGCTTTTGCCCGCTCACGCAATTCTGGCGTCAAGGCTTTCCACGTAAAGGCGACCATGGTGCGAATCATGTCCTCCGGCTGAGAGTACTTCGCAAATTGGTAGGTCGTAGGGAAGAGATACCCCTCAAGGTTGGGCACGTCGAGGTCTAAGGTACGAATCAAATCGGGATCCTGCGCGAGCTGGAGGAATGCTTTCTCTTCAACGAGTCCTTGCTCGGCCAGCCGCCTGGCTATTTGGGCCACAGTAAAGCCTTCTGGAAAGGTCACTTGGCGGAGGATGACTTTCCCTTCCTGAAGATCGGCCAGGATCTCCATGGGTCGCATCCCAGCATGGAAGGCGTACTCCCCGGGTTTGATCCGTCGGTCCGCCATGGTGAGCTTGGCGAGGAGCACAAATCCGCCACGGTTCTTGATGAGACCCTGTTCATCAATTCGGGTGGCCACCTGTTGGAAAGAAAGCCCTTCCGGAATATCCACGGTGTGAACCGGAGGGTTGCTCGCCGGGTCCACTTTCGGTTGAAGCAACCACCCGAAGCCAAAGAATCCCACCACAAGCACGGGACCAAAAATCATGGCCGGAAGCCACCTGGCATACTTGGCGATCATGAGGCTGTTGTGTTCGCCTTTCCTTCACCCTCCGATTGAGCCATCCCCTCATGGGATAGCACCCCTTCACCGGAAGTCGTACCTTCGTCACTGGTCATCTGATCAAGGTAGCTTCGCAATAAGATGGCTGCCGCGATTCGGTCAATCACCCCTTTACGCTTGCGCCGTGACATATCCGCCTGGATCAGCATCTGTTCCGCAGCTTGAGTGGTGAGCCGTTCATCCCACAATACCACTGGAACGGACACCTCAGCCTGGAGGACATCCCGAAACGGCAGGACTCCCCCACCTTGGGACCCTATGTCACCGTTCATATGGATTGGCAAGCCCATCACGATCTTCTGCACCTCATGACGATCGACTAGATCCTTGATATGCGCCACATCTGCCTGCAGAGATCGTCGCTCGTAGGTCTCCAACGGCTGCGCCGTCATTCCCAATTCATCGCTGAGGGCCACCCCAATCCGTTTCGTCCCATGATCCAACGCCAAGATCCGTCCCATTCCCATTTAGCTTACTCCTGGGCCTTTCGTTCCACCAAATCAAAAACCTTTTCAAGCGCAGCCCCGAGCCCCCCCGGATTCTTGCCGCCCGCCTGTGCTAACTCTTGACGCCCCCCGCCGGTTCCACCTACTTCGGCCGACAGTGGCTTGATCAGTTCACCGGCGGGAAAACGACTGGCCACGTCAGGGGTGGCGACGACCAGGAGAGAGGCCTTCCCATCCTTGGCGGAACCGAGGACGATGACGCCCGATTTGATTTTCTGGCGCAACGAATCGGCCACATTTCGGAGGTCCTTCATATCCAATCCATCAATACGCTGACTGTGGACTGTGATCCCTCCGACGGTACGCGTCTGCCCACTTTGACCGGCTGCCTGGCCCGTGGCAAGCCGGGCCCTGAGGCTTTCGATTTCCTGGTCTCTTTCTTTGAGGTGGGCAACCAATTTCCGAGTTTTTGTGACGAGATCGCCTCGATTCGCTTTCAGGAGGTCGGCCAATTCGTCCATCGTGTGTTCCTGCTGCTTCAGAAATTCAAAGGCTCCAAGGCCCGTCTGGGCTTCGATGCGCCGAACTCCTGCTGCCACACCCGTTTCGGACACGATCTTGAACAGACCAATTTCCCCGGTGTGTTGGCAGTGGGTCCCGCCGCAGAGTTCCCTGCTAAATGAATTGATGCTGACCACGCGAACGTCGTCCCCATACTTGTCGCCAAAGAATGCCAGCGCCCCTGACGCCACCGCATCGGGCAGGCCCATGACATCGGTGCGAACCACTTCATTCCGACGTATGTGCTCGTTGACCAAGGCTTCAATATCATCGATATCCCGGGAGGACAGCGGCTTGAAGTGCGCGAAATCGAACCGCATTCGGTTGGGTGCCACGAGCGACCCGTACTGTTTGACGTGGGGGCCTAACTGTTCCCGTAACGCGGCATGGAGCAGGTGCGTGGCGGTATGATTACGGGCAGCGTCCCTGCGGGATTGGACATGGACCGAGGCCTTCAGGGAATCTCCTTCTCGCACCCTTCCCGCGCGCACCAGACCTTTGTGCAACATGAGGTCAGCGGCCGGCTTAGTGGTCCCTGTGACCTCCACTCGACCTTCGGGCCCCACGAGCAGACCGCGATCGCCCACCTGTCCCCCGCCTTCTGCATAAAAGGGCGTTACGTCGAGAACCATCTCTACTTCGTCGCCCTCCACCGCCTCCTTGACCAACTGGTCCCCTTTGAGGATGGCCTGGACCGCGCTACCGGCTTCGAGCTGCTCATACCCGACAAATTTGGCCTGCGGGAGTCGGCTCACTAATTGCGTCACGATCGGCGAGGTCGTGGCGACCTCAAACGTCGCCGTTTTCCGCGCCCGGTCACGCTGTGCCTCCAAGGCCCGCTGAAACCCGATTTCGTCCAACTGCATGCCCTGCTCCCTACAGGCCTCGTGAATGAGGTCCAGCGGGAATCCATAGGTGTCATAGAGCTTGAACACATCCTCTCCCGGCAATTCCAGGCGACCAGAACTCTTGGCCTTGGCAACCATATCATTGAGAATCGGGAGACCCTGATCCAACGTGGAGATAAACCGCTCTTCCTCGGCTTCCGTGACCATGGCAATGGATTCCACAGCCTGACGCAATTCTGGGTAGACACCGTCCATGTGATCAACGACCGTCCTCGTCACATCATGGAGAAAGGGTTGGTCCAGGCCCAGGAGGCGACCATGTCGTGCCGCCCGCCTGAGAATGCGCCGGAGCACATACCCTCGTCCCTCGTTGGAAGGTAACACGCCATCGGCGACCAAAAAGGTAATCGCCCGGAGATGGTCGGCAATCACTCGCATCGAACGGTCTGCATTCGCGTCACGACCGTATTCGGCTTGGGTCCGAGATCCAATAGCGGACAGTAAGGGGCGGAACAGATCACTATCATAGTTGCTCGAGACACCTTGCGCGACCGCCGCGAGCCGCTCTAGCCCCATCCCCGTGTCGATGCTGGGTCGAGGCAAGGGCTTGAGGGTCCCACTCGCGTCGCGATCGAATTGCATGAACACCAAGTTCCAGATTTCTAGGTATCGATCGCAGTCACAACCGACCGCACAGTCGGGCTTGCCGCACCCCAATCGTTCTCCCTGATCAATGAGGATTTCGGAGCAGGGCCCACATGGCCCCACATCACCCATTTGCCAGAAATTATCTTTTTCCCCAAGCCGAACAATTCGGGATGGCGACAGCCCGACTGTCCGCTTCCACAGCTCTGCCGCTTCGTCGTCCTCTCGGAACACCGTCACCCACAACCGATCTTTCGGAAGACCGACCGTTTTCGTGAGATAGTTCCACCCGAATACAATGGCTTCTTCTTTGAAGTAATCCCCAAAGGAAAAATTTCCGAGCATTTCAAAGAACGTGTGGTGACGTCGGGTGTAGCCCACATTTTCCAGGTCGTTATGCTT
>JBFJQA010000212.1:0-5417 GCA_041616875.1 Nitrospiraceae bacterium | reverse complement strand
GAGGTGTTTCTCTGCCCATGTCACCTTAGTATTTATGACGCCGGCGGGAAAGTGCTGGATGGGCCGGCGCCGCGTCCTCTGGACGCCGTTCCTATTCGAATGAATGCGGCGGGCCAGCTCGAAATCATCGACGTAGAGTACAAAGCCGGCACGAAGGGTCAGACTCGGATCGTGTGATGAACGGACAACCCACGGCGTTAGAAAAGGTCCTCGCGTTTGTCGACGAGCGTGTTGGCCTGAAGACGATTCAGGCCAAAATGCTCAACGAGCCTGTTCCCGGAGGCTCGCGCTGGGCTTATGTCTTCGGCTCGTGCCTCCTGTTCATCTTCATCATGCAAGTCGTGACCGGCATTCTGTTGATGTTCTATTACGTGCCGAGTGCCGATCACGCCTACGCCAGCACCCAATACATTATTCACGAAGTAGATTATGGCTGGTTTATTTTGAGCTATCACTTCTGGGGTTCCTCCGCAATGGTCGTGATGGTCTTCGCACACATGTCTCAGGTCTTCCTGTGGGGAGCCTATAAGAAGCCCAGAGAACTGATTTGGCTGGTCGGGCTCGCACTCTTTGGTCTTGTGATGGCCTTTGGGTTTACCGGTTACCTGTTACCGTGGGACCAGCGTGCCTATTGGGCAACGACGGTCGGAGTGGAAATCATGGACAAGACTCCGATTGTGGGGGATTTCATGGCCCGGTTCCTTAAGGGGGGGCCGACCCCCGGACAAATGACCCTCAGCCGGTTCTTTGTGATTCACGTCATGATCCTGCCGGCTGCCTTGATGGGGTTGGCAGGGCTGCATGTGTTTCTTTTTCGCAAGGCCGGCCCCGCCGGACCCTTCCATGGAACTTCGGAAGAGCTCAAGGCTAAGACTGATTATTTTTTCCCTCGGCAGGTTTGGAAAGATGTCGTGGCGATGGCGGTTGTCTTTGTGACGATTTGCAGCCTGGCTTTCATTGAACCCGTCCATCTTCTTGAGGAGGCCACGCCCGACCCTGGGGATTACCATCCGGAGCCCGAATGGTATTTCTTGTTCCTGTTTCAGTTGCTGCGCTTGAAGATTTTCGCCGGGGAGTTTGGGCAGTTTGTTGGCGCAATCGCGTTGCCTGGCGCCTTTATGGCCCTGTTGGCTGCATTGCCCTTCATCGACCGCAGCCCGGAACGAAATATTTTTAGGCGGCCGATTGCCTTAATCGGCTGGATCGTCGTCATGGCTGGCATTGTGGTCTTCACCTATTCGGCGGTCATTAACCGAGAATTTTTGGATTAACACGAAGAATGTCCTCGCAGGGTTCCAGCATGTCAACCGTGAAGCTAGGCTTACTGGTGGTGTGGGCTGCATTCTGGACCGGAGCGCCTTTCAAGTTCGTTATCGCCCTGTTGTTTTTAGCGATGGGGGTTCATCCATGGGAAGGCTCCGGCCTCACCTTCTTACTGCTGCTATCCATTCCTATCGATTGGTGGGCCATCGGGCTTACGTCTAAGACGTTGTTCATAGAGAGACTGCGCCTGGAGCCACCGGAGTCCCTTGGCCTCACGCTCTGGTGGCAAATCTACCTCACGAGCGCGATTTACCTTCCTATTCTCTTTTTTGTCGAGAGCGGGGCCATCGCCGGGGCCAAAGCCGTGACACACAAAATCTTGACCTTGTTCGAACCCCTGCCAGTGGCGGAAAAGATCAGCTTGGAGCTGATCCTGTGGGGCAGTGTCGCGACGATCGTCTTGGTATTCCTGGTCTTGGGGTGGTTCTTCCTGGTCGGTCAGCTGGTTAAAAGACAAGCTGGGCTCGCCAGTCCTGCCAGTGAGTCGTACCAAGGACTCGTCAGAAAATGGGATCTCATGCGAGTGCCGGCTGATCAGCCACTGGTGCTAACCGTGCTCACCGCGGCGGGAGTCTTTTTGGTGTTTGTATTCTGGGGATTTTTGCCGGTGACTACCCCTCATCCTCATGAGGACTACGTGAAACGTGAAAAGGTGGTCAAATCCTTAAAGCCGGTGGATGCGTTGCAGGAAGTCGAACAGGTCTTAGCTCAGGCCGAAGTCGCCATTGATACCATAGAAGCAGGGAAGTCACCGACGGGCAAGAGCAAGCCCGAATCCCCGAAGCAGCAACGTGCTCCGAAAGGGGGGCAGGAAGCGAAGGCTGTTAAACCGGACGAGGGTGGTGGAAAAGCCCCCGCGCCTTGAAGAGGTCTGCCCTAGGGGAGGGCCTCCTGGGGGGATAGGAATATGACCATGAGCAACAACGGCGATCATCGTTGGCCTTTCGCCCAAATTCTCACCGAGTACAAATTGATGGTGTCCGCAGTGGCAACCCTGCTGGCGATTGCAGCCTTGCCGGCTCTTGGGCTGGCACAGGAGGCGGCTACCGCGCCTCAGGCGGTCGAATACCGGGATATTCCGCAGGCCGGGGGTAGCCGAAACCTCATCTGGGTGGTGGCCCAACTCCATCTGTTGCTGGCCGGGTTCGTATTAGGAGTGCCGATCTTTGCCTGGGTCTGTGAGATCGTTGGCTGGAAAACGGGGGAACGCCGATACGATAAATTGGCCAAGGAATTCACCAAACTCCTGACCTCATCCTATGCAACCACGGCCCTCTTCGGCGGCATTCTCCTCTTCCTTCTTATTGGCTTCTATCCGAAATTGATGGCCTACTTGACGGACATTTTCTTTCCTTCCTTCGTCGTGTACTGCATCTTATTTCTCCTTGAAACGGCGACGCTCTACCTCTACTGGTACGGGTGGGATTCCATGCAGGGAAATAAAAAGGGGTTTCACCTCTTCCTCGGATTCCTACTGAATCTGTTTGCCTTTTTCATCATGATCGTCCCTAACTCCTGGGCGACCTTCCAGGCAAGCCCAGTGGTCATCACGGAAGGCAGTGCGATTGAGCGCGCATGGGCCGCGATGCAGAACCCCACATGGTGGCCGGTCAATATCCATCGACTGATTGCCAATGTCGTGCTAGGGGGGTTCATCTGTGGTGCCTATGCGGGAGTGCGGTACCTGACTGCTGTCTCGCGTGAAGAACGCGAGCACTACGATTGGATGGGCTACGTCGGAAATTTCATTGGTGTCTTTGGGATGTTACCCCTCCCCTTCGCGGGCTACTGGCTGATGCGTGAGGTGTACCAGTACAACCAGCAAATGGGTATCACGCTGATGGGTGGCTTTCTTGCGTGGTTGTTCATTCTGCAGGCCATGTTGATCGGCGTGCTCTTCTTGGGAGCTAACTATTATTTCTGGATGGGGATCACCTACAGAATCCCGGGGTCCGAACAGAGCTATAAGAAACCCGTTATGGCCATGCTCGTCGTCTTGCTGGTGTCCCTCGCCGTGTGGATGACTCCTCATTCACTGGTGGCGAGTTTGGAGGAAGCGCGCAAGATGGGAGGCACCCACCATCCGTTGCTCGGTGTCTTCGGGGTCATGTCCGCCAAGATGACGGTAGCGAATTTGATGATTCTAGTGACCTTTGTCAGCTTCCTCATGTATTGGCGAGCGGGAAAACAAGAAACAGCCGGCTGGGCCAAGGTGGCCAAAGCCGTTATGGGTGCGCTCCTTCTCCTGGCAGGCATCGCAATCATAGTGCTCGGGGTGTGGGGATATTTTGTTCCGGCTATTATCCGAATCAACTACTTCTCTGTGGCTCAGGTATTGATTGTTCTGTTCATTCTCGTCGTATTTACACCGCTCACGGCACTTCTGTTGAAGAGTGCGCGGACGACGACGGAAATGGTTTGGGGGCAAATGCCGGTACGGGCGGGCTACGCCTTGGTGTTGAATGCGGTGATGGTGATTTTGCTTATGACCCTCATGGGTTATGCACGGTCCGGCTCGCGTGTGCATTGGCACATCTATGGCGTGATGCGGGACACTTCTGAGTATGCGTATTCTCCAGCGTTGGGGTATGCTGCGGCCTTTATGTCCCTGAACACGTTCTTGTTCTGTTTGTTGGTCGCCTTCATCTTTTGGGTAGCCACCATGGGGGAAAAGGGAAAAGGCCCGGAGCCGCCGGGAACAGGACGTATGCCTGGAGGGGCACTCCCAGCGATGGCGGGAGGCTCACATTCCCTTGATAATGCCAAATGACTCAGGCGCGTGGAAAAGGCCATTGGGAAATGGCTGAAGGCCGAAGATAACCAGGAAACTGACGGAGGCAGATGAGCGAAGTTGCATTGCTACAACTGATTGGTCTGTGTGTGGTCGGATTTGGGGTGTTTGTCTTACTCTTTATTAACGCCCGCTTCATGCGGGTCGTGGGATTTGTGATTATTGTCCTCGGATCCTTTTCCCTCGTTGCCCTCGGCGTGCCACAAGTGGCCTCGATTCCGCCAGCCGTGGAAACATTTGACCTCGCCAAAATCAAGACGCCTGCCGACCTGGCGTCGATTGGACAGAAGATTTTCTTTAGCAAGGGGCAGTGTGCCCTGTGCCACTCTATCGGACCGAGTGAAACGGCGAGATGTCCGAACCTGAAGGGCATTGGGGCGAAGCTCACGCGAGAGTTCCTGTTTGAAAGCCTCACCGAACCGCAGGCCTATATTTATCTGGATTTTCGGCATGAAGGTCTGCCAAAAGAGTATCCAGCCCGGATGCCCTACATCCACAAAGATCCGATCGGGCTGACGAAAAAGGAAATTCTGACCGTGATCGCGTTTCTCCAGCAAATGAGCGGGGAGCCGGTCTCGGTCAGTGTCAAAGAGATCTTGGAACCGGAAGAGGATGCCGTCAAGGTGGCTTCTGTAGCTACCGGAGCGGTGGCCAAAGAGTAGGGCCCGGGTATTTGGAATTGGCCACGGCGCCCAGGGAGTTCATGCCATGAAGAGTCCACTGGTAAAGTCAGCCATCCTTCTGGTGATTGTCTATCTGGCCCTGAAGTTTGTCCTGCCGCTGTTCACGGCCCCATTGCCAGCCAGCCTGATCTATCTCTATTTGGCAATCACGCTGAGCGGCCTCATGATTTTTGGGACAATGAGTGCCCCATCTTTGGAGGCGCTTATGGGTCCGATCTCGAGGTTTCTCACCGGAGAGGGGCAGGCGGGGATGGCCAAAACGGCCAGGATCTTAGTCCTAGTCTTATTTCCATTCTTAGTAGGGTGGCAGACGTATTCCCGGTTAGTGCCAAGCGATCAACCCCCTGCAGAAAATCGAACCATCCATCCGGCACCGCCCGGGGACTTTGTAGGTCTCTCAAACCCCCTTCCGAAAACGCAAGACAATATCACTGCTGGCCAAGGGCGATACTTTTCCCTCTGCTTTCCCTGCCACGGAGCCTTTGACGGGAAAGGTCCAGCGGCCGTCGGGTTTAATCCGCCGCCAGCAAACTTCAAAGATCCTGGCACGATCGCTCAGCTTCAGGAGTCGTTTTTGTTCTGGAGGATCAAGAAAGGTGGGGTAGGGCTGCCTGTCGAGG
>JBFJQA010000211.1:0-5417 GCA_041616875.1 Nitrospiraceae bacterium | reverse complement strand
CGTTAGGCGAGAAATTCTCACTCGACCTTTCTGAGGAAGCCATCGTGGTGGAGTCAGATCTGTACCGCGCTGAATTGACCAACCGTGGCGGCGTGGTGACGAGCTGGGAGTTGAAGCGGTACATGACTGAGGGTGCCGATGGAACGGTTCCTGTGCAGCTTGTGTATCAGGAGGGGCAATTTCAGAGGCCATTGGCTCTCGTTCTGGGAGACGAGGATCTGACAAAGGAGCTGTTGAATGGTCTATACAAAGTAGAGCGCGATTTTTCTGTCCTGGACGAGACCCATCCTGTCGGGCATCTGACTCTGGGCTACTCGAACGCCGAGAAGGGCATCCTGGTCGAAAAAAGACTTGGCTTCCACTATGACAGCTATGTCGTGGATGTGTCGATCAGGACAACTGGACTGCCTGGCGGATTTGATATTGGATTAGGCACAAATTTCGGCATCGTTGAATGGGGGGAGGGCTTCATCGGTTTAGTTGGACCGGCCTATCTGATTGGGGATGAATTGGAGAAAGAGACGCCAGACCAGGAGGCCATTAAAACTGGTGATATTCGGTGGGTGGCGCTGCAAGACAAATACTTCATGAGCGCATTGATCCCGAAAGCGGCCAAGGTAGCGAGAATCAGGAATGAGGGCGAGAAACTCGTGTCTGCGCGAGTAGGGTTCGGAGAGGACGAGGCCGCTGAGTTCGAGTTATTTGCCGGCCCGAAGCAGTACGATACCCTGAAGGGTTTCAATCTCCGGCTGGAAGACACCATTGATTTCGGGTGGTTCATTTATGGGAGCTGGGATATCGTTCGGTCTGTGGCCAAACCGGTCTTTTATGTGCTTCGGTTTTTTCATCGCTACACGGAGAACTTTGGGCTCGCCATCATTTTGGTCACCGTCTGCATCAAACTCGTATTCGTGCCCCTGCAGTACAAGAGCTACAAATCGATGAAAGACATGCAGGTGGTGCAGCCGAAGGTTCTGGAGCTTCAAAAAAAGTTCAAGGATGACCGAGAGCGTCTGAACCGCGAGCTGATGAAGCTGTACAAGGACCACAGAGTCAACCCGGTTGGGGGCTGCCTCCCCATGCTACTTCAAATGCCGGTGTTCATCGCCTTATTCAACATCCTGTACATGACGATTGATCTTCGGCAGGCTCCGTTTATACTCTGGATTCGGGATTTGTCGGCTCCTGACCCGTTTTACGTTCTCCCTATTCTGATGGGATTGAGCATGGTGCTGCAGCAGAGAATCATGCCGACGACGATGGATCCGACGCAGGCGAAAATGATGCTGATGTTACCGGTGTTTCTCACCTTTATCTTTCTGAACTTTGCGTCAGGGCTCGTATTGTATTGGCTTACCAACAATGTTCTCACCATTGCACAACAGTTCATTACCGACCGATATATTTTTAGAAGGCCGACATTTGGGACAGCTGCGGGCGCTCCTCCTGGTCAAAGCGGTGGGGCTGGGTCTGGCACAGGGAGGGATGGCAGGTCCTCGGATACACGGGAGACCGCGGCGGCCGACTCGCAGCCTTCAGTGGTTACGTCCGAGGGCGGTGGAGCCGGAGGGCCGAAGGATGGGAGAAAAGGGAGCCGAAAGAAGAGGAAAGGAAAGGTTTCGGCGGAGCAAGCCTCTGGGGCGGGAGGGGTGCCGGATAATGCGGAAACTCAGGGGGCTGGTGTTGTGGACAATTCCACCGCTTGGTCGCCGCAGGGGGATGGTGTCTCCGAGGGCCCATCCCGCCACCAGGGAACCGATGATGAGGAAGGTTTCCTGAAAGGGAGGCAGTGAACGACGGAAGACACGTGTTCGCGGGAGGTATGGACCTGGAATTTCATGACACGATCTGCGCCATCGCCACCCCGGCTGGGGAGGGGGGCATTGGCATTGTCAGGATCAGCGGCGAGAAAGCCCTAGAGATTGCTTCCTGCCTGGTGCGCCTTCGGTCTGGTCGGTCGCTTGGTGCCGTAGAGAGCCATCGGCTGTACTATGCTGACCTGCTTGATGCCGGTGAGCGTCAGAGAACCTCTGGAGAGGGGGTTCGGGGTGGGGGTTCCGTGTCGCGGAGCCTGGGAATTGTGGATGAGGCGCTGGTTGTGGTGATGGGGGGGCCGCACTCTTTTACCGGGGAGACGGTCGTGGAGATTCAGTGTCATGGGGCCCCGTTGGTACTTCAGGTTCTATGCGAGGGCATGGTGGGATTGGGGGCCAGAGTCGCAGAACCCGGTGAGTTCACGAAGAGGGCTTTTCTGAACGGACGACTGGACTTGACCCAAGCCGAGGCTGTGCTCGACACCATTCGGTCAAAAACTGCGGGCGGGCTTCGAATTGCGCAGGAACAGCTGCGCGGGCTCCTGTCCTCTGAGATCGAGAGATTGCGGGAGGGCCTGATTGCCCTGCTCGCGCATGTGGAAGCCGGCATCGACTTCACCGAGGAGGATCTGAGCTTTATTGAGACCGCGGCGCTTCAGACCGGGATTGACAATTCGATTGAGGGGGTGACGCGATTGCTTGAGAGTGGGCGGGAAGGACGGATTCTTCGAGATGGGGTGACTGCGGCAATCATTGGGTCTCCCAACGTCGGCAAGTCGAGTCTGCTGAATGCGTTGACTCAGACCGATCGGGCGATTGTGACCGCCATTCCCGGCACAACCAGGGATGTGATGGAAGAAGTGCTCAACATCCGTGGGGTGCCCATCCGTTTGCTGGATACAGCAGGCGTTCAGGAGACGGTTGATCCCGTCGAACAGGAAGGGATCCGACGCGCCCTGTTAGCGATGGAGCAGGCGGAGCTTGTTTTATTGATGGTGGATGGTTCGGGTCCCTTAGCGAGCCCAGACAGGGACCTGCTCGAACTCCACCGGGATAAGCGGCGGGTGATTGTCGTCAACAAGTGCGATTTACCTGTTCGGCTGGATTTTTCCGAGCTGGACGCGCTTGCGTCACAGGACCCTGACTGTCGAGTGGTGGGGATTTCTGCCAGGACCGCGGAGGGGCTGGACCAGTTGAGGGATCACATCAGGGCGCTGGTATTGCGACCAGATTTTGAGCCAGCTGAAACACCGGTGGTCACGAAGATGCGGCATCTGTCTGCGTTGAATCGGGCGAAGGAATCGCTGCTCAAGGGTCGGCAGACCTTGGCCCAGGGACACTCGGGAGAATTTGTCGCCATGGATCTTCGCGCCGCCATTGACAGCCTTGGGGAGATCACGGGCCGCGTCAGCACAGATGAAATCCTTGAGCAGATTTTTAAGGACTTTTGCATTGGAAAGTAGTCCGGCCTGGGGTCGTCGTACAAACTTTGTTGTCTGAGTTGAAAAACCTAAATTATAATATCTAGATTCGGTATTTAGGTATGGCTCTGCGGTACGATGTGATTGTCGTGGGGGGAGGGCATGCGGGGTGCGAGGCGGCCTTGGCTGCCGCACGTATGGGGACGCGCGTGTTGCTGCTGACTATGGATGAAGACAAAATTGCCCAGATGTCGTGCAATCCTGCGATAGGGGGTATCGCGAAGGGCCACCTAGTGAAGGAGATTGATGCACTAGGCGGCGAGATGGGAAGAAATACAGATCGTGCCGGGATTCAATTCCGCATGATTAACACGAGTAAGGGACCGGCGGTCCGTGCCTTGCGCGTACAGTGCGATAAGAGAATATATCGGCTCCGAATGCAGGAAACGCTTCGGCGGCAGCCTGGTTTAGAAATGGCCCAGGGGACGGTGGATCGTATCCTCACGAAAAATGGGGCAGTCTGGGGGATACGGACAAATTCTGGGGACGACATACATACCGATGTGGTGATTCTGACCTCAGGGACTTTTCTTAAAGGGCTGATTCACATTGGGCTGAACCACTTCGCAGCGGGTCGCGCCGGTGAATCCTCAGCTGAGAATCTTTCAGACTGCATGCGAGATTTTGGTTTTGAAGTCGGGCGATTGAAAACCGGGACCCCGCCACGCCTGGACCGAAACACCATTAGTTTTGATTCGATGATACCCCAGCTTGGAGATGACCCTCCTTCATCGTTTTCATGCCGAACAGAACGCCTTACCCTCCCCCAGGTGCCGTGCCACTTGACCTATACGAATCCGGAAACCCACGCCCTTATCCTGGAAAACCTCGATCGGTCCCCTCTCTACAGCGGAGTGATAGAGTCGCTCGGGCCTCGATATTGTCCTTCTATCGAGGATAAGGTGGTTCGGTTTACTGGAAGGAGTCGTCATCAGATTTTCGTTGAGCCGGAGGGCCTCGATTCAGAGGAATTCTACCCGAACGGGATCTCTACGAGTCTTCCAGTTGATGTTCAGGCGGCC
This sequence comes from Nitrospiraceae bacterium, assembly GCA_041616875.1. Lineage (GTDB taxonomy): Bacteria > Nitrospirota > Nitrospiria > Nitrospirales > Nitrospiraceae > JBFJQA01. The sequence continues at coordinate 1,100 of JBFJQA010000211.1, read as the reverse complement.
ATCATCAAGACCATCCCGGGGCTAGAACGGGCTACAATGCTTAAGCCTGGATATGCGGTGGAATATGATTATTTTCCGCCTCGCCAGCTCCGAGCTACATTGGAAGCCAAGCCAGTTGAAGGCTTGTTTCACGCTGGCCAAATAAATGGGACATCTGGATACGAGGAGGCGGCCGCTCAAGGTATCATGGCGGGGATTAATGCCGTTCTGAAACTGCGCGGGGAACCTCCCCTCACATTTGACCGATCCGAGGCGTACATTGGAGTCCTGATCGACGATTTGGTCACGAAGGATACACAAGAGCCTTATCGGATGTTCACATCGAGAGCAGAGTATCGTTTGCTCCTTCGACAGGACAACGCAGATCTCAGACTCGTGGACGAGGGTTATCGCATCGGTCTTGTTTCCGATTCCATCTATTCCAAGGTTCGACGGAAGCAAGAGGCTATGAACACCGAAATGCATCGCCTGCACACGACGAGACCCTTATGGGATGACAGCTTTCGAGAGAAACTCGTGGGCCTTAATGTGCCAGGAGTTTTCCCTAATCAGACTATGGCCCAGCTGCTAAAGAGACAGGAGATCTGTTATGAGACTCTGCTGGACTTAGTTGGTGAGGCTGGCCCAGAAGACAGGGAAGTAAGGGAAGGCGTAGAAATCGAAATCAAATATGAAGGCTACTTTAAACGACAACGCCAGCAGATTGCGCGCTTTAAGAAGTCTGAAGAGCGACGTATTCCACCAGATTTTGACTATGGTCGAGTGAAAGGATTTTCTGCTGAGGTGCTTGAAAAATTTGAAAAATTTAGACCATCATCTCTCGGTCAGGCCTCTCGGCTCTCAGGCATCACCCCTGCCGCAATTTCTCTGCTCTTAGTGGCATTGGAGCGGGAGAGGAGACAAGCCTCCCATCAAGCCTCTGTGTGATCGCGGTCTTTGACTATCTTCATTCCCCCCTATCCTTGATCCGAAGAACGCCATTTGCTATTTGCCGCCAAACGATCTGACCACGGCTCAGAAAGTTTTCCCAGTTTACTTGGACTGGGGAAATTGCCCTTGACCTAATCGAGCCAGTATCGTAAATGTTCCACGTGGAACAT
>JBFJQA010000210.1:0-5439 GCA_041616875.1 Nitrospiraceae bacterium | reverse complement strand
GGGGCTGGGGGCAAATCGCACTCGAATGTTGCTCATCGCTTCAGTTCTCTATATGGAGGCCACCTTCATTCATCTGGAGGTCCCCTGGCCACGCGTCAGGCCGCGGCACCTATACCATCCTGCCCTGGCATTGTAAAGGAAACGACCGGGTCGGAACAGGAAAGGGCGTTGAATCTGGTGACCTAAAAACGGGAAGCGGTTCGGGCGGGATCGAGGGCTTCTCGTGAGGGCGCTAGTGTGCCTCCTTCACGAGATTTTTGTTCACCGCCGGGATTTCCACCACAAGATTCTTGGTGCCATTCGGCACGCACTGGCATCCCAGACGAGACTGCAACGTGATCACTGGCGCTTCATCTAGCTGGTCAAACTCATCATCGGTTCCCTCATTGCAGGACTCTAGCCCTTCTTTGACGATTACATGGCAGGTGGAGCAGGCGCAGACCCCGCCGCAAACATGTTCCAGATCAATTCCATTGGCCATGGCCACGTCCAAGAGGCTCCCGGGAAGCCCGGTTTCGCCATAGGGAATTTTGTTCGGATCTACCTGAACGGGAACTGTCCCCTCTGGTGTGATGAACGTGACCGTATAAGGTGCCGTAGGGCGCTCGACCTCTGACTTTTCAATATATGGATTGGTTCCACCCATCTTAGATTGTCCTCTCTTGCTGGATATCGCAGCGAATTAAGTTTTGTTACAATAGCACAGAGCTCTTGTGCCCTGCCAGGTCGCATGCCTGTCACGCATACCTGCTGAACCTGTTGCTTTATTTGGAAATTTCTTTGCTTGACGGCATATGGCTCATGATGCTACATTATATCCGACCATGATGATCGGAGACAAGAGGGATCGGCGACTAATTTTATCGGGGTTTTCATGCTGAAGTTTTCGAAAAAGGCCGATTACGGGTTGATGGCGTTGCAGCACATTGCTTCAATCCAGTACGGCGACGTGGCTCAAGCCCGGGTCGTCAACACGAAAGAGATCGCCGAAGAATATCGGATCCCTGTTGAGCTCCTGGCCAAGGTATTACAGACCCTGGCAAAGCATGGCGTCATCGAAAGCCATAATGGACCGAAGGGGGGATACCTCCTCGCGAGGGAAGCGAGGAAGATCACGATTGCCCAGGTCCTTGAGGCGATTGAAGGCCCGCTCGGAATCACCGACTGTTCTCATGATAAAGACGGGTCGCCGTGCTTACAAATGGAGTATTGCAATATCCGGACTCCCCTTTTTAGGATTCAAGACAGTATTTACCAGCTTCTCAATAGCATGACCATTGAAGACATTCTTGGGGGAACACCCCTGATTACGGTTCAATCGATTTCAGCTGCAGAAGGAGTCAAACGATGAAATTTCCGATCTATCTTGATAATCATTCCACCACCCGCACGGATCCACGTGTTCTGGAAGTGATGCTTCCCTACTTTACTGAGAAGTACGGCAATGCGGCGAGCCGCAACCATGCCTTCGGCTGGGAAGCGGAGGAAGCGACGGAGCATGCAAGACAACAGATCGCCCGCCTGATTCATGCCGACCCCAAGGAAATTATCTTCACCAGCGGCGCCACAGAATCAAACAATTTAGCCCTCAAGGGCGCCATGGAGATGTACAAGGAAAAAGGGGATCACATCATCACGAGCTCAACCGAGCACCGGGCTGTGCTGGACACCGCCAAGAGCCTTGAGGCAAAAAAGGGCCTCAAAGTGACCTACCTGGCCGTAGACAAGAGCGGGATGGTCAGCCCCGATGCCCTCCGCAACGCGATCACAGACAAGACAATCCTGATCTCAATCATGCTGGCCAACAACGAGATTGGGACGATCAATCCAATCAGCGAGATTGGGAAGATTGCGAAGGAGAAGGGCATCCTCTTCCACTGTGACGCCACACAGGGAGTCGGTAAGATTCCCGTGGATGTCCACGCGATGGGGATCGACCTGATGTCCTTTACCTCACACAAGTTGTATGGGCCTAAGGGCGTTGGTGCCTTATATGTCCGCAAGAAGGCTCCCCGTGTCCGTCTGGCCCCCCTCATCGAGGGCGGTGGCCATGAGCGTGGCATGCGGTCCGGCACCTTGCCCGTTCCGCTCATCGTCGGATTTGCCAAGGCCTGTGAGCTCTGCGAGGCGGAGATGGAATCGGAAGCCGTTCGGCTATCGGCGATGCGGGACCGGCTTCAAGCCGGCATCACCAAGGAGCTCGAGGAGGTGTACCTGAATGGACACCCGACTCAGCGACTCCCGCACAACCTGAATCTGTCCTTCGCTTACGTGGAGGGAGAATCCCTCCTCATGGGGCTCAAGGAAATTGCGCTCTCTTCGGGATCCGCCTGCACGTCAGCCACCCTGGAGCCCTCCTATGTGCTGCGCGCCTTGGGGGTTGGATCGGACTTGGCCCACTCCTCGATCAGGTTCGGATTAGGCCGTTTCAATAGTGAAGAGGAGATTGACTATACGACGAAACGTATTATAGAGGTGGTGAACAAGTTGCGGGAGATGTCTCCCCTCTATGAAATGGCGAAAGAAGGGATCGACCTGAAGAGTGTCCAGTGGGCGGCTCATTAAAGACAGAGTGAGATTGTGGCATAGGGATAGAGGAGGTACGAATCATGGCCTACAGTGAAAAAGTCGTCGATCATTTCAACAACCCTCGAAACATTGGTTCCTTTAAGAAAGAGGAAAAAGATGTCGGGACCGGGATCGTGGGTGCTCCTGAGTGCGGCGATGTCATGAAACTGCAAATCAAGGTGCAGGACAATACCATCGTCGATGCGAAGTTCAAGACGTTCGGCTGCGGGTCCGCGATTGCCAGCTCAAGCTTGGCGACCGAATGGCTCAAAGGAAAAACGTTAGACGAAGCACAAAAGATTAAAAACACCGACATTGTCCAAGAGCTGAACCTGCCGCCGGTCAAGATTCACTGCTCGGTCCTGGCAGAGGATGCCATCAAGTCGGCCCTGTCAGATTATAAGAAGAAGGCTGATGGGTCCGAAGACCCGAAGCCATAGACACGACGTTCTGAGTTCTATCCAAAGGAGTTACTGATGGAAAAGACTGAGACGGTTGACCAGACCTCCACCCCTACCCCCGTGGTTACTCTGAGTGAGGGCGCCATCACGGAAATTAAGCGCCTCATGAATGTCCAAGGCCTCACGGAAGGCGGCCTTCGCCTGGGGGTCAAGGGAGGGGGGTGCTCTGGCCTGAGCTATACCGTCAACTTTGACGACAAGATCGGGCAATACGACAGCGTGACCGAAATTGACGGAATCAAGGTCATCGTGGATGCGAAGAGTGCCATCTACCTTCAGGGAACGCAGCTTGACTTCCAGAAGGACCTCATGGGAGGAACCTTCAAGTTCGTGAATCCCAACGCCGAGAAGACGTGTGGCTGTGGAGAGTCGTTTTCCGCTTAATTCTTCCCGGAAAGACTTTCTAGGCACCATTCATTCGAGAACGGGCATGGTCCTCGGCGGCCATGCCCGTTCTTTCTCACAGACCTGGAGACACGGGAAGGAACATGGAGCACAGTTCAAAGACGCCAGGGAAACGTACCGAGCTACACATGGCCAGGAGCATGTGTTGGCATTGCCAGTCGGAAATGGCCGGGGAATATTTTTGTCAGCAATGTGTGAAGGTTCAGCCCGTTTCGAAAGAACTCGATTATTTTACCTGCATGGGAGTTCCGAGACGGTTGACGATCGCTCCGGAGAAGCTGGAGGCCAGATATTACGAACTCAGTCGGGTCTTTCATCCAGATTTTTTCCAGAACAGAACAGAAATGGAAAAGGACATCAGCCTCGGCAACTCGGCCCTCCTCAACACCGCCTACCGGACTCTCAAGGACCCGATCACCCGTGCGGAGTACCTGGTCCGGTTGGAAGCCGGCGCCGTCAAGGACATTCGGAACACCCCACCCGCTGAGCTCTTTGAAGAGATTTTGGCTTTGCAAGAAGACCTGGAGGAGTTTCGTGCCCTGCCTCCCAATCAAGACTCAGGACGAAAGGAAGAGCTCCGGCGGAAAATCACCGCGGACCGAACGATGCTGGAGCAACGAGAACAGGACATGGAGCGCCGTTTATTCGACCTCTTCTCGACCTGGGATGCCTTGCAGGAACAGGAGGACCAACACTCGGATCACCTCAGGAAAGAAAAGGATAGAACCCTCAAAGAAATGCGCGAGATACTGTCAAACCGGACCTATGTACGCAATATCGTCGAGGATCTCCTTGAGACAATAGGGACCAAGTAAATTTGGAGAAGCATGGGACGCATCGTTGGGATTGACCTCGGGACCACCAATTCACTGATCGCCTATATGGACGGTCAGACCCCTCGAGTCATAGTGGGCCGGAAGGGCACGGCAATGGTGCCCTCTGTTGTCGCCATGACCGACAATGGCTTGCTTGTCGGGGATCCGGCGAAAGAATACTTAATCCGAAGCCCTGAACGGACCATTTATTCGGTGAAACGGTTCATGGGGAAGAGCTTGGAAGACGTGTCTGAAGAGTTGAAGTATTTCCCATACCGACTCCATGAGCAAGGCGGCGTGATTCGGATCCAGATCGGCGAGAAGACCTACTCGCCCCCCCAAATCTCGTCCATGATTTTGAAAGAATTGAAGGCGCGTGCCGAGGCCCATTTACGGGAAGAGATCCGACAAGCGGTCATCACCGTGCCGGCCTACTTCAACGACAGCCAACGACAGGCCACCAAAGACGCCGGCATGATCGCTGGGCTTGAGGTGCTGCGCATCATCAACGAACCCACGGCCGCCTCCCTCGCCTATGGTCTGCAACAAAGAACACAAGGCACGATTGCAGTGTACGATCTTGGCGGCGGCACCTTTGACATTTCGATTCTCAAACTCAAGGAGGGCATCTTTGAGGTCTTAGCAACGAACGGCAATACCCATCTTGGGGGCGATGACTTCGACCGCACGATTGTCGATGTGATTCTCAAGGAAATCCAAACGCAGCATGGCGTCCAGGTGGAGCAGTACCCGGAGACCATGCAGGCGGTTCGCCTCGAAGCAGAGCGAACAAAGATTCGTCTGTCTGATGAACTCAAGACCTCGCTCCATCTGGAGTTACCGGAGAACCACGGCACATTCCGTCGAGAGTTCACCAGGGATGAGATCGAAGCTCTGACTCAAAACCTTGTGGAACAGACGATGGGCCCCTGCCGGGCTGCGTTGAAGGATGCAGGCCTGCGGCCGTCCAACATTGATGAAATCGTGTTGGTCGGGGGATCCACACGGATGCCCCTCATTCGGCAACGAGTCCAGGAGCTTTTCGGAAAAGTCCCGCACAGTGAACTGAATCCGGACGAGGTGGTGGCGCTGGGAGCGGCCGTGCAGGCAGACATTCTCGGTGGCGGAACCCAGGATATGCTGCTGCTCGACGTCACGCCCCTGTCGTTAGGCATTGAGACGATGGGGGG
>JBFJQA010000209.1:0-5474 GCA_041616875.1 Nitrospiraceae bacterium | reverse complement strand
AGCCGCAAATGGTCGCAAATTCAGAGAAATAGTCATACGCCACGATGACCAGATTGTAGGTTCCGTCTTCCTTTCGAGATATGACCGCCTGACAGGGTTGGTCGGGGTCCAGCCGGCTGGCCAAATGAATGTGGCGACGAATGTCCTCGAGGTCGAACCGCGCGAAGTACTCCCTATCCATGCGCGAGAGAAAATCCTGAAGGACTTCATCTGGAATTTCAGTGCAGAGAGGTTTGAGGCGTTTCAGGAATTGGTCCTGTGTCATGGCCGGGTTTCCCTTCGGTCCGAGTATACCGGAATTGTGCCTCGTTGTCCGTTCTGTGGGACCTCGGTATAATGGCTGGCCATGGCACCGAAAGCTTCTCGATTCCGACTGAAAGGCCCCGTCGCGGCCAAGGCCCCATCTGTCTCTCAGTCTGAGCCGTCCGCTTTGTTACTGGCGCCTGACTTGAGTAGCCAGGCCGTGGGGGCCTTGTTGTGTCGCTATGGCTTTGTCGATGTCAAACGAGCCGATGATAACCTGCAAGCGATGGCCGGTGAGCCTCGTCCTCGATTGCTTCTCGCCTCAATCCTGAAGGATCTTCTGGACGGGATATCGACCACAGCCGATCCCGACCAGGCCCTGAATCATTGGGAGCAGTTTCTTCGTGAAGGGATCAATCGTGTGCAATTGTTCGAGTATCTGCGCGGCTCTCCTCGAATCTTGCACCTCCTCTGCTCCGTGTTTGGTAACTCCCCGAATTTGGCTCAGACGATGATTCGTGATCGTAGCCTCGTCTACTGGTTGGGCGAGGAACACGTCATGACTCGGCGACCCTCTCGTCGTACCCTGGCGACGGACTTGGCCGGGATTTTGGTGAATTTGACCACGGAGGAGCTGAGGCTGGAAGCGCTTCGTCGATTCAAGCGACGGGAAATGCTCCGCATTGGGATTCGTGATCTTCTGCGCCGGGCCGATGTCGAGGATACGATTAGGACTCTCTCCGAGCTCGCTTCTGTCCTGGTGCAGGCAGCATACAAGGTCGTCGAGGACAACCTTCGAAGACAATATGGCAGGCCTCGGCACCGAGACTCGAAAGGGCGATGGGTGGAAACGGGATTCGCTGTCATGGCAATGGGGAAACTCGGGGGTGGAGAGCTGAACTTCAGCTCGGATGTCGACTTGATTTACGTGTATGCATCGGATGAAGGGGAGACTACCGGAACCGGTGCGCGGCCTGGTGTCTCGGCCATTTCCAATGAGGAGTACTTCGAGTATATGGCCAGAGGATTGACGCAGGCGTTAGCGGATGTGACCCATGAAGGCTACGTCTTCCGTGTGGACCTTCGGCTTCGGGCCGAGGGCACTGTCGGCAGGCTCGCCCGTTCCATTCAGGACTACGAGCGGTATTATCACACACGGGGCCAAGTGTGGGAACGGATGGCATTGCTGAAGGCGTGGCCTATTGCCGGATCAGCCGAGGTAGGAAAGGCGTTCCTCCGCAAAGTCCGGTCCTTCGTCTTCGGGGCTTCCCGTGATTCGGCGCTTGATGTGGCTCGGGCAGATATTCTTGACCAGGTCAAATCCATCAAGACAATGATCAACACCAAGATGGCCGAAAGAAAGCAAGAGCAGCGGAACGTCAAGCTCGGGATCGGCGGGATTCGCGAAATCGAATTTGTTGTTCAAACGGTGCAAATCCTCTGTGGAGCGAGGCTGCCCACTATTTGCGACCGGAGCACCCTGGGTGCCCTGGCAAGATTTTGTCGGCATGGGCTGTTGTCCACTCGTGAGCGAGCCGCACTCTCGCAGAGCTACGTGTTTCTGAGGGATGTGGAGCACAAACTTCAAATGGTCCATGACCTTCAAACTCACGCCTTGCCTCAAGACGATGCAGAGCTTGCTCGTTGCGCGGTTCGTTTGGGGTATAGCGAGGGGGACAGAGCACACGCGTTGAAACGTTTTCTGACCGACTACCGTCGGCACACCGCTTTGGTCAACCGAGTATTCCGCACCCTCGTAGAAACCCCCGAGCGGTCACCCTTGCTGCGCTGTGGTCTGTTAGCTGAAAGGCGGAGGAGACGATCCCAAGACAGGCGTTGAGGCTGGGAGACACAGAAAGGCCGGGCAGCCTCAAGACTGCCCGGCCTTTCTGTTCAAGAAACGGCGTCCGGTTTAGTACATGTCGTGCATATGACCGCCATGCCCACCCATTCCCGGTGCTGGCTCTTTCTTTTCCTCTGGGAGGTCGGTGATCATCACCTCGGTGGTGAGCATCAACCCCGCCACGCTGGAGGCGTTTTGGAGGGCGAACCGAGTGACTTTGGTCGGGTCGACGATCCCGGCGTCGATCAGATCGCCATATTCTTCGGTGGCTGCGTTGAAGCCAAACGTGGGCTTGTTCTCACGTCGCACCTTGTCCACAACGACCGACCCCTCGACGCCCGCGTTCTCGGCAATCTGCCGGATCGGTTCTTCGAGAGCGCGGCGAACGATGTTCACGCCGATCTGCTGCTCCGCGGAGAGTTTCAGCTTATCCAGCGCCTGAACGCAGCGGAGTAAGGCGACGCCGCCACCGGGGACGATCCCTTCTTCCACGGCTGCCTTCGTCGCGTGCAGGGCGTCTTCGACGCGGGCCTTTTTTTCCTTCATCTCGGTTTCAGTCGCGGCACCGACATTGATGACGGCCACGCCACCGACGATCTTGGCCAAGCGCTCCTGAAGCTTCTCGCGATCGTAGTCGGAGGTTGTCTCCTCAATCTGGGCCTTGATTTGCTTCACGCGGCCCTCGATCTTCTTCGGATCCCCGTAACCTTCCACGATGGTCGTATTGTCTTTGTCGATGTTCACTCGCTTGGCTCGGCCGAGGTCTGTCAGTTTGACATTCTCCAGCTTAAGGCCAAGCTCCTCTGAAATGACCTGACCGCCCGTCAGGATCGCGATGTCTTCCAGCATCGCCTTTCGACGATCCCCGAATCCAGGGGCCTTGACCGCGGCAACATTCAGGGTGCCCCGGAGCTTGTTCACCACCAGCGTGGCAAGGGCCTCACCCTCAACCTCTTCCGCGATGATGATGAGGGGTTTCCCCATCTTGGCGACCTGCTCGAGCACGGGCAGCAGGTCCTTCATGCTACTGATTTTCTTTTCATTAATGAGAAGCACCGGTTCCTCGAGAGACGCTTCCATGCGTTCAGTGTTGGTGACGAAATAGGGAGAGATATACCCGCGGTCAAATTGCATGCCTTCGACTACGTCTAGGGAGGTTGACATGGATTTGGCTTCTTCTACGGTAATGACCCCGTCCTTGCCAACCTTTTCCATGGCTTCAGCAATCAATTCCCCGATGGTGGAATCATTATTGGCGGAAATGGTCCCAATCTGGGAAATCTCCTTTTTCGCCTGGCAAGGCTTGCTCATCTTTTTGAGATCGTCCGTCACGACCTCCACGGCCCGATCAATACCCCGCTTGATTTCCATTGGGTTGGCGCCAGCGGTGATGTTCTTCGCGCCCTCACGGAAAATGGCCTGGGCGAGCACGGTCGCTGTCGTAGTGCCATCACCAGCCACATCGCTGGTCTTGCTGGCTACCTCGCGGACGAGCTGGGCGCCCATGTTCTCATAGGGATCCCTCAGCTCCACTTCCTTGGCGACCGTCACCCCGTCTTTGGTGATGGTCGGTGCGCCGAACTTTTTGTCAAGAATCGCGTTGCGCCCTTTTGGACCGAGGGTCGCCTTTACAGCATTAGCCAGTTGGTTCACCCCTCTGAGAATGGCGGCTCTTGCAGATTCACTATACAACAGTTGCTTTGGCATCGTGGTCCTCCGTAGTTGACTCGATTATCGTGTTGGGAACTCTTAACATCTTGTGGGGTAATTACGTGGAGACAAAAATCCCGAGCACATCCTCTTCTTTGAGAATCAGGCACTCTTCGTCAGCGATTTGAAGTTTGGTGCCGGAGTACTTGTCAAACAGAATTTGGTCGCCGACTTTCAGGTTCTTCACATCTTTGCCGGTTGCCTGGACGGTTCCTCGCTGAGGTTTCTCCCGGGCTGTGTCCGGTACATAAATCCCCCCAGCCGTTTTTTCCAGTTCCTCAGTGTAAGTGACAAAAACACGGTCCCCCATCGGCTGGAAGCCCTTTGCTGAAGTTCCGGTCGCTTCTTTCTTTTCCTTCGTCTCTGTCGCCATTCCCGTCCTCCTTTGATTGATAACTGTGAACCAGCCTAATCCCCACGTTGAAACGATTGTGCGTGTAAGGCTTCGCCGAGCAGTACCCTTGCGATGCGGCTAGAGATAAGCCCGTGTTCCGGAGAGTCAAGGGCCAGCAAATAAAGAAATTCTCATTCTATGGCAAGAGCAAACACGGGGGCCTGGGGTACTTCTAACTCGCTGAAAATATGAAAGAAATAAGGCGTGGCTGGGGCAGATTACGATTACATGACGCGGTCGAAGTCCTTGACTTCTTTCATAATGTAGGTTCGTAGCCGTTTGATGATGCGGGCTTCCAGTTGACGGGTCCGTTCCTTGGTTATGCCGTACTTCCCACCGAGGTCGTCAAGCGTGAGGGGGGTTTCGGATAGAATTCGATTGCGAAGAATGTCCTCTTCGCGTTCATTAAGGGTTTTGGTGAACTCGGCCAGTTTCTTCCGGAAGAGCGCCTTGAGTTGGGTCTGGGACAGTTGTTCATCCACCGCCTGTTCTTGGGTGGGCAGGACATCAAGCAAGGTGCCTTCTGTATCTGGGGTAAAGGGCTGGTCGAGGGACAGTTCCCAGCTTCCAAGGCGCTGATCCATTTCAATGACATCCCGTTCGCTCACGTTCAGTCGGTCAGCCAGCAACTTGGTGTCTGGTGTAAATCCTTGACGTTCCAGCTTCGCTTTTTCTTTCCGCAAATTGTAGAAGAGTTTGCGCTGATCCTGTGTCGTGCCTACCTTGACCAGACGATAGGTGTTCAATAGGTACCGGAGAATATAGGCCCGCGCCCACCAAGCTGCATAGGCATAGAAGCGTACGTTTTTGGCAGGATCGAATTTCTTGATCGCATGGAGTAACCCGACGTTACCCTCCTGGATCAGATCCAATTGGTCCGCCCCAGTATGTTGGTACTCGGCAGCAATCGAGACCGACACCCGCAGATTAGACAGAATCAGTTTCACCGCGGCCTCGCGGCTCCCGTTTACGTGGTACTCATGGAACAACTGGAGTTCTTCCTCTTTGGTAAGGAATGGGTACCGGCGGACCTCGGCGAGATAATGCTGAAGCGCCGTGACGGGAACGACGTCGGTAGCGACGTATTGGGCCTTAGCTTCGGCCGACGTGTAGTGAGAGGGTTCATCGGTGTCGTCGGGTTTTATGGATCGTGCAGGATCCTTTTTCCCTGTCTCCGGTAGGTCGTTCACTCGGTCACCATCCCGCGCGGGCTGTGTGGAGTCTTCTGAGCGGTGCTTCATGAATAACGTAGCGTCCCCTGGGTATAGGCGAGGCGTTGAGTGT
>JBFJQA010000208.1:0-5533 GCA_041616875.1 Nitrospiraceae bacterium | reverse complement strand
GATGGCCGTCGCCTCCGGCAAAATGTGTGTGCTGAGAATAACCGTGTGGGCATGGGCAAGCTCCTTGATCAGTTCGCGGATTTCGATGATCTGTTTCGGATCAAGTCCTACGGTAGGCTCATCAAGGATCAGGACAGGAGGGTCGTGGATGAGCGCCTGAGCTAACCCCACCCGCTGTCGGTACCCCCGCGAGAGGTTCCCGATTAACCGGTGGCGCACGTCACCCAGTGACAATCGGTCTACAACGCGATCGAGTCCTTTCAGCAAGGGCTGGTTGGCCATGCCCTTGATTCTTCCGACGAAGGTCAGATATTCGGTCACCGTCAGTTCCTGGTACAAAGGTGGGGTTTCCGGGAGGTAGCCAATCCGGCGTTTGACCTCGACGGGCTGTTCAAGGCAGTCGAACCCTGCCACGCACGCGACCCCCTCTGTCGCCGGCATAAAACAGGTCAAGATACGCATGGTGGTCGTCTTGCCCGCTCCATTTGGCCCCAGGAAGGCTAAGACCTCACCCTTTTCGACGCGAAAACTCACCCGTTCGATGGCGGTGAGTTCGCCGTATCGCTTGGTTACGTTCTGGACGTCAATCATGGAGAGGGATTTTGAGGCTGGCTGAGCGGCTGTGTTCGAAAACGAAGTTCGCTGCGATGCAGTGGGCATCCATCGAACCTGAGCCGGATCTTACAAACTCCTCGGTGGTCCGTCAAGGGCCCTTTCCCAAAAAAGTTAACTAGTTAGAAGCCTCACACGCCTCTTGCCTGATTGGTGAAATCTGTTATAGTCGATAAGATGGAATTGGATCACGTCTAGCCGGGAGCCTACACATCACATGCGTACCACGATGCAGGGACCCACTGCCATGTTTTGGTTGATTTCCTTGGTCGTTTTGTTCACGATAGGGCTTCGAGCCCCCGCCGCTGCCACCGAAAAGGATAACCTCGCCGTTCGGGGAAAGGTGATCGCGGTCAATGTGAAGGACAGTCCCAATGTCATTCTGCTCAGGGCGATGACCGGATCGCGAAACCAGGAAGTGATTGTGGGCGCGACGGTCCATCCTGAAGTTGAAATTACCAGAGGAGTACGGCGCGTCCGGCTTCACTCTATCAGAGTCGGCGAGGTTGTCGACCTGATCTACACGAAAACACTCGAGGGACTCGTTGCGCAGTCTATCCACGTTCAGTGAGGAGGGAATCTTCATGAGGCAACAATCGCTCGACCTGTTCTCTGCCCCCCTTGCCTGCCTCAGCATGCTCATCCTGGTAGTGGGGTGTAGCGGGAAACAACTTTCTTCTTCGGCTCAGGAACAGGAAATGATTCCGGGCCAGGTGGCGGAAATAGCGGAACCGGAACCAGAGCCCGTTCCCGAACCGTTGATTGAAGAAGCCCGTCTGCCAGAGCCGGAACCGGTGCCTGAACCTCCTGCCATGGCAGAGCCTGAGCCGACTCCAACCCCGGAACCTTTCGCGGAACAAGCCTTGGTCCCGGAACCTGAACCCATGCCAGAGCCTGCACCCTTGGCAGAGATGGTTCCTGAACCAATGCCAGAACCAGAAGCGCTTCCCGAGCCAGCTCCCTTCGTTGAGGAAGCGGTGATACCCGAGGCGCAACCTGAACCTCTCGCTGAACCTGTTCCCATGGAAGAGCCAGAGACCCTGGCCATGGAATCGATCGTCGAGGAAGTTGCGCCAACACCGCCAACGATGGCCACTGAACCCTTGATGCTGGGAGATATATTTTTCGATTTTGACCGGTTTGCGCTTCGCGGCGATGCCCGCGCGACATTGGAGGCCAATGCCAACCATCTCAAGGAACAAGATGGGTGGAGCCTGACCATCGAAGGACACTGTGACGAGCGCGGTACTGAGGCCTATAACCTGGTTCTCGGTGAGCGGCGAGCAGACGCGGTGAGGCAATATTTGGTCGACCTCGGCGTCCCGGAATCCAAGATCAGAATCACAAGTTTTGGGAAGACACGACCATTCTGCTTCGATCACAACGACGAATGTTGGCAAGAGAATCGACGGGCTCATTTCGTGATCGAGTAGGGTACACATCGGTTGCCTGCCCGCATTTGACCTGTAGGGATCAGGATTCCCCAATCCCGTTCTTATCCTAGAGAGGAGGAGCCTGTGAGAGAATGTGCCTTATTGCTCGCGTTGTCCTGTGGAGTCCTGACCCTCGCTGGATGTGCAGGGAAGGGGGAGGTCATCCAGCTGGAATTGGGCGCCCCCAAGGCAACCTCACAAGTCGCGTCCGCCCGTGGTGCTCAGGGCCTGACCGTTGCGGTGATACCGTTCGAAGACATACGTTCAGAGAGGGGCCAACTGGGGACCAGAACAAACTTTTGGGGGACAGAGCATCCCTTTGGCCTTACCGGAGATCCTGCCGAGGAGGTCACTGCAAAGCTGATCGCCAATTTCTTAAATAGCAAGGGCTGGAAAGCCGAGCTTGTCAAACAGAGCGATGCGCAGCCCCAGGCCGATGTCGTGTTATCGGGTAAAGTCCAGGATCTTTCGGTCAACGCAACAGGCGGTTGGTTCTCAACGGATATGCGAGCTACGAGCAAGGTGTTGGTCGAGGGGCTGAACAAAGCCGACGGCAGTACCGTGCGGATGGCATTGAGTGGATCAGGATCACAAGGCGTGTTCTGGTTTGAGGACGAGGATGCTGAGATTCTTCTGCAAAGCGTTCTCGCCGAAAGTTTTCAGAAACTCATCACTGCGACAAAAGTAGAGAATGGATTGTTACGGTTGAAGTAACTTCAATCCTGCCTTCTTCGCTTTTGATTGTGAGAGACTCCTCCTGTCTCCCACCCTCTTCAGAGAAAGGCCAGAACTAGCCCAGTAACCCGCCTGGCGCCTCCCAAGGCCTTCCCTGAACTCGCCGTATTGACTGGATCACGGAGCAGCGACCTCCCCTGGGGCCGCTCGCGCTCCTCCGAATAACAAGCGGAACATGTACGTCTGTGCGAGCCCGCTTTCCCGGGGACCTTGTTGACAGGCCCATTTCATCTCGAATAGACTGAGCGACGGAGACCCTTCAGATCCCGTGTTCCGTGGACGAGACTGTGATGCTGAGGGGGCTGCAGGATACCGAGGATATCTATTGAGTAGATATGTCGAAGAATATTTCGCCAGAAGCTGACGAAAAGACCTTAATCAAGAAGATTCAGGAACGGGCGGGTCCGTCGGAGGCCTCAGGTACCAGTTCGGGCCTACGGGCCCTCCGTAAAAGACTCAAGCGTACGCAACGTAAGCGCAGGCGCTTGGAGGGACGGAAGCGGCGTGGGTTGGGCAAGAAAGCGGGGATACCAAGTGGGGCGAGTCCCGGAGGGGGGACTCCCGCATGATGAGCAGGATGAGGAGGGGATCCTACAGACCTTGCGTCGCGATTCTCTGGAATGGTGGTCATATCACGAGGAAACATCATGAGTGAAGAAATCGACAAAGCTCCCGATGCTGCTGCTCCCGACCTGTCCTCCTCCTCGGCGAAAGAGGCGGACGCCTCTCGGGAGGACTTTTTTGAGGAAGGGGACCAGCTGGCGGATCAAGTTTCAGACCAGATAACCGGTACGGCCGACCAGGTCCTGGAAGAGGGGCCACCTCAGGGCGGAGAGGAGGAAGCCGTTCTTGAGGAGGAGCGGGTCAAAGATGAGATCGAAATTCAGATCGATCTTCTGAAAGACCCTGACTGGGTCGTCCGACGTGAAGCTATCATCACCCTTGGCGAAATGGGTGATGAGCGATGTGTCGAGCCAGTCCTCCGGGGGCTTCGGGATGGGGACTGGCAGGTCCGCGAGGTGGCGATTGAGGCTGCGGGCAGTATTGGCTCTCCGGCTGTCGAGGGCCTCATTCGACTTCTGCGAGATTGGGACATTCGAAAATATGCCATCATGGCGCTGGGAAGGATTCGGGACGAGCGGGTGCTCGATCCTCTTCTCGTCCAGCTCCGAAGCGATGAATTTCACGAGTACGCGACGGACGCGTTGGTGGAACTGGGCCCGCCTGCGGTGGAAAAACTCATCGCTGCCCTGAAGGACAGGGATGAGACTGTCCGGAAGCAAGCGGTGATCGCGTTAGGTCGCATCCAGGATCCCTCAGCCATCGATCCGCTGATTGACATGCTCGAAGACAAAGACTGGTTCACCCGCCTGTCGGCTGCAGCTGCCTTGGAACAGATTCATGACGAGCGTGGGCGGGACGCGATCAAGACGCTGTTGAAGGATCCCGACATGGTGGTGCAGATGCGTGTCGAGCGGATTCTTGCCGGTTGGAAAAAAGAACGGGCGGCAACTGCCTGACGTAGACGTTATTTCCGGAGCAGAGCATCTAAATCAGTCTGGATGTCATCCAGCCTCGAACGAGCCACCAGCTTCCCCGCCACGATCTGCGCTTTTGTGTCACGGACTTTTGCTGACAGCGCTCTCACCTTTTCCGTGAGTTCAGGGTCGCGTCTTGCTCGGTTCGCGGTCTCTAAAGAATCCAACGCCCGAGATAATTCCCTCGCCGCATTGCCATAGTTTCGGTCCATGACCTCAGATTTCGCCTGAACAACTCTGGCCTTCGCTTCGACGAGTGTCCCACGCCATTGGAGAGTGGGCTCCGTGCCCATGCCTAGGGCGCTGTCTAGCGCATGGCGCGAAAGATTGATGATGGCCTGTTTGGGGTCCGGGATTTTCTGTTGCCCCACGTAAAATCCAAGGCCAAAGGATCCGACAAGAACCACGAGAAAACCAATTAGCCTAAACATAGCCTCTGCCTCTCTGGTGAACCCTAATTCCTATTCTGGTTGGAAAGTAGCTGAAGAAGGCTGCCCGCTGATGCCACCTGGACCGCCGGCTCGGAATCTTCCAAGGCAGGCTTCAACAGCCGAATAGCCTCGTGGTGCTGGCTTTTCGCCAGGGCACGGGCTGCGGCGAGTCGTGGTCCGGGCTGTTGATCATGCAGGAGCAGCCCGAGCACGGGCAACCCCTGTTTCAACGTGGTGTTCCCTAGGGCCTGCGCCGTTGCACTTCGCACCGTGGGGTCGGAATGTTTGGACAAGTCCGCCGCGATCAGGATGGCTTCCTCATCCCCAAGACGTAGCAGACCTTCTACCGCGCCGGTGCAAACAAGAGGGTTTTGATCACGCGTCAAGGGCCACACGAGGCCACGGCCCTCTTTCTGCCCTAACCGCCCCAAGCTGGAAGCGGCAATACGACGGACCTGAGGGCTGTCGTCCCCCAGTGCGTGGATCAGAGAAGAGGCTCCCCTCGCGTCCCCATAGGCTCCGAGTGCTCCAGCGGCAAAGGCGCGGACTGAGGGATCTGGGTCATAGATGGATTGACTCAGGATCGAAAAACTCGACGGCCGTCGAAGTTGTCCGAGGATTCCGATGGCAGCCATCCGAATATCAGGGTCCGGTAATGTCGCCGCGCTCTTGATCTCATCGAACGCGTCGGCTGATCCCAACTTGACAAGAGCGCCCAACGCGAAGACATGCTCGGCCCCCACGCCTGAGCGCGCGACTCTGACGAGATGGTCCTTGATCTTCG
>JBFJQA010000207.1:0-5550 GCA_041616875.1 Nitrospiraceae bacterium | reverse complement strand
TGGTCAACAACGCAGGCGTGGCCTTTGTCAAGCGCAGCATCACTATTGATGGTTTGGAGACCGTTTTCGCCGTCAATTACCTGGCACCGTTCCTGCTCACACATTTGCTGCTCGATATGCTCATGGAGAGCGCACCAGCCCGAGTAGTCAACGTGGCAGGAGACTTTCATCGCAAGGCGAACATTCGGTTCGATGATCTGATGTCAGAGAAAAACTACAATGGAAACCGCGCCAACAATCAGGCCAAGCTGGCGCTGATCCTATTTACCTACGAGCTGGCCCGGCGTCTCAAGGGTACGGGAGTGACAGCCAACTGCCTTCACCCCGGGGCAGTGGCAACCGATGGCCCGCTGAAAGATCCCGACCTCCCGGCATTCTCCCGCATTATGTATCGGATGGTCAAGCTGTTCTTCGCCAGCCCCGAAAAAGGGGCGGAGACTTCCATCTATTTGGCCTCCTCGCCCGAAGTTGAGGATGTTTCTGGCAAATATTTCATCAAGAAATCTGCGGTCGCATCCTCTCCTGAATCATACGATGTAGAAATCGCACAGCGCCTATGGGATGTCAGCGAGGACCTGACCGGTCTAGTGGAACGAGTCAAGGATTTCTCTAATGGGTAAGAAGGTTGTATCTTTATCCGGGCGCTATTCCCTGGAGTTGTTTTTTATTATCGCCTATGCAGTCTCCTGGGCTATTTGGAGCCCGATTGTACTTTCTGCACAGGGATTGGTAACGTGGCAGGTTCCATTCCCACTGTATTACCTTGGTTCTTTTGGGCCAATGATCTCCGCCCTGATCATGACTGCCATCACCACCGGAGGTGAAGGACTCCGCGAGCTGCTCACCCGGCTGTTGAAGTGGCGCGTCGACCTGCGTTATTATGCCTTTGCTATCCTTGCTCCTGTGGGGCTATTTGTGATTGCTGTGATCGTGAACCGAGTCATTGGCGGCACATGGCCCGATCTCACTCTGCTCGGGGAGGCTGACTACTTACCTCCTCTTGGCGTAGCTGGCGTGCTCACACTTTGGTTCTTGACCTATGGCCTGGGCGAAGAAACTGGCTGGCGAGGCTATGCTCTACCCCGCTTGCAGAGTACGCGCCCGGCTGCGAATGCCTCTCTGATCCTTGGAATATTTTGGGGTTGTTGGCACTTGCCGGCTTTCTTCTTCCGAGACACCTATATGGAAATGGGCATCATCGGCTTCCCTATGCTGGTCGTTTCCATTGTCTTTGCCTCGGTTGTGTTCACCTGGCTTTATAACAGTACCGGCGGCAGCCTATTGCTAGTAACCTTATTTCACGTCTTTTTTAACTGGCTTTCCGTCTCCGAAGCAGGCGGACAGTACGTAGCCATTGTCATGACCATGCCGTTAATCTTGTGGTCAATTATCGTCGTGCGAAGATATGGCCCGCAATCTGTTGCGCCGATTGAAAAACAAATTGCGTAATGAACAGCCACGGCGTGTATTGATGACTTCACGATCGTCTCGGGACCAATGAGACGCGCTAGGATTGCCCGGCAACCTATGCGAGTCAGGTTTCAAATACGACCGGAGCGGGCTTTCGTCTTATCTCTTTTCTTTCACTCCCTGATTGAGCGAGCGTTATCTCACTTTGACTCAGCCATTCCATCAATAATCTCAACGTCGGAACGAGTCCAAGCCGGGTCACAAATGACTAAGTATTGGAGGTCTGCATCACCAATGTTTTCAACATACTGCGCAGCATCCGGAGGAACATAGACAAGTGCCCCCGGTCCAACTTCCACAACCTCTTCATTGACCCAAATTCTCGCTGTCCCCGCGAGAATATAATAGGTTTCAGAGGAGGATCCAAGTCTGTGTCGTAGTGTTTTGTTATCTTTAAGAATGGTGCCGTGGGAAAGACTGTACGTTATGTTGACATCTGGTGTTTGTGGGTTTAGCAGTTCTCGGATTATTGTTGAGTCAGGTGCCACCACCTTACTACGTGACTCCAAATCTACACTAAACATATTGTTTCCCTCCTGAAATACGATGGTAGCATTTCATTCGAACCCAGCCTAAACAACCGAGGCTTTCCCGGGTGTATTCGTCGATCACATTCAGGTGTGACAAGGAACCACAGTGGGTTCCGATCTTGTAAGAAGCTAATAAGTTCGAACGCAACCTGCATTCAAACCCCTAGCCTCATCCAAACCAGGGTTTTTCGTCCGGTTCGACTCGCAGGCCATCCATTAATTTGTTGAAGCCGCTGAACAGGTCGACGACTGCCATCAGCTCGAGCACCCCTTCATCATCCAATCCGAGATTCTGCACCGCAGAAGTATGTACCCACAGTCAGTAGTCGCAGCCGTTCACGGCCGAGACGGCCACGGCGATGATCTCCTTGGTCAGGCGGTCGAGCTTGCCTTCCTTCACCATGATCGTCTTTACCCGGTTCCAATTCGCCTCTAAATAGGCAGGGTTTGGAGCCATCGTCTTGTACAGGTTAGGGACAAAATCGATTTCGAGCTGGGACTTGATCTCGTCGTAAATCTCTTTGACTTTACCCGTTGCCTCTTCTTCAGGAATCATGTTGATGGACGCCATATTTGAACCCCTTTCAAAGATGTTTATCTCAACATTGCCCAATGGCCGATGTCAGTACCGGGTATCGTGCCTTCTTCGACCACTCGAAATCCATAATGCTCGTAAATAGGCACATTCTCCCGATTTTGAGTTTCGAGAAAGCAGGACGCCCCTTCGGCATCCATCCTGGCAAGCATGGGCCGTAATAGTCCGCCAGCGTAACCCCTCCCCTGAAATGCAGGATCGACGCCGATGAATTGTAAGTACCAGTGATCCGCGGGCGCGCGCTTTTCGTGTACCGCTTCGGCGTATTCGGTGTACCGCATAGACCGGCCAATTTCTTTCCGACTCATCTTGAGCATCACAGGTAGGGCGCCTGAGCGTAACATCCGCCAGGGCGACATGGTGACCTTCGCGGAGGGGAGCCACACCGATACCCCTTCCAGATCCGGTGAGGTCGCGTGGACTTCGCTATACAAGACCGAGTGGTTCATCAACATGCGAAGCATGCGAAACAGTTTTTGCGGTCTTTCGGTCTCATTTGGCAAAAAATATACCCACAGGGGGTCCTCATAAAATGCCCGGGCCAGCACGCCGGCAGCTTGTTTTATCTGGTCTTTATTCAGTAGGGCGAGAGCACCCACTTCCCGATGAGATGTAGCCATAATAAGCCTCCCTTTGCTCTTCACTTCTGCCGATGGTGCTCAAGATCACATCGCCTGGACGACGCCCATCACGATGCCGGCGGACAGTATGATCGAGAACAGAACGATGATTTGAGACATTCTTTTGCTCGTGCTTTTCTCCCATCGAACGAGGAGTAGCGAGAAAACCAGGGTCTGTAATGCCCCTTCCCACGGGGTGAGCAGATGATGGCTCAGCGGCACATGGGTGTAGATCAGCCCTTCGATTGAGCCCGGTCCGGGTCCAATGGTCGAGAATTGTGCCAGGACCAGAAACAGTGCCCACAGGTACACCCAGCCCCATCTCCGCGTGATGAGCGTTTCGCGAAATGGATAGAGCACCAGACCGAACAGCACACCCCGGATGACATTAAGCAGCGGTCCGGCAGCAACCAGGGCTGAGTCGGTGGCGCGGAAAATTTCCTGGTACCCCTGCATGGCAGGGTCGGGATTGTTCTCGTAAATGACCATCACATTGAGCCCCAGGGCAAAGAACAGTGCCCCGATCAGGCTGTAGGAGAGGAAATGCACCAGGGTAACCCGTCCAATGAATTCAGCGATGTTACTGCTTTTGGTTGTTGTTCTAGCCTCTGCAAGTGACAGCGTAGCCATTTTGTTTCTCCTTTACTTTTCATAAACTGAAAGCTATTCAGCTGCATCCTCTATTTCTGCAAACACCCGAAGCAGGTTGCCACCAAGAATCCTGCGGATATCGTCATCCGAGTACCCGCGCCGCATAAGCTCAACAGTGATGTTGGGGAAGTCGCCCACGTCGGTCAGGTTCTCGGGTAAAAAAGGCGCACCGTCAAAATCAGAGCCGAGACCCACATGGTCGATCCCCGCTAACTGAACAATATGATCGATGTGATCGATGAGAACCGAGAGCGGTGTGCCGACTTGCCCAGGATGAGTAAGCCAATGCCAGCCCGAGTAAACTTTCCACTCCGGCGTTTTCTCCGGCTCCAGGTAGGTGACCATGAAGTTGACCATGACCACGCCATCTCTGGCTGCCACCGCGAGGATCATTTCATCCGTGAGATTGCGTGGATGATCGGCGATGGCTCGCACGTTTGAGTGGGAAGCGATGAGCGGGGCTTTGGTGACTTCCAACACATCCCAAAAGGTTTCATCGGAGACGTGAGAAATATCAACGATCATCCCCAGGCGGTTCATCTCGCGCACGACATCACGACCGTGTCAGTCCACCGTTTATGGATTCGTCCATGCTTGAATCGGCCCAGTTGTGGCTGCAGTCATGGGTGAGGCTCATATAGCGCACGCCCAATTCGTGGAATCGACGTAAGAGATCCAGATCATCCTCAATCGCATGTCCTCCTTCAAGGCCCATGAGAGCCGCGAGCCTGCCTTCGGAGGCAATGTCATGCACGTCTTGCGCAGTGGAGGCCATTTCCATGGCGTCCGGGTGCCGGCGCGTCTGTAGTCGAAGCGCGTCGATCATCTCGAGGGCACGTTGTTCCGACTGTCCTTGAGAACCAGCCTCGTAGAAGCTGCAATCCACCCAGATCGAGAAGAACTGCGCGTCGAGCCCGCCCTCGCGTACGCGAGCGAGATCCATCTGGGCGCGCACCCTTTTGCCCTGGGGCGGATTTGGGAGCCACGTGAACGGGCCACCAGCGTAGAGGAATGGGCTGCGATCTTTGGGCTCATCGCCATCCATGCCAAGGTCGTACTCATAATCGATCACCCAGGTCAGAACATCATTGTGCCCATCGACGACAATGGCATCGTGATGGAGTGCCAGGTCGCGAGCGCGCAGCGCCTCGTCATCTGCGCTGAGGAGGGGTGGGGACGGATTGAACAACAGCCCTAGTCCGATCCTGCCCCCGATCAAAGTCCCGCTGATCAGTGCGAAATACAGTAATCCCTTCCCCACCAATCTGAATAACGACTTCACGTCATGTATCTCTCAGACCCGGATTGGTCTTCTATGTACCAGCGCCGATAGGCGAACAGAATTTGCAGGAAAGCCAGCTGGAGCAGCGTGCTGGTGATCGCGGAAAATTGGGAGAGGTAAAAGTACAGCGTCTGCAGGGCAACCAGGGATAAAAGAAAGCCACCCACCGCAAAGTTCAGGCCGCGTTTTTCATTCCCGGTTAGCCAGGCCACTGTGGCGACGGTCATCAACAAACCGGTGGCGACCTGGATTACGATCAACGGGCCTCGCCACTGCACGACCTGGCCCGTGAGTGTAGGAATGTCCTGAACCAACACCGCGATGAAGCTGACAATGAAGACCAGCCACAGGATCAAGATCCCGGAAACGATCCCACGGTGCAGTCGGCGCCCCAGGCGCAGC
>JBFJQA010000206.1:0-5578 GCA_041616875.1 Nitrospiraceae bacterium | reverse complement strand
GGAACAGGTGTTATTAGGGTGTTAGAAAGAGCAACAAAGTGAGCGGACGAGACCCTAAAAGACCCGACAACACCCAACTTGGATTTGACGGCATTCATTTGGAATAACAAGGGGATTGCCCAAGTCATCAAGTACTTAAGCAATCCCCCTGAATTTGCTCCCAAAGCAGGCGCGCTCCCGGGCTGCGCTACGCCCCGACATTCTGCGAGTTTTCAACTGTCATGCCCCTTAAGAGGTCTTTGGCCTTGCGGAAGGCCCGGGCCCGGTGGCTGATGCTGTTTTTTTCCTCTGCGTTCAGTTCTGCCAGGGTCTTCCCGAGCGTTGGGACCAGGAACACCGGATCATAGCCGAATCCCTTTTCACCGATAGGAACCTCGGTGATCTGCCCCTCCAGCATACCCTCTGCTACCTCAACTTCTCCACCAGGCTTGGCGATGGCCGCGACGGTGATAAACCGGGCTCGTCGTTTCTCGGTGGGTACCCCGCTCAATTCTTTCAGCAACTTTCGGCAATTGTCCTCGTAGGTCGCCCCTTCACCCGCATATCGAGCCGCATGAACTCCCGGCCGCCCGTCGAGTGCGTCCACCTCCAGGCCTGTATCGTCGGCGACCGCGACGACGCCGGTCACCTTCGCAATGGTCACGGCTTTCTTGATCGCGTTGTCCCGGCAGGTGTCTCCGTCCTCCTCCACCTCGGGAGCCTCCGGGAAGTCGGCGAGGGTCCGTATCCGAATGCCCATATTGCTCAGCAGGGTTGCGAGCTCCCTTGCCTTGTCCGGATTTCGTGTCGCCAGAACGAGTTCCTTGATCATCAGTCAGTTCCTTGCAGAGACAGGGCTGACAAGCAAGCACGCTGACAAGCTGGCATTCAGAGTCTTTACAGCCTGCATCCTTCCTACCTGTCAGCTTTCTTGCGCTTCACTTTAGATCACCGATCAATTCCCGCTGAATGGTCACCAAGCTCTGGATCGCATTCCAGCCCGACGCGAGGAATTCTTCCAAATCCTTTTTGTCGAACGGGTCGCGCTCTGCGGTGCCTTGGATCTCGACATATTTTCCTTGCCCGGTCATGACGAGATTCATATCCACCGCGGCAAGGGAATCTTCTTCATAGGCCAGGTCGACCATCACTTCCCCCCCCACCTTGCCGACACTCACCGCGGCCAAGTAGTCGCTCAGTGGGAATTTCTTCAGCAAGCCCTTCTTCTGCAAGACCCGACACGCATCCGCGAGAGCAATGAAGGAGCCTGTGATCGCAGTCGTCCTCGTTCCCCCATCCGCCTGAATGACATCGCAGTCAATCCATATGGTCCGCTCGCCCATCACTTGCATGTCGATGACCGCCCGTAAGGACCGCCCCACCAACCGCTGGATTTCTACCGTGCGTCCACCTTGCTTTCCCCGTGAGGCTTCCCGCTGGGTACGTTCTTTGGTCGCCCGCGGCAGCATGGCATACTCCGCCGTGACCCAGCCACGCCCTTTATCCCTCAAAAACGGCGGGACTTTTTCCTCAACCGACGCGGTACAAATGACCTTGGTTCCCCCTATCTCGATCAGCACCGCACCTTCCGCGTGCTGAATGAAGTCGCGCGTTACCTTGACGGGGCGAACCTGGTCCTTCCGTCGCCCGTCCTGGCGGAGGAGACTCGCAGCTGGATTCATAGACATACGCGGACAACAGTACAGAAGGCGGGTGGGATTATAGGGAAGGGCCCGTGAAAGATCAACGAAAGGACCGACCTTTCAGGACGCCTGCCCAGCTCAGTCATTGCCCTCACTCGCTCGATTGTGAGCTCGCCGTCGCCTGCCCAGCCGTACACGTACGTACAGCAATCCCAGGATCAAGGATGCGATTGTGTACACAAACAGATCCTCGAAAGGGAAGGAATACGGCATTGGGTCAAGGTACCGATTCGCCGATAAAATAGCAATGCCCTTGTATTTCCTGTATCCATAAGGTATTCCAAGCCTCAAGGTCCCTGCGAGGCCATCGGTCCACCGAAGTGTGGCCATCTGGCACAAAAGGTGCACATCCCTCCACGAAGGGCATCACATTGACCATTTTGTTGCCAGGAACCTCTATCAGAACGTACTCCCATTCGATCGACAAGTCGGGTTAGTCATGCAGACATTCTTAGAAGAAGCGCCCCAGCCCCTCTCCGTTGAAGCGTGCGATATCCTCATCGTAGACGACGAGGAGCCCATTCGACGCCTTTTGAGCAGCCTTTTGAAACATCACGGGTATTCCTGCACGAATGCCGCCAACTCCCGCGAGGCGAGGGCCTGCCTGGAAGAAAAAGACTTCGCCCTCATGCTCTGCGATGTGAATATGCCAGGGGAATCAGGTTTGGAGCTGGTCCGACACGTCCTCGCCGAGTGTCCGATGACCGCCGCCATCATGGTGACGGGATTGGATAGCCCAATTCTCGCTAATGCTGCCCGTGAGGCCGGGGCCTATGGGTATATTATTAAGCCCTTTGAGGCCAACGAGATACTCATTAACGTGTCGAATGCCTTACACCGCCGCCGCCTCGAAATCGAGAATAGGGCCCACAGGCAAAACCTCGAGCAGATCGTGTATGCCCGGACCAAAGCCCTTCAGCAAACCCTCGAGTGGCTCGAGCGCTCTGAAAAAGAGCTGCGCCTCTCTCGAGAGGAGACTATTCAGCGCCTGGCCATTGCGGCCGAGTTTCGCGACAAGTCTACCGCCCGACACATCCAACGGATGAGTCAGTACTGCGCACTTCTCGCTCGCCGCTATGGGTTGGACATAGAACAGATTGAGCTGATTCGCACGGCCAGTCCCATGCATGATATTGGAAAAATCGGCACGCCCGACCACGTGTTGCTCAAGCCGGGTAAATTCACGGACGAAGAATTTAACATCATTGCCCAGCACGCAGAAATCGGGTACCGCATTCTGAGTGGATCGGATGCCGAGCTCCTGAAGGTCGCCGCCATCATCGCGTGGACCCATCATGAACGATACGATGGAAGCGGATACCCCAGAAGGCTAAAAGGAGAGGCCATTCCTTTAGAGGGACGCATCGCGTCTATTGCAGACGCCTTCGACGCCCTGACCAGCAAGCGAATATACAAACCCGCCTTTGCCATCGACCAGGCGGTCAGTGTCATGCGGGACTACCGCGGAACCCACTTTGATCCCGATCTTCTGGACCTATTCCTTGACTCGACCGACGAACTCACGATCATTCGGGATCAGTATCTCGACGACGAATCCGGTCCAGTTCCCATGGCAGAACCCTTCTCTCGTTGACACCCGATGAATCAGCCAGTATAGTCATTTCACGTCACACCGGTGAGTCCATAGGTTGTTCCTGCCAGGCACGAAGTCCGGTTTCCCCAATCTTACTCAAACTTGATGTGAGTGGCGTGTAAGAGGAGGTCATGCGTTCTAACGCCGTTCCTCGCAATTGGATCGGGCATGTCTGTGAGTTCATGGTCGCGTCAGGACGGATGCCGGCCTGGGACGCAGCTAACTACCTGGCCGAGAATCTGTTCGGGGAAGCGCCAAATGGTCGTTTACACGAAAACAAAGCCCCGCAGGAAGCGATTTCCTTCTTGCTGAGTGGGCTATACGGCCCAATTGCCGATGCGGTTTTTCGGGACTTCGGCCTTCCGGCAACTTCCTCCTTGCACGTGTTCACGGATATCAGCCTGCTTGGAAATTCAGCCGTTCTGGTCGTCTATTTCCCCGGCCCCCACAAGCGGCCCCAATTGTTGCTCCTGGACGCGGTCAGAGCGTGGAACCTGGTGTTCCCTGACGCGCTCTCCTTTAACGGATGGGCTCAACGGCGTTATCGGGAGATCTCTTCGGCCCTCCAGGGGGCCATCGTGACCGAGATGAGTGAAGCGAGGTCTAGCTTGGCTCTGAAGGAAGGGTAGCTCTGGCGGTGTGACACTTCGGGTCGACCGTCGCCCGGATGAGAAGGACAGCCAGGGTCAGCTGACCTTTTCGGCTGCCTGGTCGGGATCGTAGTTCAAATTCTGACGCAGCCACTGCTGAATACTCTTGAGATCCATCCCCTTCCGCCCTTGGTAATCCACGATTTGATCGCGGCCAATTTTCCCCACCGAAAAATAGGCCGCCTGCGCGTGAGCAAAATACAGCCCACAGACTGAGGCGGCAGGATACATCGCGTAGCTCTCGGTGAGAGCAATCCCCGTGTTCTTCTCCGCGTCGAGGAGATCAAAGATCAAACGTTTCTCCGTATGATCGGGACAGGCCGGGTAGCCTGGCGCAGGTCGGATTCCCCGGTACCGTTCTTTGATCAGGTCTTCGTTGGCCAGCGTTTCCTGCCCTCCATAGCCCCATTCCTCACGAACCTGTTTATGCAGCCACTCGGCACAGGCTTCAGCAAGCCGATCCGCGATGGCCTTAGCCATAATGGAATTGTAGTCGTCATGGTCTCGTTCAAACCGCTGGCAGAGCGCTTCAGTTCCGATGCCGGCGGTCACGGCGAAGGCGCCGACATGGTCCGGGAGCCCGGTGGATTTTGGAGCAATAAAATCGGCCAGGGCTAAATTGGGCTGTCCTTCCGGCTTGGACATTTGCTGGCGTAGCGTGTGTAGGGTCAGGCGAACTCGAGATCGCTTCTCATCCGTATACACCTCGATATCATCCCCTAGGCTGTTGGCTGGGAAAAACCCGTACACCCCTTTTGCGGTGAGCAGCTTGTCCTTCACGATCGAATCGAGAAGACTCTGCGCATCATCAAAGAGTTCTCTTGCCTTCGGGCCTAACTTCGGATCATCAAAGATCTTCGGATACTTCCCCTTCAATTCCCAGGCGTGAAAGAACGGTGACCAATCAATGAACGGAACCAGCTGATCCAGGGCCACCTGATCCAGGACGTGGAGACCCGTAAAGCAGGGGGCGGGGATATCCGCTGGCTCCCACACGATGGCGACCTTCCGCCGCCGCGCCTCTTCCAACGACAACAACTTTTTAGGGCCCCGATCCTGATGAGCCTGCCGGATCCGATCCTGGTCAGTACGGTTGGTCTGTACCAACGACTCCTGCAATTCAGCGCTCATCAGTTGGTTCACCACCCCGACCGCACGCGATGCATCGAGCACGTGCACCACCGAAGACTGGTACGCGGGCGCGATCTTCACGGCGGTATGGGCCTTGCTTGTTGTGGCCCCGCCGATGAGGAGGGGCGTGTGAAATCCTTCTCGCGTCAGCTCCCGTGCGACGTGAACCATCTCATCCAGGGACGGGGTAATGAGCCCGCTGAGCCCAATGAGATCGACCTCCCGCTCACGGGCAGTGTTGATAATTCGGTCAGAGGGGACCATGACCCCCAGATCGATCACCTCGTAATTGTTGCAACCCAGAACGACCCCAACGATATTTTTGCCGATGTCGTGTACATCCCCCTTGACGGTCGCCAGGAGAATCTTTCCCTGGGCCCTATAGTTCCCCGAGGCTTGTTTCTCTTCTTCCATAAACGGGAGTAAATAGGCGACGGCTTTTTTCATCACCCTCGCGCTCTTCACGACTTGCGGCAAAAACATCTTCCCAGATCCGAAGAGATCCCCCACCACGTTCATTC
>JBFJQA010000205.1:0-5601 GCA_041616875.1 Nitrospiraceae bacterium | reverse complement strand
GCCCTCGACGAGGCGGACGTCGGCGCCGCTGTCAGCGACGAAATGCACACGTACTCCGACTGTGAGGGGGCTGTTCGGTAAGTCGTCTGGCCGGGTGCCGATTCGCACTGAGGAATGAACCAAAAATGGATCGGGTTGCACTCGATCGTGCGTGATGGAGACTGTCTGCTGCAAGGCGTTCGCTCTAGCCGGATGTTTTTGCATTGGGATCGGAGCTTTCCGCTGGGAACTGACGAAGAGCGGATAGGGTGTGATGCACGTCAAAGTAGCGGTCGTAGAGATCTTTGCCGGCGTGTGCCAGACGTGATCGCTCGGTGGAATCCGCGAGCAGGCAGAGCGTCGCGTCGACCAGGGCTGACGTGCTGCCGACTGGCACGAGGATGACAGCGGAGCTCTCCTTCCACAGGGACTCTGACAGCGGGCCCTGCGAGGTCACGACCGGCAACCCGTGCGCGAGCCCCGTCATGACGGTGGTCCGACGACTGCTGACCCCGTCGGGATAGGGCTGGAGAAGTAGGTCGCATGCTTGCAGGTGAAGAGAGAGTTCCTGGTGGGACAAGGCTCCTGGGGCCATCAGGCGAGTCCTGAGTTCCGGATGCTGAGCGATCACCTCCGACGCGAAACGCTCACCGCCCCGTCCGAGTAGCAGGGCAGTAGCGGCGGAACGATAGAGAAGAGTCGGAAGAATCTCAGACAGGAGCGGTCGTACCAGTTCCCCATAAGTTCCGAAGGTTCCAATAACATGGTTTCCATCGGGCGTAAGGCGCTTCCGCAATGCCTGAGCTTCCGGAGGGTCTTTATACACCGGAATTGTACTGGGAATGGGTAACCAGGACATGGGCCTCGGCCCACGCTCGTCGTAGATGCGCAACATTTGCTCCCAAGCCGGTATGGCGACCCAGACTCGTGAGCTGGCCCTCAGTGCGATCCGCATCATCCAGCGTTGGCCGGCGGCAAGAATCCAGCGCTTGGGTCCATGGCATAGGCGAAATGGGTAGAACGGTTCGTGCACCATGAGATGAATCTCATCGCCGAGTTTCTGCCGTCGATCAAGCCACCAGCAGAATCTGAGATTCAACCCGTGAGCCCCCCAGGTATGTGGCACATACTGCACGAGCAGTCGGCGGGGTGCCGTATATGCACTCAGGTCGCGGTCGAGACTAGACAGATCGCTTCCGGACCAACGTGTGATCAACTGGTTGACCCTGACGACCTCGAATGACTGGTCGTCCCCTCGAGCATATGGCGCCCAAACCACAACCGGCACCCCGATCCGAGCCATGGCATTGGCCAGCATGGCGGAGTAATCACTCACCCCGCCAGGCTGAGGTGGATACTCTCCCGTGATGAGATGCCAGCAGGGCTTAGACATTGCCTTAGACTTAGACCGAGCGGGCTGGGCTTTCGTCGTCATGAGGGACTGGGAGTCACCGGTCGTCCCTTTCAAACATCCCGTGCATAGGATCACCCGGTTCGCTCAGCTAGGGACGAGGCACACGATGCCATGACTGCCGAGGGGATGAATTTGTCCTGTTAGACCAATGGCTCGAAGGCCTATTGCGGTCAACCATTCCTCAAGAGCAGACCGAGAGGCTCCCGCCGATGCCCAGAGTCCCGGATGCATCTCAACAATGAGCCCTAACCGACCAAATGTCTTCGAGATCGTCTCGACGGAGCCATTAAGGGCAGAAAGCTCGAATCCCTCGATGTCCATTACGATCCAGTCGGGGGTAATCTTGTGAACTCGACAGAACTCATCGACGGTTGTGACGGGCACAGTGATCATGCGGCCCGAAACATCTTCAGCAAGCGAGTTCGGCTGCCCCAGGCGGCTGAGCCCACTCACGGCATCATTCCTAGATTCGGCGACGAAAAACTTTGTGTGTCCTGAGCGATCACTGACTGCAGATGGTACGATTGACACCCGCCCGATGAAATCGTTGAGCACGACGTGCTTCCTAAGAACATTACTTGCTGAAGGGTTGGGCTCGAACGCGTATACGTGTCCACTCGGTCCGGACCACTCAGCTAGACACAAGGTGTAGATACCAATGTGCGCACCGATGTTCAGACAGACCGCTCCTGGTGCGACGCGCTCTCGAAGATAACTATGGACTGAAGGGTCGTGGACATCAGGGAAGTACTTACGGTGACGAGGGTCGATGCGAAATCTCTCGTGTGAGTTCAGAACCTGCGCCATGCCTTGGGCGCCTGATGACCATTCGAGTAAGGTATCGTATGCGGGGCGAAGAGCACGGATGACAGGGCTTTGTCTTCCGAGCACGCCGCCGACTATGCGGGCTGTTTCTCTCAGGAGCATCATCTGGCGCCACCGTGCTCCACTGGCTTGGCTTTGGCTGGATCTTGGATCTGCAGCGGTCGCAGTCGACCGAGACACTGACGAAGACTGTCCTGAACGGTCAGATCGAGGTAATAGTTTTGCGTTAACCACAAATGAGCACTCACTAACATCAGTGACACGAAAAGAGCGGTCGCTGCGGCTTCGGGAAAGGCAATCGGGAAGAGGCCAGCGGCCGCAACTAGCGGCGTAAATCGGAATGCATAGGAACCAAGTGCATCGCTCGTCATGGCGCGCCAGGTGATCCCGGTACGTTCTCCGAGCAATCGAGCTGTTGGAAGGGCAATTACCAGAAGGCCACTGAGTGGTGCGGCGAGCGCTAACCCTTCGAGACCGAGCTGGGCGCCCAGGGTAAGGGCCATCCCTACATAGGCTAGTCCACCCAGCATGCTGTTCACACCGACGCGGAGCCGGTTGCCTATAACCGCCGCAGGGCTGACGATCCCGTGCACAATGGAGGTGCCAATCACGCCGATGCCGAAGAGAGAGTTGAGCCACCAGCCTCCGTAGTAATCATGTCCCACCCACCATGGTACGAACACCGCATTGGTCGTCAGCACAACGAGGGCTGCACCGGAGGCGAGAACCAGGTTCAATCTAAAGGTGGTGGCGATAACCTCACGTACACGTTCCACTCGTCCTTCCCCGTGTAGTTGGGCCAGCCCTGGCAGACTGCTGTCCGGGAGCACCCATGAAAGCTGGAGAAGAATGTGGCTCATTCTGGCCGTGCACCAGTAAATGATGACCCACTCCGGATGACCCAGATAGACGATGATCAGAGCGGAACTGGCCCAAACCATCTGTACTCCGAAGGAGCTAAACCATGCTCCGAGCCCTTCGCGAAGTAGCGAAACACAATCGCTGAAAGTGGGCCGCGGCCAGTCCTGCAGAAGTGAGCGATCGGACCATGCGGTTCTGAGAAGCGCAGCGAGAGCCGTAAGCAAGGGAGGAAATGCTGCAGCAGCAGCTAGGGCGTGCAGGCCGAAGCCATTTAACAACAATACAATGGTTATGCCGACACTGAGCGCGAACTGTACAAGAGCGGCTGTACCGTTGAACCACACATCTTGGAGGCCAATCCTCAGCGCACTAAAGACTCGCAATGGGAACCCCGCTGCGATGAGGGCCGCCAGGACGGCCATGGGACCTCCAATAAGGGCGCGGTCCTTCTCGGCAAGATTGAGCACGTCGGGAAGGCAGAACCAAAAGAGTCCTGCCATGGCTGCATAGGCCAGGCCAACCACCATGCCCATCAGCAAACCATGGGCCAACAAGCGCCGCACGTTTGTGGGATCGCGCTGACCATCGGCTTTGGCGAACATCCACGGCAAGACTGCGAAGACCCCTACGTCAGCCATGGCCGCATAGCCCAAGGCCTCAAGTCCAGCGAGCCATATTCCATACTCGCGGGAACCTACGTGTGAAAGGATGAGTGGTGTAAGGACGATTGCAGCGAGTATGCCGGTCGCGAATTGCGTGTAGCTGAAGGTGGCGGCTACCAATGTCTTGCGTGTGCGACTCATTTGCGATATGTCCCGTCAAGCTCGTTCGGCGAGCACATACAGGGACAGTCCACGAATCCAGGGATAGGCCAGAAGCGTCTGGAGCATGGCTCGCGCAATCCCTAGCCGACGGTGCAAGGGGTGCTGGATATAGCTTCCGTACATTGCCCGAGTGATAGCGAGGTGTGAGCTTGCACCGACCCAAGCTAATGGCTCTTCCACCGCCTCAATAACTCGCCATCCTCGCGACTCAAGGAAAAAGCGAAGCGCTGGAATGGTCCACCGGAGGACATGGTGGGGCGGATAGTCCCAAAACTCCCGCGACCCTATTTGCTGCTCGTGGAGTAGCCGTGTAAACCTTCGCGGACCTGGACAGGACATGGCCAACTTCGTCCCTATCCGCACGCACGATTCAAGCTCTTCAAAAATCGATCCGGGGTCGTGCAGGTGTTCGATCACATGGAACATCGCCACCGCATCGAAGGTAAGCGGACGAATGCCATTTCCGCCGGATTCACGGAGCTCCTCGAAGGAGCGTGCCACGCGGATGCCTCGGCCCCGCGCTTCCTTGATCGCGGTCGGGCTGTGGTCCAGGCCAGTGGTGTGGTGACCATGTGCTTCAGCCATGGCCAGAAACGTGCCTGTCCCGCACCCCAGCTCCAGAATGTGCTGGGGCGGTTCACCAAGGTCAATCAAGTAACGATCGAACTCCCAGCGGATTGGAACCACGAGACGCTCTGGGTATACCTGGCCATATAACCCGGAGCTCCAAGCGGTGCGCGGTGAGCTCATCTCCAATCCGCATCGTTCACAACGATCGATTCGGATCAACTCTCCGCCGAGTGGGCCTTGGACCAAGCTTAGCCAGTCCGCCACTCGGCCCAACTGCCTGCAGTCAGCTCGCCGGTCAGCGGCCCAAGCTTCAGAAATGCGGCTGCTCCTGATGGCCTCTACGAAACTGAGTCCCTTGGTCCCGCACGCGACGCACCGATCGGTGTCTTTGGGAGGAATGCCGGACCCGGCGTCTGAGCTTGCTAGAGAGTCCATCTTGGGCATGCCCCGCTTAAGGGGACCACCGTGGCGTCTAAGGATTGAGCCCAGATTGCGTTGGGCGGAGCAACAAGAATGCCAACTGTCGGGCTAGACGCTCGGATACATCCGCGGCGCCCGCCCGGCCGATAAGATATCGCAGAATTTGTCGGAGGGTTCCCAGAGAGAGTCGAAAGTTCATGGCCACGTAGAAAGCAGTTGCTGCGGTGAGAGAGTGGTTTTTCCGTATATAGGTCAGATGACTGCGATAGTGCATGAAGGTCTTGTCACGGATGAACGGACGGACCGATGAACCGACATGCACCATGGCTGCGCCAGGCCAGAACCGGACAGGCCAGCCAGCACGCCTTGCGCGCAGGCACCAATCAATATCCTCTGCGTAAACGAAGAACCGTTCGTCGAGCATTCCGACATCGGTAAGGCATGCACGCCGCATCATCAAGAAACTCCCGCAGATCCAATCCACATCACTCTCGTGTGGTGCGGTCTTTGTGAGATCTAGGCTGGTAGCCAGGCGACGCCGTCTGAGCAGGCCCAGCACTCCCGACCACGGCTGAGGGAAGGCAAAGCTGGAAGGTTGAACCGTGCGTTGACTGTCGTCATTCAAATGAAGGATTCCCAACGCCCCGACCCTTGCGTCATCGTCCATATAGCGGACTGCCTTGCCGAGCGCATTCTCAACTTGGACTG
>JBFJQA010000204.1:0-5611 GCA_041616875.1 Nitrospiraceae bacterium | reverse complement strand
GTACGACATCGAGGTGTCCAAGGAGAAGGATCGGGGGAAGTACCGGATTCCTTCCCGGCCAGGTGTAGAGCAAACTGTACTGGTTAACAATTTCGCGTGTAAGAGTCCGGTGGGTAGCAGGAAAGGCGGCCTCAAGGTACTGGTGGAGGGACAGGAACGCGTCGGTGTCGATCAGGGAGCGATCCTGATATGAGACGGTCCGGAATTGGAGTGCCTTTGCCAGTCTGGTGGTGCCCCTCTCCAGGGCAACGGTCGTCGGGGCTGAAGGCCCGAGCGCCGTTGTGACCGGGTGATCCCAAGGAGTCCGTGCGATGAGCAGAACGCCAAGCCCAACCAGGGCAGCAATGACAATCCAACAGAGCCTTTTTCCTAGACTTGGCATGATTGAGAGCCAAATGGCCAGGTCAACCGGACCGGGCTTCACATTTCTGCCCTAGGGAAATACGGCACGCAAGGATCGCGTCTTAGGGTCTGTACCGGGTGAAGGGACCAATGTCAAGGACAGGAAGGAGGTTTGCCGGTGAAGATATGCTCGAGCAGAACAGGGAGTTCTCTCAGTCATGCATGAAGGCCTGTTGTCAGATTATTGCGGTTGTTCACGTTCTTTCTAGGACCCGCATTGCAGGACTCAGCCTACTGCATAACACCCCCTGGGCGAGGCGTGATCGGCATGACGGATTAATAAGCAATTGAAAAATATGATAAGTCACTACGTGGAGGTGTGGCACTGTCCTTGCTGTTTTAAATGGGATCAAGATCTTTGCGAGCCATCGTCCAGACAGATCAATGGGACCAGCTCCCATGCAGGAGCCCATCCCTTCTCGAGAGGGCCGGGAAACCAGGCGATAAGGAACGCTCATTACGCTAGTGGGTTTGGTGGCGTAACCTTTTACAGAGGCATCAGGATGAGGGGACAACGCTTTTCAGAAGAGCAAATCGTGCGTATCCTCAGAGAGGTGAAGTTAGGGATGAAGGTAACGGAAGTCTGCCCTCGGTACGGTATCTCTGAGCAAACCTATTATCGATGGAAGGCTAAATATGCCGAACCAGAGGTCCACCAAGCCGGCAGAATTCGGCAGCTACAAGAAGAAAACGAGCAACTCAAGGCGAGGCTTACGACACTGAGCGTTGAGCATCAGGAGTTAAAGGACAGGTTAAAAATAGGGTGAGTGGGGCTGTGTCTTGTGCCGGCTGCCCCGCTAGGAGTGGCGGCATCGGGCACCCCAGCGAATCGGCAATGGCTCGCAGCAATTCCGCTTCCTGCACCGTGATTTGCTTGTCGCCCAAGATACAGCCGGTGCAGGCCTGAAGAATCTTGCGTTTCTCAGGAGGCGAGGCCTGGGCCAGGACATCAAGCGAATAATCTATGACTGGCAAGCTGCTCCGGTCGTATGGCCGGAGCCTGAGGCCCGGCACGTTGAGGTGCCGCACGCCGCGTTCGAAGGCGCTTTGTGCCTGCTCAGGGCTGGTGTTCCCCTGGTGAGCGAGGCCGGAAAGGAGGGCAGAGCAGTGCTCCCCCAGGGGTTTCAGGGAGTGATACCGTACGATAGGTTTCTTCACCGGTCGGAATGTTGGCTCCAGATGTCGAAGGAGAACCCGTTGGAGCATCCATTCAAAGAGCTCCGTGGTCTTGTCCGCCTGGATGAGTGCCAGAATGTTCGTCTTGAAGAGAGAGTATTGCTTTGAGGACAGCGATGAAAGCGTTGGAATAGTTATGTCGATGAGGGGCAAGCGTGCTGCTGGAGCAAGTCGGTCCACGAATGGTGCTAACACGAGGGTTTCTTGATAGACAGGTACGTCGGCATGGCTGGACAATCGCGATAGTTGCGCATGTCGGGAATCCGAGTTTCTGTGCAATAGAAGGGCATAGATGAGGGCGCGCGCTCCATAGGGTGCGTGCGCGGCATCCAGGACTTTTCGCGGCAGCCTGTCCAGCAGGTTTCGGGCATAGCTCAAATGGGCAGCCGTGGGATGCCCGATTTCAGCCACCGGGTCGGGGGGAACCTCTGAACTCACGGGGGGGGAGCCAACGGCTTGGCTGGTCTGGGCGAGAGTAGGCATGGCCGCCGGCTCAAGTGTCGCGAGTGTTGCGATGGTATCCGAGGGATCTGCTCCCATCACCTCTGGGAATGTCCCGCTGAATCGAGGCTCGATTCGTCGAATTCGTTTGATCAGCGGGGGATGGGTTGCAAAGAGGTTTCCCAGGCTCTCGGAAAAGCCTTGATTGAAATACATATGACTGACTGTCTGACTTCTGGGGTCCAGCACGAGGGACCCGTGTTCATGGCCTCCAATCTTTTTTAATGCGCCGAGCAGACCGGCCGGATGTCGAGTGAATTGAATGGCCGAGGCATCGGCGAGAAATTCACGTTGGCGAGACACAGCAGCTTTAATCAGATTGGCGAAAAATACCCCGGTATATCCGAGGACAATCAGGCTCAAGCCAAGCAACATCACGGCGAGGCCTTCCTTCCCTGAGTGCCGTCTCACTCGATTCCCGGAACTCGTTCGAGAAGATCCTCTTAGGAGGATTTGACCACTCAACCCGATCACCAAAATGCCGTGGACAAGGCCCATGAGGCTAATGTTCAGTCTCATATCGCCATTCAGGATATGACTGAACTCGTGGGCGACCACCCCCTGCAATTCTTCCCTCGACAACAATTCGATGGAGCCGCGGGTGATGCCAATGACCGCATCGTCCGAGGAATAGCCTGCAGCGAACGCGTTAATTCCGGGCTCGTGATCCAGGAGATACACCGGCGGGGTAGGTGTTCCCGATGCGATCGCCATTTCCTCCACCACATTCAGAGCCTGACGTTCTTGGGGGTCTTTGGTGGAGTGATTCAGTAGGCGGGCTCCCAGTGAGAGAGCGACGGCGGCTCCACCCGCCCGGAGTTGCAGGGTCTTGTACATGGATCCGACTATGACCACCGAGAGTGTGCCCAGCGTCACCCACCAAAAGAGCTCGGTGTCCCATTGCCACAGTAGTCCCCACCATGACCGCTCCTCCGTTCGTGCCTCGACATACGCGTAGGAAAATACCCTGGCCTCCGTTCCGTAGATCCAGGTGATCAGCCCCCGGGCAATGATATAGGCACCGGCAATGAGAGCACCAATAGCGAGAGTAAAGAGAAGGATGAGTTGGCTGGTCTTGCGTCGTGCCTGCTCTTGCTGGTCAAAGAAATCCACGGGGGAGGGCTAGGCGAAGGAAACCTTCGGGACCTCACGCTTCTGCACGTCCTCAATCTCGAGGAGCTGGCCCGGGTTAAAGTTGAAGATCCCCGCGATAAAATTGTCTGGAAATACTTCCCTTGCAGTGTTGTAGCTCATCACCGCGTCGTTGAACGCCTGTCGGGCAAAGGCCACCCTATTCTCGGTGGAGGTGAGTTCCTCACTCAGCTGCATCATGTTCGCGTTGGCTTTGAGATCCGGGTAGTTTTCCATGAGCGCAAAGAGCCTTCCCATTGCCCCAGCGAGTAATCCCTCCGCCCCACCTAGGCGTTGAATGACCGCGGGATCCTCTGGAGAACGTGACGCTTGCTTGGCTGCCGTGGCTGCCTGGTTCCTGGTGGTAATGACCTCTTCTAAGGTCTCGCGTTCATGCTTCATGTACGCTTTTGCCGTCTCGACCAGATTTGGAATCAGATCGTAGCGACGTGTGAGTTGCACATCGATTTGCGCGAAGGCGTTTTTGAGGCGGTTGCGATAGGAAATGAGTCGGTTGTACCTGCTCACACCCCAGAGAACGGTACCAATGACAATCGCCCACACCAGAATCTGCATGATCGGCAAGGATCCCATGAGTTCACCTCGTATCACAGCCGCTGTCTCTTATGAGCAGTCTCTTAAGAGTCTATCGAGGATCCTCGAAAAGGCAAATAAATTGAAATTTCAGTAGGTTAGAAGCTGAAAAGGGTCAAGTCCCGCGAAGATCGATCCCCCGCAGGTCGGACTGCCGCATCCTTTTTTGCGTGAGGCTGTTCTGAGAGTGAATGCTCTCGCAGGAAGCCTGCATGCGCCATGAGTGCGGTGAGTGCGTGGCGGGCTTCCCGTCCTAGCCGTAACGATGTCGGAAGTTTGCCGTGTTTCTTGAGGGGGGGGTGGGGACGAGAGGGAAGGGTTCCCTGACCCAAATCACCAGGCGTCGGGTTGACTGTTACATCCGTGCCTCGTCCAGCTCGATAAGGTCTGCCCAGGTAGTCGCGTTGGGGAGGGTTTCCACCGGGACACCGCGCTTCTTCGCTACTTCGACCAGGCGTGTTTGGAAACGCTCGCGAGCTGGTTCATCCTTGGGACCAGCATGAGAGATACGGTCGTTCCACTGGGCCAATTCTTCGGCAGAGAATGGCCGCGCATGGGCTTGCACCCAGGCCAGGATCTGATCGTCATTCCTTTCAGCCAGGACCTCCTTCTCAAAATCGTCAGGTTCGATCTGAAGGAATTCGAGCAAATATTTATCGAACCCCGTGGTTATGTAATTGTAGTCTTGAATTTTCCCGGCATGCCGCAGCCGGACTTTATCTATGAACCGCGGCAGATGTGCGATGCCACCCAGCATGAGTGTTGGGCTCCGCGGATAGGGTTCCTCGGCCATTTTCCTCACTTTCTTAATTGGGGTTGATGAGTCGTAGGAAGTCGTCACCATTCACGTCGGGATGGAGGAACCTGAAGCCTTCCGGTTCGGCGTAGTCCAAGGTGATTCCGTCCATCCGAACCACGCTGGGTCCATCAACGGCCACCGTTAATCCCATGCACTCCTGGACATCATCGTCTGGCTGGGGATCTGATTCCAAACTGATCCTGAACTGCAATCTCATTTCATCAAGGTCGGTCACCGCTAACCGCACAATTGGATCTTCAGGATGCTCTAGGATCAGGGCCTTCAACTTAGACGCGGCAGATTCCGTGATCTTGACCATGGTGTCTCTGTCTTCGCTTTCTCAGGTGTGCCTCTGCGGGAACTGATACAGGTCCTCCTGTTTGCCAACCATGTGAATGTCTAGGACGTGATCCTTTCCGTCAACGGAATACAGAATACGCCACTCCCCAACAGCATATTGAGCCAGACCTGGGAGGGTTGGGTCCAAGGTTCCATGCCGCAGATTGTCGACATTGGAGGCCAGCCACTTGGTCTT
This sequence comes from Nitrospiraceae bacterium, assembly GCA_041616875.1. Taxonomy (GTDB): domain Bacteria; phylum Nitrospirota; class Nitrospiria; order Nitrospirales; family Nitrospiraceae; genus JBFJQA01. The sequence continues at coordinate 473 of JBFJQA010000204.1, read as the reverse complement.
CTCCAACAAGCGTTGGGCCATGGCTGTTTCGACCTTGTTTAAGTCTGAAATGACCTCTGGCCGATAAGCGACACGATACCACGCCACGGCGGTTACCAATTGAGGCCGAGTTGTTCGGCGACCTCATCGCCCGTGACCCTGCTGCTGGAGGCGAGCGACGCTTTCAGCCTGGCTCGAACCGCTTCATGGAGGGACAGGCCCAGGTCGGGCTCTCCAAGCAGCTCGCGCACGCGGTCATCTACCATGCCTTTCACAAGGTCCCTAAGTTCTTCAAGGGATAGGTCTGCCATGCTCATGATGTGAGCGCCCCTGCTTCTGAGTTACAATACGATGAGTCGCAACATTCAAGGAGAAATTCAAGAACCTAGCATACGGAGGATACTATGGCAAAGGCAACCTGGAAGGGAGTCATACTTGCGGAGAGCTCGACGACAGAGCAGGTTGAGGGCAATCATTATTTCCCGCCGGATTCG
>JBFJQA010000203.1:0-5633 GCA_041616875.1 Nitrospiraceae bacterium | reverse complement strand
CTCCAACAGCGGAATGGTGAGGACCACCTGAGGCTCTTGTGCATAGCCACGTTGAAGATCACGGCCGACCAAGAGGTTGAACTTTTGGTCCGTTCCTCCGATTTCGACGTCCGCCTTAAGAGCGACGGAGTCATAGCCTTGTATCAGGGGGTACAGGAACTCATGAATCGTGATGGGCTTCTGTTCCTGATAACGCTTGTAAAAATCCTGTCGTTCCAACATTCGAGCGACATTGTACTGGGCGCTGAGTTGAATCAGTTGTTCAGCGGACATCGTACTCATCCATCGGCTATTAAATTCAACGGTGGTTTTCTGAGGGTCGAGAATCTTAAAGATCTGACGCTCATAGGTTTTGGCGTTCTCCTGCACTTGACCTTTTGTCAGGGCCACCCGGGTCTCTGAGACTCCTGTCGGATCCCCGATCATGCCGGTAAAGTCACCAATGAGGAAGATCACCTGGTGCCCCAATTCTTGAAAGTGCTTCAGCTTATGAATCAGTACTGTGTGGCCTAAATGGAGGTCTGGTGCAGTGGGATCGAATCCTGCCTTCACCCGAAGGGGACGGTGTTCTTTCAGCGAGCGGTTCAGTTTGGACTCCAGCTCCCCGCGCTGGATGATTTCTACCGCGCCCCGCATAATGAGGTCCATTTGGCGGGTCAGTTCCCTCACGAAGCCTGCTCCTTTGTTCTCTGAGGGCGTGGAGGCTCGTCTGCCGGGGCTGCCGTTCGCTCCGGCCCCGTCGCGACGAGAATCAGCGGGCGAATTCCGTCCAAACGTTTCTTCCCAATGCCTTTCACCTCGAGTAACTCATCTACAGAATGAAAGTTTCCTTTCTTCTCTCGTCGTTCGAGAATACGCTTGGCGAGGATGGTGCCCACTCCAGGAAGGAGCTGTAGATCCTCCAAGGTGGCACGATTCAGATTTAGTTTTGAGTGTGTCCGAACGTGGCTCTCGGTGTCATCAGAAGGAGAAGCCTCCTCCCCCCGTGGCACCTCACTCGACCTGTGACCGGATAGCTTCCATGCGGTCTCTCCCCTCGCGGGTCCCTGCGACGGAAGAGGGTCGAGTCGGTGTGGTTGTGGAACCGGCCATCCGATCCACAGAATCAGCCCCACGGTCGCGGCCAGCATTGCGGCTTTGATCATGAGGGAGCGAATCATCACTTCGACAGAAACGTCAAAGGTTTCACGTCTATAGTCATACACGTGCACCCAAGGTCTTCCACGTTCAGACTTTAGACCCCGTGGTCACATCTTTTTTCGTGCGATGTGAATGGCCATCCCCTCCAGATCCTCCGCGGCTTCCATGAGTCCTTCGGCCAGAGTCGGGTGAGCATGGATCATCTCAGCCACCTGCGTGGCCGTCCCCCCAAGCTGCATTGCGAGCGCAGCTTCGTGAATAAGGTCGGCCGCGTGGGATCCGATGATGTGGACGCCAAGAATCGCATCCGTCGAAGCATCCGAAATTACCTTGAACAGACCGGTGGGTTCGCCGACCGCCTGAGCTTTTCCTAAGGCTGCGTAACGGAACCGTCCGATTTTAATGCCGTCCCCGGCATTACTTCCTTCTTTTCCCAGGAGTTCCCGAGCCTGGTCTTCAGTCAGACCCACGCGTCCGATTTCTGGTAGCGTGAAAATACCGGCCGGGACAACCCGGTAATTCACCTCTCCGGGACGTCCAAGAATATTGCTGACCGCCACCTTACCCTGGGCGGAGGCCACGTGGGCCAGCATCGCTTTGCCGACCACATCACCAATGGCATAGACGCCGGGGACATTGGTCTCCATACGCTCGTTGACGAGCACCTCCCCTCGCCTGCCGAGTTGCACACCAACTTTTTCCAGGCCAATCCCAGTGGAGTTAAAGCCTCGGCCGACGGAGACGAGAATCTTTTGGACGTCGAGAGAAACGTCATCCTTCAAGGTGGCTTGCACCGACCTGCCTGTTCGGTCAAGCTTTTCGACCGTCGTGTCCGTGTACATCTCCACGCCTCGTTTTTTGAGCTCCCGGGACATCACTGAGGACACTTCCTCGTCCTCCAGGGGAAGGATTCGAGGCATCAGTTCCACCAGCGTGACCTTACTACCGACCCCGCTAAAAAAAGAAGCAAACTCGCACCCTTCAACCCCTCCCCCAATGATCAAGAGACTCGTTGGGGGTTCGGTTAAGTCGAGCGCGTCCTTGCTCGTCAGAATCTGCTGGCCATCAATGGGAAAGAGGGGCAAGTTCGGCCAGGAGGACCCGGTCGCAATGATCAGGGCGTCCGCATGTATGGTCGATTCTGTTCCCTCGTGTTTGGCTACCCGGATGGTCCGCGCATCGATCAAGTCGCCCCATCCGTGAACGTGCTCGATGCCCCACGTTTTAAACAAGGTAGCGATGCCTTTCACCAAGGAATCCACAACCTTGTTTTTCCTCGTCATCATCTTGGCAAGGTCATACCCGACTGGCCCCTGCAGCGTCAGTCCCAGGTCAGCGGCCTTTTTGGCTTTGTCACCGAGTTCGACAACCGACAGGAGCGCCTTGCTGGGAATACAACCCCAGTTGAGGCAGACACCACCGAGGGCCTGGTCTTCTACCACAGTCACACGAGCGCCAAGCTGGGCGGCCCGGATGGCGGCGACATAGCCGCCAGGGCCGGCCCCTAGGATGGCGATATGCTTAGGGTCAGTCATTTTTTTTCAGTTGCGAGGAAGGCTTCGTACTGCTGGGCGGTCATCAAAGAGTCAGTCTGGCTCGAATCCGAGAGCTCAATGACGACCATCCACCCCTTCCCATACGGATCAGAATTGACCAGTTCGGGATGATCTTTTAATTCCGGATTGACTTCTTTCACCATGCCGCTCACGGGCGAATAGATGGTGGACGTCGTCTTGGTCGATTCAATTTCTCCTAGGGTCTGGCCCGCCGTCACGGCTGTGGAGGGTTTGGGTAGGTCGACAAACACAATGTCACCCAGAGCATCCTGAGCAAATTGACTGATTCCGAGACGTGCCATTTTTCCGTCAACCTTAATCCATTCGTGTTCTTTGTGATAGCGAAGATCGGCTGGATCCATAAACCTCTCCTTTAAGTTTTTTCTGTCGAAAGATTTACTCCCGGTCTCGGCTCGGCCGTGCCAGAAGCGACAGTGGCGGGATGGTATGTCACGACTAGGGGTTTGTCAAGGAACGTGGGACAGCGGCTTCATATACAAAATCCCTATGCCCTTGGGCACCCTGGCTTTGTCCATTGAGGGGCTGAGGGATTGGCTGATCATAGCCGAATCGAGAACAGGGCTCGGTCTCGTGACCCATACGCGCTCCGGGCCGTCCATCAATTCGATCAGACGAGAAATGAAACTGGGTGGCGTGTCGCCCTCACGTGCCTGATCAGATTCGTCGCCTGGCGGAGGAAGTACTGTAGGGGCGATGACCGGACCCTTGATTCGGGTGAGGACAAAATGAAAACCAGCTCGTTTTGCCTCCAGCAAGTCTTCCGAAAACTGGGACAGGGCATAGGTGGGGTTGGAAATGGCCTCGGAGTGAACCTCCAATACAAATTGCAGCTGAGGCGAACGTTGGCGCATGGCGCTCATGAGGTGGGAGAATATTTTAAGACGCTCCCGGGCTTTCCACCCGGTCCATTGCCAAAATTCAGGTGGATGGCCAGGCCCACTCTCTGAAGGAATGTCCCCGCCCGATGATATATGCCCCGATACAGTTTCGCCCGCTACAGGGAACAACTGAGCAGGATCAAGCTGGATGCCAAAACTGCTATGAAACCCATCAAGGCCATAAGAGCTGAATCCATCGGTCATCCCTGGTGGTGCATCTGCACGAAACAAAACGCCATCGATCCCTGTGGCGGCCAAGTCTGTCAAGAACCCAGAGAGGTACTCCTGAAATCCTGGGTTGAAGAGATCGAGTGCAGGTGAGTCTTCGACTGTGCGGCGTGAGAGATTGAAAGTCCGATCACCCCACTTTTCTGATGGTTCTAACCATGGCATATGCCGGGCAGTCACAGCTCCGAACACCGATAATCCATGCTCGTGGGCGAGGGGGACGATCTGGTCCAGAAGGTCGTCAAGGACCCTGGCCCATTTGGTTCGAAAATACACTCCAGCGGGTCGTTGACGAGGGTTCGACCCCTCAACAGGCTGTGTGCGAGGGGGGCTGTGTGCTGCCGTAGACTTCATCCCCACTTCAAGCACGAGTGTGGTAAATCCTGCTTTCGCCAGGCCTCGAAGCCAATCAGCTCGTCCCTGTGAGGCGGGAAGGCGTGTCGGCGAGATCAGTATGCCGACCGTACCGTCCGGAGGCGTCAAGGGCGTTCCAATGTTGCGTTCTAGTTCCGTGATTCGACCACGGGCCCGCTGCGCAAAGACCTTCCCCCGTGGGGACTTGGCGTCGGTGTCCTCGATGATCGCGCGATATTCCTTCATCGCGCCGTCTAGATCGCCCGATTGCTCAGAGGCGCGCCCTAAGGCCCATCGCGCTTCAAGAAGAAGAGGAGAGTCTGGATAGGTATCGATCAACCGACGGAGGAGTCGGGTGGCCGCTTGGACATTGCCTTGAGTTTGATACTCCTGGGCATCCTTGAACCATCTGGTTTGGGTCACCAATGCGCTCTCGGTTTGAGGCGCGGGGGACGGGTCGGTGGAAGCCTCTAGTTTGGCGGTGGCACAGCCTTCAGAGGCAAGGAAACTGAAAAGCAGAACAATCCACATGGATCGTCGAATCGACCGGGTCTGGTAGGGGCAGAAACCGGAGAAATGGGTGAAATCGTTGTGCCGGTTCTGATCACCGAAGATGCGTGGAGTTGCGCAAGTCCCTCTCGACAAGGCTTATGGCTCGACGACCTCCATTCCAGGAAAGAAATAGCTGATCTCAAAGCGGGCCGTGTCTGGGGAATCTGACCCGTGAACGGCGTTGTGCTCAATATGTGTGCCGTAGAGCTTTCGCAACGTGTTCGGTTCCGCTTTCGCGGGGTCCGTTGCCCCCATCAGGTCTCGATGCTTCTTAATGGCATTCTCACCTGATAGGGTAAGGACGACAATCGGTCCCGAAGCCATGAAGGTCGTCAGACTCCCAAAAAAGGGGCGTTCCTTATGAACCGCGTAAAACCCTTCAGCCTCAGACTTTGAGAGGGTCATCATGCGAAGGGCAGTGGGAACCAATCCCGCCTTTTCATACCGGCTGATAATGTCCCCGATCACATGCTTCTTCACCGCATCTGGTTTGATGATTGCTAAGGTCTGCTCACCCATAGTGGGATTCCTAATCCGTAAGGTTTCGAGTCCAGTCCACGTCAACGACCGAGCCTGCGGGCCGGGCGCATTATAAAAGGTGCTAGGGTGCCATGCAAGGGCGCATCGACGGGAGAAGGGCCAGTGGTTTGAAAAGAAACGGGAAGCGAGGCGCCGACGGGCCGGGCGCCAGAATTTTCGGGGTCGCGTTGGTGCCGTCGCCGGCCCTTTGCCCCCTGACCCAGCCCATACCTGCCCGCGGCCGCAGGCACGCGCACGACCCCATGGCCTCGAAGGTACCCCGAGTTTTCGGATTTCCACGAGAATCCATCACCTGCTCGCAAGTAGTTCCATAACCAATTGAATTATAATGTATTTTTATTTGGTACTCTTAGTAGTTGGGAGT
>JBFJQA010000202.1:0-5641 GCA_041616875.1 Nitrospiraceae bacterium | reverse complement strand
GGTGCCAAATAGGACGTTCCCTTGAAGCACGTTCTGCCTGCGCTGGGTAACCGGATCCTCGCCCAGACGGCCAAAGTTGAACCCCCAGCCACCCGTGAGCTGGACGTACAGATCGGTTGGTGCCAGCCAGCTTACCTCCAGGCCATCGGTCTGGTTCGTATCGTACAGGTGACCGAATGAAGGGGGCCTGGTTATTTGAGGCAAGTCGTGCGCGTGCCGTCGCCCTAGATACCCCCAATCCGCAAAGAACCGTCCGCCGCGAACCGAGAGGTTCGCCGGGAGGGACGTCGTCTGGATCGCGGCCTCTTCAATCTCGAACACTGCCTTGAGAAATTCCTCCGACCCCTTGCTCCCAATCGCCTCCCCGTGCCCAGCGGCAATCACATAGGCTCTTGCAAACGGATCCACGTCAGCCGCGGCAAACAGCTCTATGGTGCGGAGCGCGGCACTGAATCCCGCGGGCAGTTTATCGCCGACAGTGTCATCTCCGTTGCCCCTCGCGTTGGCCCCGTCCCCGTCATTGAAGGTTTGCACCCGTTGCTTGTAATTGAAAATGGGCTCGATCACGAAGCCAATTGCCGGGTTGAATCGGTTCATAAGCTGCTGTCGACGCAAGATGGCAGCCTCGCGTGCATCCCGGCCAACCTCGAGCTCTTCCGGCACCTCCATGGGCATACCGCCCGTGCGCTCGAGCATGTCCTTCGGCTGCGTCTTCACCTCGGCGCCAGGGAACCGACTCTCAACATCCGAACTACGGCCGGTGGGTGATTCCCCCTCTCTCATCGGATCTTGAGCTTCCCCCTTTACCCCAGGGTCTGCGCTTTCTCCGGTGGGACTTTGTTCTTGAGCTTGAGACAATTGGGCGAGTTGGGCATGAACGTTCCGAGTCACGCCTTCTGAATCCATACTGGTTTGTCGCTCCAGAGGGGTAAACCCGTGTCTCTCTGCCCACCCATTCGGGGGCGCAACGATTGCCGCCATTGACAGGCCGAGTGCCCCCATTATCGAGAGAATCCATACAGCAGGCGCACGATTTCGTGGAAATCGCCACATATCCCGGCTCCCTCCTCCATCCACGCGCATAGAAATGCAAGCCTGAAACCGCGGCACCGTGCGACAACGCACGTGCATGAATCACTCGTTCCAGACTCTTGAGGTGATGACCGTGGAAATTCAGGAGAGCGGTGGGCCCCGCGGGGAGCGCGTCAGGACTACCCGCCCGTCCGGGAGGACGGAGGTATATGGATTGGCCTTGTACGAACGTTCACGCCAGGGTGATTCGACCTCGATCCCATCAAGAAGGAGTGAGCTACCGGAATGATGCTGTACCCACCGACAGAGGTCGAATTCGGAGTGTTGATGGCCATCATGATCGGCTGCGGCAAACTCATGGTGCACACCAATCGCGGACGCCAATGGCGCCATTGCCAGCAACAAGATGAACAGGAAGACAGGAATGCCCTTTCGGACGAGATGGTTCGTGGGTATATTCAGAACGCAGGGAGTCATACGTGAAACCACTTCTACCAAAGCCCTTTGGCCCTGTCAATTTGTTTCATCCCGCCCCCCAACATGTCTACACTTCCAACGACATTCCTCGCGTGCTAGGATAGCCTTTTAGAAATTCCTACTTCAGCCCACATGAACCGACGATCAGCATGTTGATTGACAGCCATACTCATTTGGATGACACCCGCTACGAGGGAGATCGTGACGCCATGATCGCGCGAGCACAAGAGGCAGGCGTCACGACTATGGTCACGATCGGCTGTGACCTTATGACCAGCCAGGCTGCAGTCGAACTGGCACGTCGCCATGAGTTTGTCTATGCAACCGTGGGCGTTCATCCGCATGAGGTCAAACATATCGGTGATGGATGGTACGCCCACCTCAGACAATTGGCCACGGAAAAGAACGTGGTGGCGTACGGCGAGATTGGGTTGGACTACCATTACAATCATTCAGCACCACAGATTCAGCGCGCCAGATTTCGTGAGCAAATTGGGATTGCTCGCGACCTTGGCCTGCCTATCGTGATTCACACCAGGGAGGCCCAACAGGACACCATCAAAATCTTGACGGAAGAGAAGGCCCAAGAGGTGGGCGGCGTGTTCCACTGTTTCTCCGGAGATGCCTGGCTGGCCAAAGAGGCCTTGAGTCTCGGTTTCTATCTCTCGTTCTCGGGCGTCCTCACGTTCAAAAACGCGGCCGGGCTCCGGGACATCCTGAAATGGGCTCCCATGGACAGGATCATGATAGAAACGGATTGCCCATATCTCACGCCGGTGCCACACCGTGGCAAACGCAACGAACCTGCTTATGTAAAATTCGTTGCCGAGGCAATGGCTGGTGTGAAGTCAGAGGAGAAACCGATGAGCATTGAGGACATCGCTCGGGTCACTGCTCAAAACACGCGCCGGCTGTTCAAAATGCCTTGAGCTGGCGAAGGCGCTTGCGCGCGGCCTTGGGAAGCTTCTTGGGGTTGCCTTTCTTCTCGGGACGATGCCGAGGCAGATCACTATCCTTTTCGCTGAACTTTTTGGACCGAGCATGACGCGACTGACCGGAGACGCTCTCACGCAGGCGCAGGTCAAACTCGACAGCCCCCATCACAAAGGCTCCCGTGCTCCTTGCAAAGTCTGCCACTTCACGATCTGATGAGACCACGGCGCAATCGGAGCCATACTCATGTGCCAGCCTTTGAATCACTTGGTCAGCACGTTCCCCACGCCGAGAATAAATGACTTCAAGGCCAGCGCGATGCTCATGCCGCTCGGTCCCCAAGCCCTGTTGCCACCCATCAAAGACAACCGTGAGCGGGTGGGACTTTCGTTGGCGGTACAGGGCCAACTCTTTGATCAAATTCTCCCGCACAGATTCACTACTGGATCCCCTCTGGGCGCCGACCATGCCTCGCGCACCGAGTAGGTTGTAGGCATCGATGATCAGGTGCTTCACCATGTCGACCTCAGCCGCCTGCCGTTTCCACTTTATGGGTACGATCCCTCAGTCAGTCTCAACCAGTGACCTTGAACTTTCATTGCCTGACGTACTAGGAGCTCAAATGATGATACTATGAGTCTCAACAAGGCTGAGTCTGAGCCCGAAAGACACAAGTATACCTCATGGATTTCTTGTTATGAAACCGTCACAGCCCATGATCTTGCCCCTGGCAAGGGTTCAGCCACCTCCCTGAAACGGCCCGGTAGTCTTGACAATTGTGAACACATCTGACACAAAAATCACTACAGGCTCAGGAGTGTGAAAGAGGGTTATTTATGAGGACGTCCCCAGGCCTTCAAAAATGTCTCCTGGCCGCACTACTCCTGTGCCTACCCGCCTCCTCCTCGGGGTCTCTGCTGACTAATTCGCCGGTTTTTCTAGCTGAGATGGAACCCTCCGTTTTCGGTGTGACTGCCACCACTGTGGCATCATCACCAAGAAAGGTGGCCGCATCCAGTCGTTCACCGGTTGGGATCCACAATATCAGGGTGCGCGCATACGCCGACTATACCCGAGTGGTCTTCGATCTTCAGCGCCCTATTACCTTTACCCAGTCCCGTCGGAAGCAACCTGATCGTGCCATCATCGATTTGAAAAACTCGACTTTACAACGCAGAGCCAAGTCACGGTTGAATGATAAGACTTTTCCGGAAGAAGTTGGGGTCTCACAGCCTGGCACCCGAACGGTCAGGGTCTCTATCGACCTTGAGCGAATTCAAGACTACAAACTCCTGCCACTTAAAAACCCTCCCCGATTGGTCGTCGATGTATTTACAAAACAGAATGGCTCGCAGGAGACCCAAGTAATTGAACTTCCTTCCGCCCAGGTGAGACCCGAAATCAAGACGATCGTGATCGACCCCGGCCATGGAGGCAAAGACCCCGGAGCCGTCGGGCGACGGGGAACGCGTGAAAAGGAAGTGACGCTCAAAATTGCAAACCATCTCCGCAACTTAATCACCAAGCGGTTGCAGAAAAAGGTCCTCATGACCCGAAATCGCGATGTCTTCGTAGAACTGGAGGATCGCGCGGACCTTGCGAACAAGCAGGATGCCGATCTCTTCGTTTCGATCCATGTGAATTCACACAAGAAACGAGGCGTCAAGGGACTCGAGGTGTATCACTTCGGAGAAGCGAGTGACACGCGGGCCTTGGAGGTAGCCGCTCGAGAAAATGGCACACCCATTGAGACCACCGGAGTTGGATGGGAATACTTAGTGGCGGACCTCCTGAGTACCAAGAAAGTCGAGGACTCGCTAGAGTTCGCTTGGACGACCAAGCAAGCCATGGTGAGGCATCTAAAGGGGCGGTACAAGATTCAGGACCTGGGTGTCAAAACGGCTCCGTTTTACGTTCTTCGATTTACCGCCATGCCGAGTATCCTGGCTGAGATCGGCTTCATCTCAAATTCTGCCGAGGAGAAATTGATGCGGACTGCTGCCTATCAGCAGCGCATGGCAGAGGCAATCTTCCGCGGCATCAAGACCTATGTCGATTCGGTTGAAACTGTTTCGCGGTAGTCTCTCTTCCCTCCTGCATGCCAACGTTCAAGACCACCATTGAATACGACGGGACTGCCTATGCCGGATGGCAGCGCCAACCACATCACCCCACTATTCAGGCTGCGCTCGAACAGGCGCTTCACACCGTGACCCAAACAGATATTCCGGTGATCGGAGCCGGCAGGACGGACGCGGGCGTCCATGCCTTGGGCCAGGTCGCGAGTTTCCGATGTGACAAGTCAATGCCGGTCGAGGACTGGAAACGCGCCCTCAACGGCCTTTTGCCAGAAGACATCAGCGTCCTTTCGGTTGAACGAGTCTCCGATGATTTCCACGCTCGATACTCCGCCCGTCAGAAACTGTACGAATATCGAGTCTTGAACCGGACGGAACGGTCGGCCCTTGCGCGCAGCCGCGCTTGGCATATTCCTCAGCCCCTCGACCTCTCACTCATGCGGGAGGCGGCAGCGGTGCTGCTTGGCACACACGACTTCTCCTCGTTTCAGGGATCCCGAACCGATACTGACAATCCGGTTTGTGAAGTAAGGAGGCTGGAAATTGACCACCAGGAGGGCCTCATCAAAATCCAGGTCCAAGCGGACCGGTTCTTGAGGCAGATGGTCAGGGCGATGGTGGGAACGCTCGTGGAGGTCGGCTTAGGAAAGCGAACGCCCCACAGCGCGAAGGGAATCCTTGAGGCTTGCGACCGCCGTGCGGCCGGCTACACGGCCCCCGCGCAGGGGCTGTATTTGGTGCGGGTAGACTATTAGGAGTCTCGGTTTAGGAAGGGGTGGTGGGGAAGAACAAACATCAACCGAACGGAAAGTAGTGAGAATGCGGGCAGGGATTGAAGGCAAACTCAGTTATTTTTTTTGACTATCTGGGGGATTGTCCAGGCGCTTGCGAAGTTCGATCAGCTCGCGGTCGAGCGCTTCCAATCGTTCGATAATAGGGTCCGGGATATTGATGTGATCCATAGTGGCCTCGGGAAGCCGCTCCCCTTGCATCTTGATGACACGGGCGGGCACACCGATTACGGTGGAATTCGCAGGCACGGACTTCAGCAGGACCGAATTGGCGCCGACTTTGACATTGTCACCAACCTTAATACCGCCGAGAATCTTGGCCCCGGCTCC
>JBFJQA010000201.1:0-5717 GCA_041616875.1 Nitrospiraceae bacterium | reverse complement strand
CTATTGGTTGGTTGTACCTGCTCGGTGTAGAAGATCTTGCATCTTCAAGGTGTCGTGCTCCGAGTTCGTCCACTCGGTTACTTGTGAGCAAGGAGTGATCGCGGGAATGAGAGCACTCGCGCGCAGGTACAGGACTTGCCGACCAGGATATCGAGTGGAACACTGGGGTGGAAGCGTATGGGTGCGACTAGATGACGGATCACGCGTTCCGGCAAGTGAGATGGCGGACCAAGTTCTTCAGCCAAGTCAGGAGACGCTTGATGCCCTGCGGAGGTAGTACCACTACAACTGCACGTGTATCGTACGTACAGCTAGCGTCCGAAGGGCGCTACTATAGTGCAGATGCCGTAGAGCGAAATTCGTTTCCTCGCCGGAATATGTGTGTTGACAGCTCCTCTTACGGAACTTAGAATTACCGTGATCGACGTGGCGCTCAGGTGGCTTGCGGTAATCGTCGGTCCATCCTTAACCTTAGAATATGTGAGGACAGAATGCTGACAAACAAAAGGAGCGAGAAGGCTTGGCCCAACGATATCGCGGTCAATCCTCCTACGCTTCCCGAGTTGGAGCTTCCGTATGACTGGAAGCGCCAATTGCGCTACAGCTCGGACACTGTGGGTGACGTGGTTGCCTATTCCCACACAACGCAAACGTTTGACGCAAAAGGACAACCGAAGGATCGCGATAAGGACTAGGCGTGGCTCGAAAGCTGAGGACTCTCATCGTAACGAGCTCTGAGGACGTCACAACGGATTTGCTTGTCGAGGCACTTGGCAGTGAGGCGGTCTTCAGATTCAACACAGACCTTATTGACCATTACCAACTAGTACTGTCGCCGTCCCGTGAACTCCAGATCTCGGATCCGCTTGGCCGAACAATCACGCTGGATGACACGGCCAAGCTCTACTGGAGGAAGCCTTTATGGCCAGAGCTTCCCGGGGCCTCTGAGAACGAGGTGGCATTCCTGCGTGAAGAGGTGAAATGTCTCTCACTCGATCTCTTTAATCTCGCAGCGTATGCCGGTCTTGCAGTATTGGTGGACCCGCATGCTCAGAGGCGACTTGGGAAACTGCTGCAGTTGCGCGTGGCAAGTCGGTATTTCACGGTGCCGGGGACAGCAACGTGCCTACCGTTGAGCCAACCCTCATTCTCGGCAGATGGCTTTGTTGTGAAGAGCCTGAGTGGCGAGCAGTTGCGCGACTATCGGTTCTTGTACACAACTCGCGTCGAATTGGAGGAACTTGAACCGGGGGCTCCTTGGACTATTCAGGAACTGATCGATAGCCGTATCGACGTGACCGTTGTCGCGTTCGGAAGCAGCTGTTTCGCGTTTGCGTTGGACCGGACGTTTCTTGGAAGTGCTGATTGGCGACGGCAGTTGAATGACCCAAAATGTGTGTGGGAGCCCTTCAGTCTCACGGAGCGACAGGAATCATCCATTCGGAAATTCATGTCTGACTGCCAGCTCCGCTTCGGCCGACTGGACTTTTTGGTGAAGGATGGAGAATTGGTGTTCTTGGAGGTCAATCCCAACGGCCAGTTTGCCTGGCTCGATTTGGATCGGGCGAATGGGCTGATGGATGCTGTGTTACAGGTGCTGTCTCCCGAAACGCCTATCGCAGACCACTATCGGGTCCCGAGCCCAGCTGGACCGCGATGACAAACCGCTCCCTCACGTCGGATTCGGAAGCATAGGGCACCACATCTCCCACGATTGACCAGGAAATGCAGTAGAGATAGAGCCTCACAGGCGATGCACTCGGGCGGGCAGCCGATGGACGCACGATACTGTGGGTTGCCGGCGAGTCGAAGTGGCCAGATGCCCGCGGTGACGAGTCTCGCGGCTACCGGTTGTACACAAAGGCCTCTGCCTTCCGCATAGCCTCTCCCGCTGACGAGGCCTTGCCTGCATACGTCCACCCGGCGACCTTGACGTAGACCCTGTTGTCACTCGGGTTCCACTTCACCTCGTAGGTCTTGCCAATGCTCTTGCCTCCGCGAACTCTTCCTAGATGTTGTTCCGACACAGTCATCGAATCACCTCGTTGCCTATGTATCGCTTGACGTTGCTTGCCGGCGGATTGCCCTCACACTGATATCACTCACGATCACCCTGAGGGCGTCAAAGGCGCTCAGGCTGCTGCGCGAGCGGTATTCCTCGCGAAAACTGGATCGACCCGGGACGAGATCCGTGACGGCTTCTCGACTCCGTGTCATGGGAGGATGCGGCAAAAAGAATAGCGGTGTGTCGTTGGAGGGGGATAGTGACACGCTTGCTGCTTCCGGTTGCGTACGATAGATTCAAGCCACACCCAACAAAGTCTTCGGAGATGCCGCTAGGCGGAGATTGCCAGCACCGGAGCGAGTGAGGGCACAGATATGCAATGTGCTTCTTGCAAGATAGAGAAAAAACTGCCGAGCGAAGATGAGCTGGGACATGTGTTTCTGCCGCCTAAGGGACACGCTGACCGCCGCATAGGCGCCGGGTCTCCGCGGATTGAGGAAGAACTGACGTGGTTCGTCTGTGATAAATGTCAGTGGCGAGGTTGGCCTTGGCTGATTGAGTTGATCGGTTTGATCTCGATCACGGCATTCATCTGGCTCTTCATCCAATTTCATGCCAGCGGCTTGGTCGGTAAGGTACTGTATTCGGTGGGTCTACTCATTGCTGGGGTGTTCTCTTTGGGGTTCACTTGGCAAGAACTGAAATGGTGGTTTGGAGGCCGTTTGAAGAGATCTAGGGAGTGTCGCAACGAGGTACTTCGGAAATCGTATGGCCGCCTGAAGAGGCGCGAAGACTTCGTAGCTGTTTACGGTCAGCGCCCTGCTTACGAAGAAGGTCCATCGAGTGCCCCCTCTGGAGTTTGGCCTGTTGTAAGGCGCGGTACTCGTGAACAAATACTTGAAGCTCATGAAGTTTGGGAGCTTCTTCAGATGTGAAGACGTTGGCCAAATCGCCCGCAGCGTTCGATTAGGAAAAGCATGGCGGAGACTCTGCTAATCTACATAGTGTTGCTCTTCTTAATCGCGGTACCCCTCCGTATCTGCTACCGAATAATTGTGCGGTGGGAGACGCGTGCTCATTTGGACGCGCTTCTTATGCACGATCTCATAAGAGGCGCCACAGGATTTCTGAGGCGGTGCTTCGTTTTGATGTCTCGGACCGTCGGTCGGATCCTTCGAATTGGCAGTAAATGAGCGAGTCCGGTGACCGGATAATCACTCATTACGCATGTGCGTGAGCGTGGCTAGGCAAAGGCGCTCTACCTCAGATTCGTGGTCACGGGTGCCTCCTCGAGTCCGGACGCGAACTGTATCAAGAACTGTTTGCCAGAATCCGGCTTCGTCATCGCTCTGAAAATCCTGATTGGACAACAGCCGGAGTCGGTCTGTAGACGAGACTGGTTTAAGTGTACGGCCAAGCCATGGTTCGAGATATGAATCACGCATGACCATGTCCGATCTTGACTGTGTTGGACCAGTATTAGATCATGAATGATGATTTTACATCCTGTGTCGGTAGGCTTGTGGGCGTCGCGATAGTGGCTGGGCTGGTCTATGCCGTGGTGAAGGCGATCGTGGCGGCCGCGAACGCGCTGGTGGGTTTCGTCATTACGGTTGGTCCCATCGCTGTCGGTGCACTGATCGTTGCAGTTCTTGTTTGGACGTCCATGTTTGTTCTGATCGGGTGGGTTCTGACCACAAGGCTCCAAACTCGCGCAAGTCAATCGGGCGTGATTTCAGTCGGATCACAGGGCCTTTCAATTCAGCTTGACGTTGACGAACGCGTACTGCAGACGAAGTCTAATCTGGCCTTTGCTCTGGCAGTAACTGCAGCAGCAATTCCGACCTCGATTGGGTTCTTCTTGATCGGGAGACACATTGTGCAGAACACCGAATTGTGGATCGGCTACCTGATAGTAGGCGTTTTCCTATGTGTTGTGGGCGTTATCACAGCCATGAAGTTCTTGCGTCCCAGGATTGATGCGACTGTTCGTTTCAAACTGAGGCTGGAACACAAGATCGGCGCTCTACGACAGTCTGTGGCGCAAGCTACCAGGCAAATCGAGAGCAAGTATAGACGCGTGGACGAGTTGGCTGAGCATCTTGGCGGCGGAATTGACTTAGGCACCTACGAATGCTTGGAAGCATACCTTCGAGAAGAATTGCAGGCACTGATTCAGAACCCCAATGGTTTCATGCGATTCGCTGCTGCCAAGGAGCAGGAGCTTGATGAGATCGCAAACAAACTCGAGAACGCTAGGGTGGGTTATGACTCGGTCGGCGCCGTCATTGAACGCGTGGCACCCGATATCCTCGACACGAATAGTGACACGTTCGTGGCAGCCCTTGATGCCCTTAGAGAGAGCCTCGAGTTGACGGCTCTAGCTCTCCTCCAGGATCAGGATTGGCAGGCGTTTTCGGAGAGGCTAAGGAAGATCGAGGCTACAGCTCTGAAGAGGCAGTCGCAGGCAAAAAGGTGGCGAGAGGAAGCCGAAGAAGGAGCGTCGGATCAGCCCGACCTGCTCTCTGACGAGGAGAAGGAGCAGTACTATCTGGGTGTGCTGGGCTTGGACGGCGATATCAGCTGCAGAGACATCAGAGACGCCTGGGCCGAACGTGCAAAACTGTATCATCCCGACAAGGTGGCAGCGCTCGGCGCCAAACTAAGGGAGGTTGCAACGCGGGAGATGCAAGAGATCAACAAAGCCCGTGAGTTTCTCGAGAAACGGCACGGCTGTCAGTAGTAACCAGCCTTAAACAGCTAGTTCGAAAGGAGTCGGGCTGCCGACACGATCCCCTGACCTATTTCCTCATCGCGCACCTGGATTGCGACGTCCTCACCAGAAGCGAGCCTAACAAGAAAGTCGCGATCCGCATCCTCTGTGCCAATCGTGATAATCTCAATGCCTTCGGCTTTGGCGCGGTCAGCCTCGGCAATCGCCTTCGAGGGCGAGTTTGGCATCCCATCCGTCACGACTACTATGACTCGCCTAAGCTCTCCTCGGCCCTTGAGTTCTTCTGTGGCTGCAGCAATCGCGTTAGACATATTCGTGCTCCCGGTGCTCACCAAAGCCTCCAAGGCACTTACGAGCCGGTCGACTCCAGAAGAGGGTTCTTCTATAATCCTTGCCGATGAATCGAATGACACGAGTCCGACTGAAAACCCAGCTTGTATCGCGTCCTTTGAAAAATCCGTTGCACCCTCTTTGGCTTTAGCCAGTTTGAGCCCCGCCATGCTTGATGAGCAATCTAGGAGTAGATACGCCGTGCCACCCACCCTGGGCCGGACTCTTGGAGCCTTCCGCACGATCGTATTGGGCAGGTTTAACGCATCCTCAAGCTGACGCAACATGTAGTCAAGTTGACTGGTCCGATCTGGACGCTGCAGTTTGTTGCTCATGGTAGATCGTTCAGTGCAAGTGCTGGCAAGGCCCCTACTCTGATCCCAGACGGTGCTAACCGCGACTGATTGACAGGAGTCCCAAAGACAGGGCCGAAAGGTAGGGATATTCATAATTTGAAACGATACCTTGCTCTAGCGGGCAATTGATTCTGGCATCAGCTGTCTCAAGTAGACGTTCAACAACCTTCCGTCGAACCCGGTCGTCATGTCGGTTAAAGACACAGAGGCCCCGAGGTGGGTGGCGATCGTCTGGATCGCCACATTGACGTGTCTCGTCGTCTTTGTCGGCGCAGTAGTAACGAAGTGGTGG
>JBFJQA010000200.1:0-5726 GCA_041616875.1 Nitrospiraceae bacterium | reverse complement strand
GAACTCCTGGAGTTCGTGACGTTGCCTTTCATCCACGTTGTCGCCGGATTCTTGAACTTCTGCATGATCTTGGTGACGGGACGGCCGGTCTTTTCAATTCCATTCAAGAGCCTCCAAGACGCGCTGCAGATGCGAGAAAACCTCCCGTTTCCACGGCTCCAGCCCAAGAAGGCAAATGTATGAAGCGAATCAACACGACATCCACACTATCCCTGTTTTGCGCAGCCTTCCTGCTCTTTCTGACGGCAGGGTGCCTGATTCAGCCTGGTGACCGAAAACCTCGGACAACGCTGTTCGTCGGGGTGGATGCCAGCGGGTCCTTTAAACACTCTGGCCACTATGACAGTGCCTTGAAGTTTCTCGCCCACTACATTTACGGGCATCTGAATGAGTTTGGCGGATTAACGAAACCTCAAGCCCTTTTTGTTGGAAGCGTTGGCGGCAGGACTCACGACGAGCCCAAGACTTTCCACCCCATCCACGATTTTGAGGGAAAATCTATCGAGCAGATCGAGGCCGATCTGCGAACCTGGTTCACACCCAATGATACCCTGACAGACTTCAACTCATTCTTCGAAGAGGTGGCCCGCATCACGAAAGAACGAAACCTCATCCTGGCTCCCATCACCATGATGGTGGTCAGTGACGGGATTCCAGATTTTGCCGCCTCCAGCAGCGGAAAGGACTCGAACAAGAAATTGTATAAAAAGATTAACCTGAAGCCTCTCGAATATTTATCAAGGAACATCACACTCCGTCTGACCTATGTCGATCCCACGGTTGGCAAACACTGGCGAACTCAAGTGCCCCGACAACGGGTTCGACTGTGGACGGTTGATGCAGAGGTGATGAAGCGGTGGCCTGATTATATCCAAGATGGGGTAGAGACCCCCCATCAAGAACGATTTTGGAGCTGGCTCAAAGACAATGTGGATTTCCCCATACGAGCCAGGCGGGTCTAATCCAGACGTTCGTGATCCGATGACCTTGTCACTTCTCTTGATTCTCCCCGCGTAGCCTTCAATCTCTCGCCTGGTCCGCCTGGCATTCCCCATCTCCGCTTCTTAAGGGCAGACGGGACGCTTGCCACTTCTCCGCACCGCTCATGACATGCGAGACATTTGTCTACGAGTTGTCAAAAGCGATTGAAGGGCCTCATGCATGGCGGACTTCTGGCAACGTGCACGATCCCCATGCCCAGGCAGGATCCACTCAAAGGAAAACTCGAGCAGCCTTTCTGCGGAACGGAGGATAGCAGCTTCGGACCACAGATAGACGGAGGGCAATCGAAGAGTCTCAGTATCTCTATCCCAAAACAGATGGTCACCACTGAACAGATACCGGTTGTCGTGCAGCAGGACCATGCTCCCAGGGGTGTGTCCTGGGCTCGGGATGATAAGGAACTTGGGCGCAACCTCTACAATCCCTTCCCCCTCAATCACCCATTCCGCATCGGGTTCCGCTGCTACATCGGCCCGATGGATGATTCGCGTTGCCCCAAAATGCCGCGCATATCGCCAGGCGTCAGCGACATCATCCTCATGCGAGAGAAAGATATACCGAACCCCGCCCATTTGCTCGAATGCCTCCACGAGCCTTTTCACGTATCGCGGCGAATCAATCAGCCAGTTCCCTTCCGGATGCTGGATGAGATAGCTACTGGCTCCAAACGATTTTTCAGAGTTGAATCCATTGTAGAACACTGACCCTTCGATCTGGAGGGGAAAGCTCTCCATCGCCTCCTGCCTTCGCGGCTTGTCGATACTGATCACCCCGATGGAGCCTACGGGACAAGCCAGGAGGGCCCGATAGGCTTCCAGGATTTCCCTCCCCGTTGCCGGCTGAGCGAACACGGTGGAGTATTCTCCCTGCTCAACAAAGGACGCAGGCGCCAACTGCCGGCAGGCGTCACAATTGATACAGGTGGAGTCCACAAAGAAAGGACCCTTCACATTGGTTGATAACCGCTTCTTAATATCCGCCATGGCCTCGCGCTCAAGCCTCGATATCCATGTTCACCATCATACCTGTTGATCGAGGCCTCCTGCTACAGGGCAACAATATCTGCTACAATACGGCGCGTGGAGAAGCCCATCCCCTTCAAAGACCCAGACGGTCACTCCGTCGCCGGCATTCTGGCGAATCCCACAGCTGCCACGGACCGCATTGCGATTCTCTGTCATGGCTTTCTTTCGTCCAAGGACAGCACAACCAACAAAGCCATCACTCGGACATTGATCGACAACGGTGTCGCCACCTTTCGATTTGACTTTTTCGGTCATGGTGAAAGTGAAGGCCCTTTTGAAGCCATCACGGTGACCACGGCGCTGAGGCAAGCCTTAACGGCCCTTGAGCTCATGACCGAACGGGGCTATTCCCGACTCGGGCTGATGGGATCAAGTTTTGGTGGGTTAGTCGCTCTCCTCGCCGCTGCACAGCATCCCACCCTCACGTGCCTCGCTCTGAAATGCCCGGTCGTCGACTTCCCGGAAGAATTAAATTTGGAATTTGGCCCAGATGGAATGTCGCAATGGAAGGGTACGGATACGATTCCCAACCTCAGCGGTGGTTCAGGTCGAATCAAGCTCGCGTATTCCTTCTATGAAGACTGTACACGCTATAGCGGATATGACGTGGCTCGAGCCATTACAGCTCCCACACTGATCGTTCAAGGCGAACAGGACGAGCTCATCCCCCTCCATCAAAGCCAGCAGTTCTATGACTTCTTGCCGGTCGAAAAGGCTTTGCATCTGCTCCCAGATGCCGACCATCAATTTACCAAGCGCGAAGACTTCCATAGGATGACGACATTGATCACTGATTGGCTCACGACGCACCTCGGCGTCCCATCAGGAGAACGTGGAACCTCACGTCATGTCTGAGATGCCAACACTGCGAGACGAACAGTTGGAAGTCTTAAAGATTCTGTACCCCTGGTACAAAGAGGAGGTGTTTCGGCGCCGAGAACAGATGATGCGCCTGACAGCGTTCGCCAGCGCCTTCTTGGTCTTATTATTGGTCACCATGGTGGCCGTTCCCTCGCGCCCGCCCAGCGACTTCACGAAGGCCATCTTTGCCATAACGGGCGTGGGGCTATTCTCCGGGATTTTCGCCTACCTGATCTTGCAGCAGCGGAATCGGCACCGAATGGCCAAGCAGGCCCTCATTGAGATCGAGCGGGTGTTGGGGCTCTATGATGAGGGGCTGTACCTGGCTGGCAGAACACTCTACCCGGAAACCTGGCAGACCGCATGGCTCGGAGATCGCAGCGTGACCATTTACCTGGTCGTGCTCACCACCCTCACCGTCCTCGTCATCGCGGCTGTCCTGGTGCGCCCCTAAATCCTACAGTGGATCCAACGGCTGGCACCCTGCGATGGGTTGCACCTCCCCTCCCTCCCTAGATTCCCGTTTCTGATCTTGTCCCTTTTTGTCCGGTGGCGGAACAGGATCGTCCACTACTGCCAGTCATGCTCCCCGTGATGGACTGGTTCGAGGCCCGAGCTCATTTGGGCATTATCTCCAAGAAAACCAATAGGATAGACGCTACTCTGATCACTATGATCACCCATGTCAGGATACTTACTGTGTTTACCGTCCATAAGGCATGGAGCTTGCCATCGTTTGTAAAATAAAAGGATGCGTGCTTCACTGGACCATGGCTCTGGCGACCTCATAATGCTGGTGTCGATGCCCCTGGCAACAGCTCGTGACTCAACATAGTTCGAGACAAACCATGGGACTATCCCCGACCTCTTCCCCCTCACAACAGTACCGGCTCCTGAAGGTCATCTGGTGGGTTGCCCTTATGAACCTGTGCGGTATGCCACCCGGACATCTTCTGGTAGAGACTGCTCTGGCCCAACCTGAGCCCATCCTGGCAACTGAGGTTGCACCACCCTCCAGTGCCGCAACAAAAAAAAATCCGCCGCCGCCGACCCTCCGCCTGAGGCGACATCCTTCCCGCGCTCACGATATCACCCCGCCACCTCCGGCGAGTGCTCCCAGTTCCGCCGACCAGGCCAGGAGCCTTATTCGTCGGCCCTCAGGCACCACCGCTCCCCCCCCTCCGGTACCATCGGGAGAGCCCTCGATCCCCCACCCTGTCACCGAGGGCTCCACCCGCTCTACCCAGAGCTCACGGTCGAATCCGGCCGAACACACGCCTTCTGCGATACCCTCAGACAGCGGCATCGTGCAGTCAGTGCAGCAGAAGAGCATGACAGGTACGCCAACCGACCCTTCCGATGAAGATGGGGGCCAAGAGGAGAAAGAATCCCGAAACTCTCCCATGCCCCCGCTCGCCGGGGCGTCGACCGCACCAATGGCCTCAGTTCTTGGAGCGCAGGGTCTTGTTCCGTCCAGCCCCGCGCCCGTCTTCTCGTTCCCATCGCAAGGGACCATTCCGGACGCGCCTCTGGTCCCGGCAGGGTTTGGATCTCCGGCCAGAAAATTAACCCAGACCCCAGAACTCGCAGCCATCAATGCGTCCGCTCAGCCACCGCCCACAACGTCGCAGGACCAACCCTCGCAGCCGGCTCCTCCACCGGCAGCACCACCGCCGGCGCCAGCCCCGGCCCCTCCTGTCCCGCCGGCCCCACAAGACACCAGTGCAACCCTTACCTGGAATCCAAACTCGGAAAGCGACTTGGGGGGGTATATGATCTACATGGGTACCACGTCGGGGATCTATGGACCGCCGATCGTGCTGGGCACAGTGACCACTCATCGGATAACAAATTTGACTCCAGGGCAAACTTACTACTTTGCCATCGCCGCCTACGACATCTTCGGAAATGAAGGCTCTCTCTCCAACGAGGTGAGTAAGAGCATTTACTGAAGAATATTCCGATACCACTACGCAGGATGATCTTGGTCAGGAAAAGAGGTTATTATGGACGCCCGTCATTCTCCCCGCTTTCGGATGGAAGGCGACATCGCCTTTCAAGCCGATGACCGACTCGTTGAAGGCACCCTGCTCAATCTGTCCACAGGAGGCTGCGCCGTCAAAAGCAGCACTCTTTTTCACAAAGGGGAATACCTGGAGTTGCGGGTATATCTGCCTGATTATGATCCGCCCGTCGAAGTGGACCTGGCAGCAGTCAGGTGGGCAAGTGGCCAAACATGCGGACTGGAATTCATTCGCATCAAAAATGAAATGCAGCAGCAACTCCGTCACATTCTGTCGCTCGGACAGGCCTCCGCACTGGTGAGGCGGTAAACCCAGCCGATGAGTGATTCCCCCGTCAAAGCGGGCTAGAACCCCCCTCGAGGATCTTGAGGCCCTCCTAGTCGCTCCTCATCACGCGGTGTGCCAGGTTCAAGGTCCCCTTCTATTTTCAACACAGGTTGAGCACAGCGAAAACCCGTATAGCTATTCCGGGTGCCGGGAGGCAACTTGAATCGCCCGTAAGTCAGCAGGTAGTTGGGAAGTTCCGACCAAGACCCTCCACGGACAACCTTCAGGTCTCCTGACTCAGGTCCGGTGGGATTATTCGACGGGCTTCTTTCGTAAAAGGCCCCATCGTACCAATCCTGTACCCATTCCCAGACATTTCCCGCCATATCATAAATCCCATAGGGACTTTTCGCGTTCTTATACCGCCCCACAGGCATTAACGCTTGACTGTAGCTAAAACGGGCCCCGACAGCAAAATTCGCCAGGTCGGCATTCGGAGTTTCATCTCCCCAAGGATAACGCCGTTCATCGGTTCCGCGCGCGGCCT
>JBFJQA010000199.1:0-5762 GCA_041616875.1 Nitrospiraceae bacterium | reverse complement strand
AGCAAGGTGATTGTGAGAGAAAGGGGGTAACCGGCGGTGCCCAAGCGAGACCATATCCTCGTTGGACTGGACATCGGGACGACTAAAATCTGTGCCATCGTGGCCGAAGTGACGGTCGATGGAGCGGTGAATATCATTGGGGTAGGGTCCAGTCCTTCTCGGGGGCTGCGGAAGGGGGTGGTGGTCAACATCGAGAGTACGGTCGAGTCCATCAAGAAAGCGGTGGAGGAGGCTGAACTCATGGCCGCGGTCCAAATCAACTCCGTGTACACGGGCATTGCCGGTAGCCATATCTCTGGGGAGAATGCGAAAGGCGTGGTGGCCCTCAAGAAACAAGAAGTCACCTGGCAAGATGTCCAGCGGGCCATCGAAAGTGCGCGAACTGCGGCCGTCTTCCCCCAAGATCGCCGCATTTTGCACATCATTCCTCGTGAATTCGTGGTGGATGATCAGGATGGTGTGAGAGAGCCCATCGGGATGTTCGGCTCTCGTCTGGAGGTGAGTCTGCATATCATCACCGGGGCGGTCACGTCGGCCCAAAACATTATCAAGAGCGTGAATCGGGCAGGCCTTGATGTCGTGGACATTGTTCTGCAGCCGCTTGCCTCGAGCGAGGCCGTGCTGACTCCTGAGGAAAAGGACCTCGGTGTTGCGATGGTCGATCTTGGTGGCGGGACAACCGATTTGGCAATCTACCTGGAAGGTAGTATCCGCCATACCGCCGTCCTTCCAATTGGGGGACAGCACGTGACCAAAGACATCGCCTTTGGTCTCCGAACGCCGCAGGCGGAAGCGGAAAAAATCAAGGTTCGGCAGGGGGTGGCTCTGTCTGATCTTGTCGACGAAGAAGAGATGGTTGAGGTTCCGAGCGTGGGTGAACGGGAAGCCCGGAGCGTACCACGGAAGATGCTAGCAGAGATCATCGAGCCCCGCGTCGAGGAGATGTTTGACCTCGTTCAGCGCGAGATTGTGCGGACGGGATATGAGGGCATGTTAGCGGCGGGGGTGGTCATCACCGGGGGGACCTCGTTACTGGAAAAGATGTCTGAGGCTGGAGAGCGTGTCCTCGACCTTCCAGTCCGGCGAGGGATTCCTGGGGGCGTCGGCGGTCTCCGGGATATCGTGAGTAATCCGATGCATGCCACCGGGGTGGGGCTGATCCTCCATGCCCAGCACCACGCTGAGGAACTGGAGACGACGGGCATGCGAAACGGCAGGCCGTTCAGCCGTGTCCTCGATCGGATGCGCGCCTGGATGTGTGAAATCTTTTAGGAATCGTCAGCTTGAGATAAGTGATGGGTTCTAAGGTTCTAGTCTGGAGACAGTGACAGCAGGGCTTTTGGCGTGCGGGTGGCCAAGCTAACCACCCCCGTTGAAAGATCTCTTCCTGTTCAGAAAGGGGGATGCGCGATGTTTTCCTTACAAGAAGATGAGGTGATGCCGGTTCGAATTAAGGTTGTCGGCGTCGGTGGGGCTGGCTGTAATGCAGTCGGCACGATGATCGGGGCCGGGTTGCATCATGTGGAATTAGTGGCTGCGAACACAGATGTCCAGGCTCTGGAGCGGTCACGCGCGCCTTTCAAGGTTCAACTCGGTCCTGAGAGGACTCGTGGGCTGGGGGCTGGAGCCAAGCCGGAAGTCGGCAAAGAGGCTGCCCTCGAAAGCAAAGACCATATTCGAAATTGTCTTGAAGGTGCCGATATGGTGTTTGTGACGGGAGGCATGGGAGGAGGAACAGGAACTGGCGGCGCTCCCATCGTGGCGACCATGGCGCGTGAGTTGGGCGCCCTCACCGTTGGTGTCGTCACCAAGCCCTTCGAGTACGAGGGTAAGCGTCGAATGGCACTGGCGGAGGAGGGGATCCGCGAGTTAAGAAGGCACGTCGATACGCTTCTGGTAATCCCCAATCAGCGTTTATTGAGCATCGTCGACAAATCCACTCCTCTGCTGGAGGCCTTCAAGGTTGCCGACGATGTCCTCCGTCAAGCCATCAAAGGTATCGCCGACGTCATTACGACAGCAGGGCATATTAACGTCGATTTCGCGGATGTGCGAACGGTGATGACGCACACGGGTCGCGCGGTGATGGGTATGGGAGTGGCCAAAGGGACGAACCGTGCGATCGAGGCGGCTCAAAAAGCGATAGCAAGCCCCCTGCTTGAAGAAGGCAGCGTCGAGGGCGCGAAGGGAGTCCTCTTGAATATCACTGGGGGGCTCAATCTCTCCCTTCATGAGGTTGACGAGGCGGCATCGATAATTAAGGAGGCGGCCGATCTGCAGGCGAACATCATCGTCGGACAGGTCTTGGATCCAGAGATGGATGATGAAATCGTGGTGACTGTGATTGCGACTGGGTTCGATCGCGAAGATCAAGCGCCCAGACCTGCTTCAATTGAGCGGCCGGGCACCAGAGTTGGCCGTGCTTCGCAACAGGTATTGGCGGCGGTTTCCGCATGGACAGGAGAGGGGCCCGGTAAGGAACTGGATCGGCCCACGTTTCTCCGGCGATATTCCGAGCAGCGTGAAGGACAGGAGCGGTTAGGCCTGGCTACAGAAGATGAGTGGGATGTTCCCACGTTTCTTAGAAAACAAGGCGATTGAGGATGCCTCCGAGACCGTCATGGCCACGGAGGTATCCGCATAGCCCAGTGGCCGGTCTGCTCATCACCCTCCCCTCGTTCACGGGGACAGCGTCGGAGGTCCGCCATTTTTTCGGAACTCGACATTCCGAGGTGCAACCTCCTGTTCCAGCTATCTCCAACGGCTCCCACCCTGACAGGAGTGGAAAGCACAAGGGGCTGAAGGTCTCACGTCCGCCTGGTATACGCGGTAGACAACCGATTCGCGTGGTGTCCGTCAACCAGGTGCATGGGACTGATGTTCTGGTTCTTGATCGTGCAGTGGCACCTGGCGAGACATTTACCGGTGGGTGGGATGCCTTAGTCACTGACCAATCTCACGTCCTGTTGACGGTCCGAACGGCAGACTGTGTGCCAGTCCTCATCCATGATCCCCGGAAGAGGGTGGTAGCGGCGGTCCATGCGGGTTGGCGAGGGGCCGTGGACGGGATCTTCATGAAAACCCTTGAGGTGTTGAAGAATCGGTTTCGATGTGATCCCGTGGCCCTCCGTGTTGGCATCGGGCCTTCCGCCGGGCCGTGCTGTTATGAGGTCGACGCCCCAGTGTTGGAGCGGTTGCGGGCTGGATTCCCTCAGTGGTCAATGGTTACGCGAGAGATCGGGGTCAGCAAGGCGATGCTAGATTTGCGAGGTCTGGTCCGTCGGCAGGCCGAGTCCGCTGGCGTGCTTGGTGAACATATCAGAACAGCTGGGGCTTGTACCGTGTGCCATTCCGACCTCTTCTTTTCCTACCGGCGGCAAGGGGTGGTCAGGGGTACCATGGTCAGCGGAATTATGTTGGATGTGAGGGGGAAGAAAGGATAAAAATGTGACACTGCCGGCTCCGACCCTGAGCCCGTCGTGCCCCTGACAATCGCAGACGCATTCGGTAGAATGTCGGCTTGTTGGGCGAGCTGTTTGGGGAGAAATGCCATGAAGCAGAGATGTTCGTAAGCCTGATCCCATTACGGGTGGTGGAAGGCATTGAGGAACGCTGATGCGTCCGATTCAGTTTTCAGTCGGGTTCGGAGGGTCTTCGATACCATAAGTCGGACTGCACAAGGTGTTGGGCGGAATCCTGGTTCTGTTCGATTGATTGCAGTCACGAAGACTGTCACTATTGATAAGATCCAACAGGCCCTGGAAGCGGGAGTTCGATGTATAGGGGAAAATCGTCTTCAGGAGGCGCTCCCCAAGGTAGCGGCATTGGGCGCTCAATGGGGTGACCTCAGGTGGCATTTTATTGGCAAAATCCAGCGTCGCAAGATAAAAACTCTGGTGGGTATGTTCGATATGATCCAGTCAGTCGAGAGCCTGAAACTAGCAAGCGACATTGATCGCCACGCAGAATCCGCGGGGATTGAGCAAAAGGTGTTGCTGGAAGTGAATGTAGCCGGGGAGGCCAGCAAGGCGGGGTTCAGTCCGGCCGACCTCGAGGCCGTTGTCCCTGCTTTGGATCGGCTGCCCCATCTTCGCGTAGAAGGTCTCATGGCTATTCCTCCCTTCGATGCAGATCCAGAGGCGTCTCGACCATACTTTCGAAAACTCCGCTACCTGGCGGACACGCTATCAAGGATGCCACTCGAGCGCGTCTGCATGAAGGAGTTATCGATGGGGATGTCTCGAGACTACGAAATCGCGATCCAGGAGGGTGCCACCATGGTACGTGTCGGGACGGCGATCTTCGGGGAGCGAGATGCGTAGGCCTCGCCCCTCCACCAAACTTGCGATCATTGGTGCCGGGCAGATGGCTGAGGGGTTAGTCGGCGGACTCTTGGAGTCCGGGACCCTGTCTCCGGAATCGCTGTGGGCAACGGACCTGAGTCAGGAGCGGCGTGATTTGATGGCGCGCCGCTTTCAAATCAGGGTTGGCGGCGACAATGCAGAAGCTGCCTCTTGGGCGCAAACAGTTCTGCTCGCGGTGAAGCCCCAGGGTCTTGCATCCGTTCTGGAGACGCTCGCCCCGATCCTCCTGGGCAAACTCGTCGTCTCTATTGCGGCAGGTATTCCCATTTCGTGGGTGGCCGCCTGGCTTCCATCGGGAGTGAGAATCATCCGGGCCATGCCGAATGTGCCGGTCCTGGTTGGGAAAGGCATGACCGTCTTGGCGATCGGGCCGGGTGTCAACGAGGCCCAAATTGAAGTGACGCAAGCCCTGTTTGCGGCCGTTGGTCGCGTGGCAATCGTGGAAGAACGGAGCATGGACGCGGTAACCGGCCTAAGCGGGAGCGGTCCAGCCTATGCGTGTCTGGCTATAGAAGCGATGGCAGATGGGGGGGTGCTGATGGGGATCTCTCGACCACTGGCCCAGCTCCTTGCTGCGCAAACACTCATGGGGGCAGCGAAGATGATGCTTGAGTTCGGCGAGGGTCCGGGACACCTGAACATATCAGAGATGTCACCTGCTGGCATCACGGCGGCGGGCATGGAGTGCCTCGAGCGAGGTGGCTTGCGCGAGGCTCTTATGACAGCCGTGCAAGCGGCGACAAGGAAGTCGGAAGAGTTAGGCCGGCTATGTTTGTAGCGGGGAATGTCTTGCAAGGCGTCGCGACCGTGGCGGATTGGATCTTGACGCTATATATGTGGATTATTATTGCGAGGGCTCTGATCTCCTGGGTGAATCCAGATCCCTGGAACCCGATTGTTCGCTTTCTGGACCGTGCCACAGAGCCTGTTCTCTCACCCATCCGGCGGTGGTTAGGATGGAGGATGGGTATCGACCTCTCCCCTTTGATTGCCATTGGAGTCATTATTTTCTTGCAGATTGCTGTCATCCAGTCACTGAGGGACCTTGCTTTCCGAATGCACTAACCAAAGCCTGAGAGGCACATCATGAAAATTACACCACTTGAAATTCAGCAAATGTCCTTTAAGTCTTGCTTCCGAGGGTATGCAAAAGATGAGGTCGACCGGTTTTTGGAAGACCTGGCGCTCACCGTTGAGGTGCTCAATCGGGAGAATGCAGAGCTGCGTGAAAAATTAGTGGGGGCCGAACGTCAGGTAGCTGATCTGAAGAAGTCCGAAACGACACTGTCGAATACCTTGGTGTCGGCCCAGGCTTTGGGCGAGGAGCTGAAGCAGGCGGCCCAACGCGACGCTGAGCTCATTGTGAAGGAAGCCGAGTTGAAGGCCTCGGAGATGATT
>JBFJQA010000198.1:0-5778 GCA_041616875.1 Nitrospiraceae bacterium | reverse complement strand
ATGTACATGGAGCTCGGTTCCACGTTTGCGCAATTAGTCATCACCCATCCGGAAATCTGCGCTCATCTTCTCGGGGAGATCCTGGGCGCGTTTGGAACGGATCACGTGGTCTGGGGTACGGACTCGATTTGGTATGGGACCCCGCAGTGGCAAATTGAGGCGTTCCGCCGCTTCCAAATCCCAGATCGTCTCATTGAACGGCGCGGCTATTCTCCGCTCACACGAGAGGTGAAGACCCAGATTCTTGGTTTGAACGCGGCTCGTCTATTCGGGGTCGACGTGAATGCCAAGCGCAGTGAACTGCCTACAGATTATCTAAGCCAGATCAAGATGGCCTACCGTGAAGAAGGTCCTCAGCCGAGTCATCGCTGGTACGGCTGGGTAGCCGGATGAGGCGACCACAAGCCCGAGCGGAGACCAGCGTGAGGAATACTGAAATTCGTTCTCATGGAGCTGTTTCGCCACTTCGAATGGAAAAGCAGTCCGGGAGGAGTGTCGTAGCCGCGTCGGGAGCCGTCGTAGAGTTTACTCCTATGATTAATGTGAAGCGCAAAGCGCTGGCGAGTTGCAGTTGAGAGAGGAAGATGGGCCACATGTCTCAGAATGTGTCAGGCAAAGAAATGAACTCGCGTATTCAGATTCAAAAAAAAGCTGGCAGAAGTTGACTATTTGTATATAATTCCATCTCAGGCTAATCACGCATAGGTGCTCGTTCACCTAAACAGGAGGGATGAAAGATGAAGAGACTTCTCATGACCGCTGTCGCTGTCGGCTTTTTCGCCGCCCAGATTGGATCCGGGTTAGCGGCGCATCCGGACACTGGCCCAGGATGCGGCCTGGGAAAATTGGCATGGCAGGATTACAAAGGCCAAAAGGAATTGTTGCCCCAGGTGTTGATGGCGACCACTAACGGCACCTTTGGCAGCACAACCTTTGGGATTACCACCGGGACCTCTGGTTGTACGGCTGATGGCCAGCTTATTAGTGAACATAAGACTACCTTCTTCGCCGAAATGAACTTCGACAACCTGTCCCAGGAAATGGCTCAAGGGGGCGGGGAGCATTTGACCTCCCTGGCAACCCTCATGGGTGTCCCTGCCGAGAAACACCCGGAATTCTTTGCCATGACCCAGGAGAAGTACTCCAGTTTGATTCAGGCCGGAGAGACTTCCCCTGTTGCCGTTGTGAAGGCACTGAACGACGCGATGGCCGGCCATCCGGTTCTCGCCAAAGTGTCCACTCGGTAAGAGCTCTGTAAAGCGCTCCCGGCCGAAAGGCCGGGAGCACTTTTTTTGTTGCTGATCAGTCCTACCCGTCTGTAAGCTCCCCACGTGTTTTCCATTTTGTCGCTGGTCAAGAAACCGAAGTCGTTCTGGTGTGCCTCGGCGTTCTTGCTTCTGATGTCTGTCCCCCATGCATCTTGGGCGCAACATGAGGAATACCTCTCCCATTTGATTCTCAGGGCTTCAGAGGCCAAGCTGTCCGAACAACGATTGTGGCATCTGCTGCTGCATTATCGAAAAAACCTTCTCGGAGGATACACGAGCGAAGCAGATGATCCCGGTTTCTTTCTCGCACCGGATGGGAAAACTAACCCTCAAGCCGAGTTGGAGGCGACCCTCACGAAATTTTTCTTCGACGAGTTGGTAGGTCGATCTCGTCAACCGGCGCAATGCGCCTTTGTTGCGAGATACCACTGGTTGAAGGAACAACTCGAGTTCGATGATCAGCGTTTACCACCTCTGCCCTGCGAGCGTTTTCGTCGATGGTATAACGAGATGAACCCGAGATCGGTTACCTTGATTTTTCCTTCCGCGTTTATGAACAATCCTGCCTCCATGTTTGGCCATACCTTCTTCCGTATTGATCAGGTTGGCCAGACTGCATCCACGCGTATTCTGGCCTATACGATCAACTATGCGGCCGATGTTCCTGACGATGAAGGGGTGCTGTATGCCGTTCGAGGGATTGCCGGAGGGTATAAGGGGTTTTTCTCAACCATTCCCTATTATTTAAAGGTGAAAGAATACCGCGACATTGAAAATCGTGACATTTGGGAATACCGGTTGAACCTGAATGAAGCTCAGATCAGGCGGATGCTGATGCACGCCTGGGAACTGGGCAATGCCTATTTCGATTATTTCTTTTTCAAGGAAAACTGCTCCTACCATCTTCTTGCTCTTCTCGAGGTTGCGGATCCTAATTTGCAGCTCCGCGATCAGTTCATGTTTTGGACAATCCCGGCTGATACGGTAAGGTTGTTGACTCAGCAACCCGGTCTCGTGGGCGACCTTGCCTATCGCCCTTCACGAAGTACGGAAATCAAGCGCAAGCGCGATGCGTTATCCGATACAGAGGCTGACTGGCTAGGGCAGATCACGGAGAACGTAGATGTCGCAAGGTCCGGCGAGTTCCAGAAACTGTCCCTTGACCGTCAGGTCTTTGTCCTCGACTTGGCTTCAGACTATCTCCGTTACAAAGGCGTGACGGATGAGAAAAGGGCCGAGGCGTATAAGGAAAAAAACCAAAAGATTCTTGTCGAGCGAAGCAAACGCCGGATTCGCTCGGAAAAGTTTTCGGTTATCCCCTTCACGCGACCCCCGGAAAATGGGCACAAGACATCCCGAATTGGGCTAGGGGTGGGATGGCGAAATCACGAGATGGTCGAAGAGGTGACGGCGAGAGCCGCGTATCATGATTTGCTCGATCCGGATCCCGGGTACACACCCGGTTCCCAAATCGAGTTGCTTGCTGCAACGATTCGGTATTATAACGATCGAGAGCAACTCAGGCTCGAGGAGCTGACGCTGGCAAATGTGGTCTCCCTGTCGCCAGTGGACACCTTGTTCAAAACACCATCCTGGAAAATCAATGCTGGTATGGACACCGTCGTCAACGACCAGGACCAGCTGTCCAGCAACTGGAACGTCAACGGCGGTATCGGGTTGGCATTCGAAACGCGTTGGCTGGGAGGCGAAACATACTTTGCATTTGCCGAGGTGGAGGCAGCCTATAGTGAGGCCTACACCGATGACCATCGGGTCGGAGGGGGAGGAACAGGAGGAGTGCTGATCAGGCTGACGGATCGGTGGAAATTTCTCGGAACAGGCAGCTACCTGAAATTTCCTCTGGGGGACCGTTCAGATGATGCCCGTGCGTTTGCTGGATTGCGGTATACGCTGCACCAGAACTGGGCGCTCCGGTTCGAGTTCAACCACCGCGACGATGACAACCAAGGCGTGTTTGCGGTGCAGGCCTATTTCTAGCGGGGCACTCCGGAAGGTTGAAAACAATGTTCACGATTAACGAATGTTGCGCGGAATGCACTAGTCTCCCCTTGGGCGTTCAAATTGTTTCTGTGCCTCCATTGCCTTTTGATGGGTTTCGCTGGGCGGGGGTGGTGTGTAGCCTTCTATGGCCACTACCCGATTATCGGCGCTATAGGTTATTTGCGTTTTTTGGTCTTCTCCCATTTGGGCTTCAGTGATTGTGCCTGGAAGTTCCCAGATGAAAAGTGTTGCCAAATCAATGTACAAGTTCATGAGCGCCCTATGCCCGTTCGGCGAGTTGCCCATCTCAAATTCATACGTATCTCTTTTCTTTCCCTCCTCGAGGACCTCTGAGGACACCGGCTGGCCAAGCTGATTTTCCACCTGTTCACGGGTGGAACCAATTCTAAAGGCGTCGAAGTTAGGTTCAGGGTTGCCATGCAAGGCCATCGCGATCGAACATCCCGATACCAGCAAGGCTACGAGAGTCATATGTGCCAGGCAGACAATTGGCTGTCTCATGAAATCTTCCTGAAACTGGGACGTGGTGACTATTAAGGTAAGATCCGAAAAATGTCCAGAAAAATTGCTTATGTTGTGTCGTTCGCGTGCGGTATTGGCGCCCTCATACTCGCGAACCCTGTCTGTGCTCAGGAAGGTGGTGCGGCAAAAGATGAGCAGGCGAGCCCGCGAAAGCATGAAGTCTACTTGAGCATTTTTCTTCTCGGGTCCTTCCCCGAGAACCAAGGCCTCGCGGTAGGGAATGATGACATGGTTGGGACAGATCTGGGAAACGGAATTGGCGGTGGGTTTAAGGCGGGACTTTTCCCAGGGTTTACAAACCGAATGGTCGGCATAGAAGGAGAGACATTTGTTTTCAGCAGTCGTATCAGGGCGGAAGAGTCAACAAGAGGGGGCACCACACGGGCGGCGAGTGCTGACCTCATTGGGGTGAGCACGATGGCGAATCTCGTGCTTCGTTACCCGGGGACCAGGCTGCAGCCCTATATCGGTATTGGTGGAGGGATCTCCTCGGGCTATCTGTTCAACGCTGAGATTCAACTTGGAACTGAGACGGTTACCGGATTCGATTTCACCACTGCTTTGTCCTATCAATTCCTGGGAGGGGTGCGGATGAATCTGGTCGGAAGATGGATTCTTTTTGGCGAGTTTAAGTATTTTGTCTCCGAGTATAGTTGGGATAAAGACGGATCATCTGGATCGGAAATCACCACGTCACTCGATTTCCACTCTCAACTCATCACGGGGGGAATAGGCATGGCATTTTGAGCCGTCTGCAAGGACTCAATCAAACCTTACCGAGGGCTTGTCCCCGCACCTGTAAGGGTTAACTGCTCAGGCAGTGGCAGAGAATTGCGTGGTTGGAACGCAGGAACCGGAAGATAAGTGTGCTAGAGGATTAAACTTAAGAGATCGCCCCTCCCGGTTTCCGGAGGGGCGATCCCGCAATTCTTGTGTTCTATTCCCCTTTCACAATAGTACAGAACTCAGCAAAAATTCCGAGAATATTTTTTGACGTGTGGTCGATCACCGCGACTTTGGTGACTCCGCCGTTGGCTTTCGCCGTGCTGATACTTGCGTCACCTGTAGCAAACCACCCTAGTATGGTCTGGGCGCAGGCCTGACCCGTCTTGGGGGTGGCGGCGAGGGGTGTGGCGATGGTGCCCCATTTTGCATCCGTGAAAATTATTCCAGCGACGGGGCTAGCGACAGGCATACACCCAGCGAGGCCGAGCAGGCAAGCAGCTAGAATACCTGCTTTTAGCATGTTCTTCATTTATCCCTCCTTCGTCTACGTGGTTATAAGTATAGTGCCCTTTCTCGCAGGAATCTGCGAAGAGGAACCGTTTGTATTAGAATGAACCTACATTGTCAAGAGGAATGATTGCTGACCCGAGCACTTCCTCCTAGCAGGGGAACGAATCAATGCGTGATCTTCATCACAGCAAGGGTGAAGGGCATTGATGATTTACTTCCTCTGCAGAGGGTTGTCATGGTTATTTATCCGTGAAAAGATCTGTTTGGGGTGATGCGGATGAGAACATGCGTCCGCAAGCGTGCCACCCTCAACTCCAAAGGATTCAAGAGTCTTGGGGCAAGTTCGGTTCATAATTTCATTAGCTAGCCTGTTATCAATTCCATCGTGGTGGTAGAGTTTTTTTTGCAGAGGAGGGCGGGGTTTGCTCGATCAGGTTTTTGTCTACCATCCTGCCGAGTGGGAGGATCGGGATTGGGCCGGAGAAAGCGGGTTGCCTCTAGAGGATGTCTGGTTTCAGGCGTCGGACGGGGTGCGCCTGTTCGGGTGGCATGTTCCAGCTCCGGACCGGAAACGGGATTCGCCGGTTCTGCTCTGGTGCCATGGGAATGCGGGGAACATGGTTCACCGCTTGGACAATCTGGCCTATCTCCATCGCTTAGGGCTGGCGGTCTTTTTATTCGATTATCGTGGCTATGGGCGCAGCAAAGGACGACCAACCGAAGAGGGTCT
>JBFJQA010000197.1:0-5782 GCA_041616875.1 Nitrospiraceae bacterium | reverse complement strand
TGACGCATGGCTCCAGAGAGGCGATGCCCCCCTAGGGTTGCTAGGATTTCGAATGCCCCATGATAATTTCGAAGGTCCTTTTGCGGGGCCTGCGACCGGTCAAAAAAAGACTCCTGAGCTACCCCGGGTTTGACGGACACCTCAAAAGGGGGCACCCTAGGCCCCCAGGGAGGTGCCAGATGGGAACACGTCGACGCTTCACGCCCGCCTTTAAACGCCAAGCCGTGGAACTGCTCAACGCCGGGCACCGCCCAGCTGCGGAAATCGCCCGTGAGTTAGGCATCCCGCGCAATCGGCTTTACAAATGGCAGAAAGAGGTGGCCGCGCACGGCGGCACCTTCCCTGGATCCGGCCGCCAAGCTGAACCGGCCGCCGACGTCGCGCGCTTGAAACGCGAGCTTGAGCGGGTCACGGAGGAGCGCGATATTTTAAAAAAAGCCGCGCGGTTCTTTGCCAAGGAGTCCCCGTGAGATATGCCTTTATTCACACCCACGAGCAGAGCTATCGGGTGACCCGGCTCTGCACGGCCCTGGGCGTCAGTCGCAGTGGCTACTATGGCTGGCGCCGGCGCCCGCCCTGTGCGCGGAAGCAGCAGGATCACCAGTTGCTGCCCCTCCTGCGGCAGCTGCACCAGCAGACGCGGGAGCAGTACGGGGCGCTCAAACTCTGGCGCGCCGTGCAACAGGCCGGCATTCCGTGTGGCCGCCATCGGGTCGCGCGACTCCGCCGTCAGGACGGCTTGGAGGCCCGACGCATTCGCCGGTTTCGGGTGAGCGTGGAGCATCATCAGTTGCCCGCCGCCGCGCCGAACCGGTTGCGACAAATCTTTGTCACCACCGGCCTCAATCGGGTGTGGGTCGGCGATCTCACCATGATTCCCACGCGCGCGGGGTGGCTCTACCTCGCTGTGCTCCTGGATCTCTATTCACGGCGCGTGGTGGGGTGGGCGGTGCGGCCGACGCCGGAAAAACAGGTCACCCTCGCTGCGTTGCAGATGGCGCTCACCAGTCGGCGCCCCGCGCCCGGGCTCATTCATCATTCCGATCAAGGGGCGCAGTATGCCTGTGGCGCGTATCGGCACCTGTTACACCAGCATGGCGTGGTGGCGAGTATGAGTCGCAAGGGGAATTGTTATGACAATGCCGTCGCGGAGAGCTTCTTCAGTACCTTGAAGAATGAACTCATTCATCACCGCACCTATCGGACGCGCGAAGAAGCGAGTCAGGACATTTTTCTGTTCATCGAGGGCTTCTACAACCGCCAACGCTTGCATCAGAGTCTCGACTATTGCAGTCCGCTGGCCTTCGAACAGCAGGTCAGTGACCCCTAACTCGGTGTCCACACTACCCGGGGCAGCTCATCCCGACCCCTTTTCTGTTTCCTACGCCAGGATTTAAAACACGATCACCGAGACGAGACCATGGGTAACTCTCGCGAACCTTCTGCTTCCCGTTGGATGCGGAGGCGCTCGGCCTTCGACTCGAGCATGACGCTTTCCAGGACATCATCGGTGAGCTTCGTCAAATCGGCTGCAGCGTCCTTCATCGCCCCGTGCTCGACAGCGCGTGAGAGCACTTCAGCCTTCGTTGCTCCCCGTTTGTTTCCGAAGAACGGCTTGAAAATGAGATACGCCACGTCGCGAACGGGCATATAGCGAAGGAACCGGCGGAGCAGCCAGAACACCTGCAAGGGATAATGTACCAGCTTATAGAAAAATAGCCGCCGCAGACCTGCCTGACGCTCGGCATGAATTACCTCGCCG
Organism: Nitrospiraceae bacterium; assembly: GCA_041616875.1. Classification (GTDB taxonomy): domain Bacteria; phylum Nitrospirota; class Nitrospiria; order Nitrospirales; family Nitrospiraceae; genus JBFJQA01. Next base: position 4,020 of record JBFJQA010000197.1, on the reverse strand, counting down.
GGCAGACAGGTAGGATCGATCTCCGAGCACTTGAAATACTTGTACCAATCCGTAACCTCACTCACCAAGCCTCGCTTCACGTACTCTTGCCACAAGGGCGTCCCGCGATACACGCACAACCGGTTAAACCCAAAAGTGTCAAGGGGGAGTTTGGATGCGAACTTGAAGGTGGCCTTCATATCCTCGACCGTCTCGTCTGGATTGCCGACGACAAAGAAGCCATGCACAATCTCGATGCCGGCCTGCTTGGCGTTCCTCACCGCGGTTTCAACCTCCGCGAGCGTCTGCTCTTTTTTCAACCGGTCGAGGACCGATTGGCTGCCACTTTCGATTCCGAACATCAGGGTGCGACAGTGCGCCTTGGCCATGGCAGGGAAGAGATGTTGGGCCACCGAGTCAACCCGTCCTTCGCAGCCCCAGTGGATCGTCACCCCGGCATCAGTGATGCCTTTGCAGATCGCGTCGATGCGCTTGGGTTGTAACAGGAAGTGATCATCGACAAAGGCGACGGATCCGTACCCGAGCCCCTGGAGATACTTGAACTCCTCAACCACGTGCTGCGGACTCCTCGCGCGCCACTTTCCTTCGTTGAAGATCGGAATGTCGCAAAACACGCACGGCCATGGACACCCACGGGAGGTCTGCATGGTCGTGAATCGCTCCATTGATAACACGACAGGCACGTCAAGCGGCATGGACTCGATGAAGTCCAGCGGAAGGCTTTCCCGATCGGGAAACGGCCATTGATCGAGGTTACGCTCCATTATCCGGTTGGGGTTCTGTATCACATTGCCGTCTCTCGCCCAGGTGAGCCCGGCGACGTCGGTCGGGTCATCCATGTGATTCACGAGATCGACGATCAACTGCTCCCCATCACCACGACAGACAAAATCGACCTCCGGGCACTGGTGCTTAACCAACTGGGCGTTCAGGCTGGCAAACACGCCTCCAAACGCCAGTTTCACCTTCGCATTGGCGGCGCGGATCTGACGGGCAAGAATTTTCGCGTAGGGGTAACTGGTGGTGCTGAGGAAGCTCATCCCGACGAGGGCCGGTTGTCGCCTGCGGATCTCCTCAATGATGACGTCGTTGGGCGTTTCCGGATTCGCCTGGTCGAACATGAGGCACTCGTGTCCCGCACGCTTCAGCACGGCAGAGAGGGACATAATGCCGATCGGAGGGAACCCCATCACCCGCACGCGTCCGTTTCTGGCGCGAGCCTTTGCCGGAAGGGCGTAAAACTGAGGGTCGCGCACATGGATCAAGAAGACGAGCACGGTGACCTCCAATCTGCCAAAGATAGGGACCGAGCCTTCGGACTGGGCGTCCGTTCTGCCCGTCCAAGGCTAATGCTCTTTCTCTGTTGGGGTGTAGAGCTCTCGGGCGCGTGATACGAAAACCACCCGCCGATCATCCCGTATGCTCTCTGAGCGAGTGGATCGCGAAATCTACCTACAAATCCAATTCTAGCACCACTGTACCGGGGAAGATACTAAAATCGGTTCTGCCCGGCGGATGAGTGGCCTTCAATGGTTCATGCGTCCCGTCCCGAGATCCGGCGTGAACCAGACACAGAAGGCGCCCTGCTTTCATCTGGTCCGATGCTCTGGCTGGTGCAGCAACGTCACTCTGGGGACACGTCAGAAGGCCGACAAGCACGCTCAGCACGCAGCGCCCCCAGGGGCTGTCAAGATTCCCCCGCCGCGTCAATCTTCTCGCAACGCTGGGCGGGGTTGTTCAAGACGTTGTATCCGGCTGATCCGCTGTTGTGTGCACGCGGTGGCGACCCCATGCGCATCATCGCCTCTATCGACCAACCGGGCGTCATTGAGAAAGGGCGAAAAGGGGCCATGCAAGGTATCGCGCAACCGCCTCAGAGGGAATCAGCCGTCTGATGGCCAGCCGTTATGACGAAAATTAGGATGTCCCGATGGAGCGTCAATTGAGGTAGATTCGGAACCAAGAGTAAAATCGGGAGCGAACCGGGACTAAAACCGGGAGTGAATTTGACATGCACGAACGCCCAACGTTAGACACCTTGGAGTGCCCCTCGGTACATTTGCTTGGCCTCGCGGTTTAGGACACCGCGTTGGGACTTCCCTTTTTCCCTCCTTAGGCTCCCTCCACAACACTCAGGCCTCTTACAGCCACGAGTGACAAGAATTGTCTACTTTCATGGGCGTGCGGTGGAATGCTGTGGAGAGTGGTGGCATTGGGCACATTTTGAGCACAATCGTTTGGTTCCAGGAGATCTGACCAAAGTTCGCCTGCAAGAAACCCCGAACGTTCTGCCCTGAAGTGACCCGCTACCCCGGCCCCGATCTCTTAGAACCTGGTGGAATCGTTCAACTAGATGGTCTCGTCAAAAAGTTGAAATATGAGGTTGACAAGTTTCGCATTTACGCCTAAGGTTAACTAACGACGTTCTGGGCTACGCCTACTTTCCTATCTCTCGCGCTTTCCCCTCTCTCCTAGCGCGTCCGATTCCTAGGTCTACGCCGCTCTGACGCCAAAATCTCTGAGCCGTCCTCCCATGGAAGGTATGAGCATGGGACGTGGCGATCTTTCTTTTCTAAGAGCCACGTCCTCGTCTTGTTATGCCTGGATGGCCGGGGGAGTGTTGCACGTTCTGCTCCCTGGTCAGCGAGTCCGTCCCCATCCTGAGTTGAGTCACGTTACGAATGCAGGCCAGCGCTTGAGCGGTCGGCTCGGTGAAAGAGAGTCACCCCCCAGGCATATAGGTGATGACCATTTCGAGATGTTGATCAGTCCGTCTCTCCACCCCATCCTTCTCTCACAAGGAAGGAAGGGAAGGGCGGGGCAGACAGTGATCGATTCACGGGTGAGGAGATCCTCCCGGAGGGACGATTCGTGAGCGCGACGCGATGTTGTGACTTTTTGGTCTTCAGGAGCCTTACATGACAATAGAAACGAAACCCAGATTGCCGACAGTATTGCACGTGGCTACGATCAACAAACCGATCGTCGCGGGCCTCGGCTACGGCCCCATAGAAGCCATCATCCGCAGTATCGATAGCGGAGTCCATTCTTTGGGCCATCGCTCGATCGTCGCTTGTTCCGCTGATTCAAGAGTCGCGGGGGAGCAATACGCAACAGTCCATCGAAGCCTCGGCGGCTATTGGCGGGGAGACACTGCCGACCGACGGAATCTCATCGATACACATCTTTCAAGGGCCCTGGAAAGGGCGCAAAGGGGCGACATTGAACTCATCCACATGCACGAATGGCTGGATTACATTTTCAACGGCGCCTTCCACCCGCACGTGCCAATCGTGATGACCCTTCACGTTCATGCCAAAGACAGCCAGATCAAAGAATTCTACCAGCGTGGGCGCAGCCTCGTTCCAATCCCCCGCGTGCATTTTGTCGCGATAAGCGAGTTCCAAAGGCGGCAGTATCATGGGCTGGCGAACATATACAAGACCATCCACCATGGGATCGAAGTGAAAGAGTATCCATCCAAGGAGGCGCCGGACAAGGGAGGCTATTTGTTCAGTATCGGCAGGATAACTCAGGCCAAGGGGCAGGACAAGGCCATAGAATTGGCCAAAACGACCGGTTCTAAGCTCATTATCGCGGGTTGTGTCCAGAACAAACCCGCGGACAAGGAGTTCTTCGAGGGGCTGAAGAGTTCGATCGAGCTGTTTGTCGACGTCGGAAAGCATGCCGTCGATAAGAATTACTACTGCAAGGTGATAAAGCCTCTATTGGACTGCGACAAGCGGATCATCTACATCGGAGAGCTCGACAGTGAACAGAAAAAGCTATGGTACCGACATGCGCGGGCCACCGTATTCCCCATACAATGGGGGGAGCCGTTCGGCCTCGTCTTGATTGAGTCAATGGCGTGCGGCACGCCTGTCCTAGCATTTAATGAGGGAGCTGTTCCGGAAATCCTGGCGGACGGGAAGACCGGCTTTGTGGTAGATTCTCTGGGCGCCATGACGGAGGCGCTCGCCCTCGTCGACGGCATCGACCCTCGTGAATGCCGGAGGCATG
>JBFJQA010000196.1:0-5813 GCA_041616875.1 Nitrospiraceae bacterium | reverse complement strand
ATGGACCTGACTAAGCTCTTCGAGTCCCTACAAGGAACGATAGGTGAAACCCTCCCTAGCCTCTTGGGTGCTTTGGCTATCCTAGTTATAGGATGGTTGATTGCCATTATTCTCCGTGCTGGCGCAAGAAAAGGCCTGGGGCTACTCAAGCTTAACCAACGTCTCCAATCAAGCACCGGAACTGAAATGGATGTGGAGACCGGGATTGCAACAGGACTGTATTTTTTCATTTTGCTACTGGTTATCATTGCCTTTTTTAATGCGCTGAAACTGGAGTTGGTCTCCGGACCTCTCAAGGTATTGGCTGAACAAGTCTTCGCGTTTATTCCCAAACTTATCGGCGCAGGCGTTCTCCTTCTAGTCGCATGGATCCTGGCGTCTATTGTGCGAATGCTCGTCACAAAGGCTCTCAGTGCGACCTCGTTGGATGAAAAGCTGAGCGCTGGAGCTGGCATGCGACCAATCAGCGAGAGTCTTGGCAATGTACTCTACTGGCTGATTTTTTTATTGTTCGTTCCCGCCATTCTTGGAGCACTCCAGCTTACTGGGTTACTGGATCCGGTTCAGGGCATGGTGGACAAAATCTTGGCCATGCTCCCAAATGTTCTGGCTGCAGTCATAATCGGTGCAGTAGGTTGGTTTGTAGCCAAGATTGTACGCGACTTGTTGAGTAACTTACTGGTAGCAGCCGGGACAGATCGTCTTGGAGAAAAGGCTGGTCTTCGTGGAACGATAGGGTTATCTCGACTCATCGCCCTGGTGGCATACATCCTCATTCTGGTGCCCGCATTTATTGCCGCGCTGCAGGCTCTCAAAATTGAAGCCATCACGGGACCTGCGACCCAGATGCTCAACGCAGTAATGACTACCATTCCGAACATTTTTGCCGCAGGTCTGATCCTAGCGATTGCTTATTTTGTGGCACAACTTGTTTCGAATCTCATCAGCACTCTTTTGGGTGGGATGGGATTCGACGGTTTGCCATCAAAACTCGGCTTGGCTCATGTGGCCCAGGGTGAACCAACACCATCACGCCTCGTGGGACAAGTGATTGTGTTTTTCGTCATGCTTTTCGCAACCGTGGAGGCAGCACAGAGACTTGGGTTCTCTCAAGTCTCCAGCCTTGTGTCCATGTTTATTCAGTTTGGCAGTCAAGTGCTACTGGGAGGGATCATCATTGCGGTGGGGTTCTGGCTTTCCAATCTTGCCTATGGGGCAATCTTGCGACTCCACGGAGCGAATTCACTTGCCATAGCCAACGTTGCCCGATTCGCCATCTTAGGATTAGTCCTCGCCATGGGCCTACGTGCCATGGGATTAGCTGATGATATTGTGAACCTTGCCTTTGGGCTGACACTCGGTTCAATTGCAGTAGCCGTGGCCCTCTCATTTGGCTTAGGAGGTCGAGAGGCCGCCGGGAAACAAATGGACTTCTGGCTGAGTAAGATGCGCGGAGATTCCAAAGGCTAATTCCCACTTCTTTCGAATGGGCACTAAGAATTGTGTTTTCCAGGCAGTAAGGAGTTTGTCCTTACTGCCTGGGGTTTTCGCAAGTTGCTTTGTTTATGAAAAAGAACCTCTGCACGTTCACCCCAGGTTTTCATTCCACATTCACGTGTTATCCTATGTGTGCCCAATACTACCTGTTGATCTGACTCCTTTGGCGTTGGAGCTCCTTGACCCTCTTGGGGCACCCGCCCCCAGAAGGAACTTCATATCGCCCGGCACAGTGGGTTTCCTAGCCTTCCTCGTTCCGAATGGCCAGCCCTCACTCGAATGCTTCACCGATGACATCAAGTGCAAGACTGATGTCGTCCGCATCCATCAGGTTGGCATTGGTATCGACTGCTATTGGCGGCAACGCCCGGTGGAAGACAACGCCAACGCTCTTGCCCGTTATACGGAGAATCGGTGTTCGAGGGCAACGGTGGTAGGTGGTGATGCGATCTGTGGGTGAGTCCTCTCCGGGCGGTACCCGCAGACCCCTCTCAACCTTGACCCAAGCCCTGGGCAAGGTATTCCTACTGTTGATTGGAAGCCCTATATTCCGTGACGAACTCATCAACCGCATCTTCGACGGCTTCTCGGATGCTTCGTACAATGGCAGCTGAAGACAGCATCCCAACTCGTGAAGCTCGCCGCCACGTCGTGCCCACGACAGAAAATGTCTTGCCCTTTCTAGTGACCCGCACACGCTCCCGGAGAGACAGATCAACACACACCGCGTAGAAATCGGTTCCGTGTTTGATCGTCCCGACGTTAAGGTAGAGAAACGGGACTCCGGGTATCGTGAAGGCCCTTTCCTTGCCCAGGACCCGAATTCCCGATTGCATAAGCCGAATCTCCACATCGGTCTGCACTTGCTCTCTTCTCAAGCCATCTTGCTGAATTTCATCGCCGAGGGCCTCGACCAGGACAAAGACGCCAGGAAGTCCGGCGAAGATTTCCTCCTCGGCTGTAGTCGCACCCCTAACACCTGTTGGCCACACCAGAGCGAGCAGAAGCCAAACGCTGGTCCGATACCACATGCTCAGCCTCCTTGTCTATCCGTCCTTTAAGCAGAATCTTCCCTTACCTCCTGGAGACATGTCTTGACACCATCATCTATAGCTATACACATTGTCGATGTGGCTATTGTCTGTGAACGCTCGTGAGTAAACCGGCAGATACGCGTCCATTTAGGCTAGCTGGCGCTTCCGGCACTTCGTTGTCTCTTATTCTTCAATCCACTAGCGAATGTCAACGGCGAGCATCTCCCTGGCTTGAATATCCGAAGACCGAACGGTCACAGGGTACCCTGTAAGGAATAATCTTGCCTTTAGAAATTGGAATACAGCCACCGGCGATGTTGGCCCCATACTAGTATTCAACGTTCTGACGGTTACGGGGAGGACAGGTCGATTCTTGGAAATTTCCTTCCTTTCGCCACTTATGATAGGATCTGCCAAGAGATTGTCCCCAACTGACCTTCAACGGTGTATATGAGTCTCCTGTTAATTGTTCTATTCGCCCTCTTATCGGGATGTGCGACGACTGGCAACCCCTCCGCGGCCGAGAGTGAGAAGATCTCGAAAATTGCCCCGGGCACTTCCACAAAAGCAGATGTGTTTCGGATTCTTGGAAACCCGACGAGCAGTTCGGAAAGGACGAGGATCATCGAGGTTTGGAATTACGACTACGTCACAGTTGGAATCAGCCCGGTGACGCTCCTTCCTCTGATTGGCCCCTTCCTGGGAAGTTCAAGCTTCGAGAGAGGCGCAGTGACAATCACTTTCGATGAGATCGGAAGCGCACAGAGTCTCAACCTGATTTCTGCCGTCCAGCCACAGCAATCTTCAAAGAATTAGACAGCCGGACGACGGTCGACACGCAACAGGGTGATTCGAGAAACCTTTTCCTAACCATTCTTGGGCTTGGCGTCTCGAAGACCTGTTGTGGCTGCTACCTGAGCTCTCCTCCCCCGGACGGTCTACCGGTATCAGTGGACTTTCCTAGATAGTAGCGTTCTGTGGGGCACCCACATAATCATTGACATCGACTATCAACGCATCTTTAATAGCAAAGGGATTTCTACCTTGAGGGCGGGATGATGAAGCGTAGGACTCCACGATTTGCGGTACAACTTCCCGTCTCCTTCTCGGGAGACGAGGTTTCTGGCAAAGGGACGGTCCTCAATCTGTCGACAGAGGGCTGTGCTGTTCTCAGCGACGCCACACTTGCCAAGTCAAACTATCTCGCAGTGCACATTGATCTTCCTGGTGATTCTTCTCCGCTGATCATCGAGTTGGCGGCGGTCCGATGGTGCTCGGGATCTCAGTCCGGGTTGGAATTCATCAGGGTGGATAGCACTCAGCAGGAACGACTGCAAGCGTTCGTCAAGACCCTCGAACTAAACTCTGAGACATAATCCTATCTGCGACGGCTCGGTATGTGGTTGACCACGGTGCTCTTCATGAGAGAGCACCCCCAGTCTCACACACCCCTACTTCATGGCCACCCTCCGGACCTGCTTGAAGGTCGTCATCCCTGCCAGCACCTTTTCGATGCCGTCCTGGACGAGGGTGGTCATCCCTTGGTCCATGGCGAGCTTGAGCAAGGCTTGAGGCCGAGCCTTGGTCTGGATCATCGCTTTCATCTCCTCCGTCCCAGTCAACAACTCGTGTAAGGCAATGCGCCCCTTGAATCCGGTGAAGCTACAAGCCTCGCACCCGAGGCCCCGATAGAGGGTGAACGACTCATCGTATTCGATCGCGAGTTTCTTCCAGTACTCCGGGCCATACCCACGAACCAATTCCAGATACTCCTGCTCGGTGGGGTGATAGGGCTCTCTACAATTGTTGCAGGTCTTTTTGCATAGGCGTTTGGCCATCACCCCAAGCATGGCATCTGCAAAATTGAATGAATCACACCCCAGGTCCAATAAACGGGTGATGGTTTCGACCGCACTATTGGTATGGAGCGTGCTCAAAACCAGATGACCTGTTAAGGAGGCTTCAATCGCGATGTCTGCCGTTTCCTTGTCTCGCATTTCGCCGATCATAATCACATCCGGATCGGCGCGGAGAAAAGACCGCATGGCCGCAGCAAATGTCAGACCGATTTTGGGATGGACTTGGACCTGACGGAGCCCTTCTTGGGTAATCTCGATGGGGTCTTCGGCTGTCCAGATTTTTCGCTCATCCGTGTTGATATATCCCAGGATGGAATGCAGCGTTGTGGTTTTCCCAGACCCTGTCGGTCCTACGCAAAGGATGATCCCATAAGGCCGTTCCGCTAACTCCTTGATCTTCACCATCATGGCTTCGGAGCAATCCATCTTGTCCATGGGGAGGGGGGACTTGGATGTCAGGATACGCATGACGATGTCTTCATTGCCCCCCGCCGTCGGGAGGGTAGCCACTCGAAGCTCGACTTCCTTGTCTCTGTCGAGCCTGAACCGGATCTTGCCATCCTGGGGCTTCCGCCGTTCGGCAATGTCAAGGTTCGCCATGATCTTAAATCGGGACACGATGGCGCGACGGTACGTAGGAGGAATTTTCATATAGGTAGAACAGGTGCCATCAATTCGGAAACGGACGGCGGTCTCTTTCTTTTCAGTATAGGGCTCGATGTGGATATCAGAGGCTCCGGCGCGATACCCTTCCGCCATGATTTGGTTTGCCAGACGGACGATGGCGCTGTGGTTCTCGTCGACGGACATACCTTGCGCTTCTTCTGCCATCTCGGTTGGTTCTTCATGGGCTAGCTCACCAAGGATGTCACCGATTGACCCCCGTTCTAACTGACCCGTGGCCGCCAACAAGAAGAGTTCGATGTCTCGCCTTGTAGCGACGGCGAAGCGGATGACCAGGCCAGGAAATGCTCGTCTGATATCTAGGCCCTTATCCAAGTCAGTTGGATCGTCGATTAAGATATCGATGGTGGTTTGATCGCGACGAAGCGGAATCCAGTGGTTCTTGCTCAGGTAGTCAACATTGAGGTTTTTCAACAAAGCAGGATCAGGCAGCGTGCGTTCACTGAATTCGATAAACGGGCAGTGATAATAGGAGCTGAGAGCTTTACCGACATCGGCCTTGGGAATGCGATATTTGTCGACCAGGATCCTGTCGACATCGACAGATGCAGCCATGGCTTCAACTTGCGCCGCTTCCAGGTCGGCCTGTGACATGTCTCCACTGGAGACCAGAAGCTCAAATATTTCGCGCTTCTCAACTCTATAGGCCGTTTTCTGCGCCATCCTAGCCTCCTCTCGGACAGATACGAACCAGCTGCCGGCACTCGCCTGAGACTCCACTTTCATCTTGACCCGCCCT
>JBFJQA010000195.1:0-5838 GCA_041616875.1 Nitrospiraceae bacterium | reverse complement strand
TATCTGCCGCCAGCTTGACCATTTCCCGGTCATCTCCCAGAAACATGGTGGCCTGGCAACCCCATTTAATATTGAGTGACTTGAGGGCTTCCCACAGTTCTCGACAGTAGGGACGATGGCTGTTGTGAAGATCGTCCACAAACGCGACGATACTTCCATCCTCAATCCCTAACCGAATTCTCACGCCAGTGAGTAAAGCCTTCCAGACTGATTCGTTCCGTATCCGCTCTATGAGCTCGGAGTGCATCCATTTTTTGACCTCGCTGAGCTCTTTGATGACTTCAGGGACCGGTCTCCGCCGAGTTGTTTTCCCATTAAACGGAGAGACACTACAGAACTCACACTCAAAATGGCAGCCCCTGGTGGTGAAACTACACTGCCTGGTCATGTAGGCATCGGGACTCAGCAGATCAACGCGGGGACTGATATATCGGTCTAAGGAAGGGAAGTTTTCCATTTTATACATGCGCTTCATTTTCCCCGCCTCGAAATCCGAGACCAATTCTGGCCAGAGATCCTCGGCCTCCCCACAGACAATAGCATCGCAATACCGAAGGGCTTCATCCGGGCAATAGGTCGGATGGACTCCTCCCAATACAACCGTTTTTCCTCTCTTCCTGAACTCCGTGGCGATTTCATAGGCTCGGGGGGCATAGCAGGTCATGACCGAAAGACCAACCAGGTCGCAAGGTTCCTCGAAGTCTATATCCTGAACCGATTCATCCACCAATTTCACATCCCAGCCAGGTGGAGTATAGGCCGCGATCACGGGAAGGCTCAGCTTAGGGAACCACACTGCCCGCCGTTCACTCGCCGTCAAGTGGTATGGATTGTTCCTTGGATAGGGATCAACCAGCAAAAGAATCTGTCCATTCTCAGTTTTCCGTCTTGGCTCCATACGTACATCCTCCTTAAGAAATCTCCCGAGGCGGCGAGGCTCTCAGCCTATACCTTGGCTTCTTTTCTGTGCCACTGCTCCTGGCTGCCCCCTTGACGTCGCTTTTTGCTGGTAAGCTGGCTACTGGCCTCCGATGGGCCGGAGAGGGGGCAGGATCACATCTTCTTCAGGGGGGACCATTACCTCGGGGCCAGCCTTCTCATCTGGCCTGCGTGGCACTTGATCTCCCTCCGGCTGTTCGCTTATTTGCGCTTCCTCTAGCCTTTTCTCCTCCAATTTTGCGGCAATTCCGACATCCTCGGGGGGAATGGGGGGACCGACCTTCCCGCAGCCTGGGAGGAAGTGTACCACGAGTAGACACACGATTCCCGCAAAAATCGACCCGGCCCCCTCCTGGCCGAATCTGAAACACCTGGGAGACTGAATACCGGTCGGTTCTCCAGACTGCCCCCTCATCGAAGCGCCCTCCGGAGAGTCCGGATACGCCTTTCAACCTGCTTTCGGGCGGTCCCTCCAACCTGGGCTTTTCGCTCGATGGCCCCCTCTACCGTCACGGAATCCAGCGCGTCCTTTTTAAATCGGTCAGAATAGACCAGCAAATCCTCAAGGGTGAGTTCGGAAAGAGTCTTCCGGCGAGCCAGGCAATCACGCACGAGACGACCGACGACCACATGAGCTTCCCGAAAGGGAACCCCCTTGATGACAAGGTAGTCCGCCAACTCTGTGGCGAGCATATAGCCCGACTCAACGGCGTTCGCGACCACAGCGCGACTCACCGTGAGCTTCTTGATTAACGCCGTTAACACCTCGACCGAGGTCGCTACCGTATCGACCGCGTCAAAGAGCGGTTCCTTGTCTTCTTGGAGGTCTCGGTTGTAACTGAGCGGCAGCCCCTTCATAGTGGTCAGCAAGGCCTGCAGGTGTCCGTAGACCCGGCCGGTTTTGCCGCGTACCAACTCCGGCACATCCGGATTTTTTTTCTGCGGCATCATACTACTGCCCGTACAAAAGGCATCCGGCAATTCAATAAACTGAAATTCTTGGGAGGACCAGAGAACCAATTCCTCGCTAAGGCGGGACAAGTGCATCATGAGGATGGCCAAGGCGGCCAACGCTTCGATTGCGAAGTCCCGATCAGAGACCGCGTCCAAGCTGTTTTCTGTCACCTCTGGAAATCCAAGCAACTTGGCCGTGTAGAGTCGATCCACGGGGTAATTCGTTCCGGCTAAGGCGCCGGAGCCAAGGGGCATCACATTGACACGGCAAAGAGTATCGCGAATTCGTCCCCTATCCCGGCTGATCATCTCCACATAGGCTAAGAGATGGTGGGCAAACAGAACGGGCTGTGCCCTTTGAAGATGCGTGTAGCCAGGCATCGCCACTCCAATATTGGCCTCTGCCTGGTCAAGGAGGACAGCCTGAAAGGATCGTAGTCGCTCCAACAGGTCACCAAGGGAATCACGCAAAAACAGGCGGAGATCTAACGCGACCTGGTCATTCCGGCTTCGACCGGTATGCAGTTTGCCGCCAACGGGGCCCACGAGTTCGGTGAGGCGACGCTCGATCGCCATATGGATGTCCTCTTCTCCCGGGTGCACCGGAAAGCGGCCATTCTCCAGCTCCGACTTGATTTCTTCCAATCCTTTGAGGAGCACTGTCGCTTCTCCGGCTGACAGAATCCCCGCTCTCGCGAGTGTGTGACAATGCGCGCTACTACCCTGGATATCGTAAGGGGCCAACCGGCAGTCAACGCTGAATGAACTCGTATAGCGTTCCACCACCGGAACAGTACCTTCCTCGAAACGGCCGGCCCACAGTTTCTTGGAAGAGAGGGGAACCTGGGATCTGGCCACCCCTCCTTCCGAAGGCTTCCGCTTCTTTCCAGTTCTGCGGGAAGATTTCCCTGCCGACTTTCGTTTCACCTTGCCCTCATCGCCCATATTGGTGAAGCGCAGACTTTCTGCTCGGTAACGCAGCGCTCCCACGCGCTCAGCGTCGCTTGCGGACGTTTCTTCGCTGAGCGCGGATAGCGAGGCGCAGGGCATTGAGGCGTATAAAGCCTTCTGCGTCCCGCTGGTGATATGACTCATCTTCTTCAAAGGTAGCGAAATCAAGCCTGTATAACGATCGGTCGGATCGCCGACCCGCCACCGTGCAACTCCCTTTATACAACTTGACCCGCACCGTTCCGGTCACATCTTGCTGGGCCTCATCCATGGCCGTCTGTAACATGTCCCGTTCAGGTGTATACCAATATCCATAGTAAATGCACTCAGCATACCGCGACACAAGACTGTCCCGTAAGTGCAGAACCTCCCGGTCGACAGTGAGCGATTCCAAAGCCCGATGGGCAACATGAAGGATCGTGCCGCCAGGTGTTTCATACACGCCGCGGGATTTCATCCCCACGTAGCGGTTTTCAACCAGGTCGGCTCGTCCAATGCCATGCTCGCCACCCAGCTGGTTCAGGTGCCCGAGCAGCTTGGCTGGAGTCATAGGCCGGCCATTGACCGCCACGGGGTCTCCTCGTTCATATTCAATCTCAATCTCACGGGGCTTACCGGGAGCCTTTTCTGGTGACACGGACATTTTGAACATCTCGTCAGGAGGAGCGCGCCACGGGTCTTCTAGAATACCTCCTTCATAGCTGATGTGGAAGAGATTGAGGTCCATACTGTACGGCTTGGCCTTGGTTGCGGAGACCGGGATGCCATGCCTAGACGCATAGTCGATAAGTTCACGTCTTGAACGGAAGGACCATTCTCGCCAAGGGGCCACAATGGTCATACGCGGATCAAGCGCCAGGTAGGTCAATTCAAACCGAACCTGATCGTTACCCTTCCCAGTCGCGCCATGGGACACCGCATCCGCCCCCTCTTGGCGCGCAATCTCGATCTGCCTTTTGGCAATAAGCGGGCGGGCAATGGCCGTCCCCAGTAGGTAGTTACCTTCGTACACGGCGTTAGCTCTCAGCATGGGGAAGACATGTTCCCTGACGAAGACTTCTCGAAGGTCCTCCACAATGACCTTGGAGGCCCCCACCGCCCGAGCCTTGACCTTGATCGCCTTGAGATCTTCTCCTTGTCCCAGATCCGCACAAAAGGCGACGACCGAACACCCATACGTTTCCTTCAGCCATTTCAAAATGACTGAGGTGTCCAACCCGCCTGAATACGCCAGGACGACCTTATGGATAGGATTTCGGTGCATCTTCCTCGCGGATGAATGCGCAATACGGAAACAGCTGACCCCGGAAAGTGTTAGGGAGAGAGTGATGGGACTCTAGCTCTTGCGTGTCCTGTTCCTTTGACCCTTGAGCAATTGGACGAGGATCGCTTTTTGAATATGAAGGCGATTTTCTGCTTGGTCCAGGACCACCGACTGCGGCCCTTCGAGTACATCACCGGTAATTTCCTGCCCTCGGTGGGCCGGCAGACAATGCATCACAATGGCATCCGGCCTGGCCCGGTTCAGCAATCGTTGATTCAATTGGTAGGGTGCCAGTGCCTTCAGACGACGGGCCTGCTCGCGCTCGCGACCCATGCTAATCCACACGTCAGTGTAGACGACATCAGCCTCCTTGACGGCGACCCAGGGATCTTCATGTACTTCAATGAATCCGCCTGTCTGATCGGCCTCGACGCGAGCCTGCTCGACGAGCCGCTGATCAGGCCCGTACCCTACCGGACACCCGAGACTCATGGCCATGCCGGTCTTGGCTACGCTCGCCATCAGGGAATGGGCGACGTTGTTCCCATCACCCACGTAGGCGATCTTGAGGCCTTTCAATCTTCCCTTCTTTTCCTTGATGGTCAGTAGATCAGAGAGCGCCTGACAGGGGTGACACAGATCAGTGAGGCCGTTAATGACTGGGATACTGGCCTCACGCGCCCACTCCTCCACGATGCCATGCTCAAAAGTTCGGACGACCAACCCATCCACGTATCGGGAGAGGACACGCGCCGTGTCCGCGATGCTCTCTCCCCGACTGAGTTGAATATCAGAAACGGGGAAAAAGAGCGCCTGCCCACCGAGTTGATTCATTCCAGCTTCGAAGGACACCCTCGTTCTGGTTGATGGCTTTTCGAACACAAGGCCCAAGGTATGTCCAGCCAGAAGCTGATGCGGGATCCCCGCTTGCCGCATTCGTTTCAGGGATTCGGCCACGCGCACCAAACCTAAGATGGCAGGCCTGGGAATGGCCATGACGGTAAGAAGGTCTTTGCCCCAACTGGCTGGGCTGCGCAACGATTGTACTCGCTTGGCTGATTGGCTAGGGATGCGTGCCATGCAGGTACCGCTTACGAGGACTGAGCTCGTTTGCTCAAGACTTGATTCAGAGTATTTAAGAGCTGATCGATCTGAGCTTGGGTGATGATCAACGGGGGCACCAATCGCAGGACACGTTCCATTGTACAATTAATGAGGATCCCGCGCCGCACACAGTCCTCGATAACCGCATGGCCGTCTACGGACAACTCCATGCCTTGGAGCAATCCCATCCCGCGAACGTCTTTTACAATAAAAGGAAGCCCTCCCTTGATATCCCGCAATCCTTTTGCCAAATGCTCCCCGGCACGACGACTCCGTTCCAGGAGGCCGCCTTCCAAGAGAACCCTGAACACGGCAAGGGCGGCCGCACAGGCCAGGGGATTTCCCCCAAACGTGGAGGCGTGGGCCCCTGGCGTAAACGCGGACGCAACGTCGTCCGTGGCCAGACACGCACCAATCGGAACTCCTCCCCCCAGCCCCTTGGCCAGCGTCATGATATCCGGTGTCACCCCCAGCTGTTCATACGCAAACAGCGTTCCGGTTCGTCCAACACCGGTTTGGACTTCATCGAATATCATCAGGACCTCTCGCTGACGACACAACTCTCGGAGCCCGAGGAGATAGGTGCGGTCAGCGACCTGTACCCCACCTTCGCCTTGAATGGGCTC